>CAZNPP010000047.1:22812-25254 GCA_964574785.1 uncultured Chloracidobacterium sp. | reverse complement strand
GGGTTTGTGAAGGGAAGGAAAGAATTGGAGTAGTGGAGTTAGGGCGAAATTGAGATACCCTAAACTGAAGTTTAGGGTATGTTGGAACTAGGAGTTTCTGAAGAGAGGAGTCAAAAGTCCGACCTCGCTAACGTCTTCTCTCCAGAAACTCCTCTGGCAAAATATTACGCAAGAAAAAGTCAGTGGTTAGTTTTGGGTTCTTCGTGGTCAGTTGTTAGTTCAGGATACCCTGTACTTTTAGTCTTGGGAGTTTCTTCACCCATTTACCATTCACCATTAACCATTCAGGCCAAGCCATCAAGCAGAACAAGTGCGCCATAACATGCGGCTAATATGAGAAGGGTGGCGAGAATGTACCATTGGACCAGTCGAGCACGACAGGCGGGGCAGCGAATTCTCATCCATCCAGCTCGCCTGCCACAGTTAGAACACTTCATACATTGCGCTCCGGAGAATTAACGCCTGGAAAGATGTTAAAAATTATTTTGCAGAGCTCGGCCCACTGTTTCTGTTGTTGGTGTCAAGCCTTATGACAGTCCACAATGGCCAGTGATCGGATAATTCGATATCACGCTCAATGCCATGTTTTGCTGAGTCAAAGCCACGAAGCCAGATCCAATCGAGCTTCAGATTGATTTCCAGAAGCAGTACCTTACGAAAAAAAGTAGACTTCCCATTGTCAAAAGGCGTTCTAAAATTAGCGGATCTGAAGAGTTCAGCAGTTCGTTTCACGGCGCTGCGTTCCCACGTATTCAGATCACCCAAAACGATCGCTCCCATATCTTTTGGATATTTGTCGAGATCGTTCAGTACAGCTCTCATTTGATCGAGCTTTTTGTGAACTGCCAGTCTGGTTTCGGAGTGGACCGAATAAAAGCGAAGCGGTATGTCGCCAATCATTACTGTAGCTCCGAGCGCGACCCTTCGTCTTCCTCCCGGACCTTCATGAGGAAGGACAATGCGTTGAATATCCGCCAGTGGATAATAGCTAAGAATGGCTACACCAGTTTCTTCTTCCTGCCCCGGCTTTGTGTTTGGTGGAGCGGCCCAGGCGTAATGCATACCGAGTTCTTCGGCGATCCACTTCACTGTGTTTGTATGTTTTGTGCGGCGCTTATTCCTGTCTACTTCCTGTAGGCCCAAAATAGTTGCACCACCGATTTCTGCATCGTTTTTAAAAAGACTGATCATTTCTCGTAGTTCGTCGCCGCCGCGCCAGCGGATGTTGTAGGAAATGACCTTGATGGTTTCAGGTAGCGTGGCCAAATGTCGAGTTTTCGGGGCGCCACCAATTTCGACAAGTGATATTTCCTCTCTGCTATTGCTCCCATTTCCTGTACTTCTGGGTACCTGTTGTAAATAAGATATGTCGGGGAATAAAAAAATGAAGGCGATTAAGCTTGCGAGAGGGATGAGGAGGATACGAGTTGTACCTAACATTTCATTTACTCTTCCTATTTTAGAACTCGAGCCTTAAACCGTCGACCGCTTCAATTGTTTCTCCGGCCCAATATAACCGTGCTTCCGCGACAAGATCGTAATTGTCCCACTCTGGGTAAAGATGGGTAAGAACAACCCTTGCTGGCTTAGACATATGTGCAATTCTCATCGCATCTGCTAACTCGAGGTGTGTCGGTACCGGCTTGTTTTGGCGGAATGAACATTCCATGAGCAGTAGATCAACCTTATGTGCAAATCGAGAAAGATCTTCAGAATAACCAGTATCGGACGTGTAAACGAGCGAGGCGTCTTGACTCTCTGCCAATCGAATTGCGAGGCTCTCTTCCGTGTGCGGAGTTGAAAATGTCCGTGCGTTCACGCCCGATACTATTTCAAACTCCGCACCGGCTTCTACCTCAGTAACTTTGATCTCAAAGGGCTGTTCTAATAGTCCGTAATTACCCGCTTTATCGAAAGCCAGGATGAATGCATTAAGGCCTTCACCACCGTAAATCCTCAGAGGTTTCGAGCGTGTCTGCGTTTGTGGCGCCCACTTAGTACCAAAAAGAAAGTTTGCCAAACCCGCCGCATGATCGAGATGGAAATGGCTCACCCATATCGCGTCGAGATCGTCCCACGCCAATCCCTCTTCCGCCATACGATGGGGTGCATCTGCACTCACATCCAACAGCAAACGTTTCTCGCTAGCCTCGAGCCAGAAAGCCGCAGACGCTCGGTTGGCATGTGGTACAGATGTCCCCGAGCCGAGGATCACGAGCTTCATCCAAGATTTTTCCTTCTCTCTGAGGGTAACGAGTCAGTGTGTTGGGACAATGATACCCATCGTTTCTTATCAGTCAACTCGAAACGAAGTTAGAAGTCAGGAGTCAGAAGTCGGAATGGTAAATGGTAAATGGTAAATGGTGAATGGTGAATCGTCGTGAATCGTGAATTGTCGATCGTGCATCCGAACCGAACAAGTTACCTTTAACGATTCCCGAT
>CAZNPP010000047.1:5311-22712 GCA_964574785.1 uncultured Chloracidobacterium sp. | reverse complement strand
GTGAATTGTCGATCGTGCATCCGAACCGAACAAGTTACCTTTAACGATTCCCGATTTACGATTCACGATTCCATTCACGATTCCATTCACGGATTCACCATTTACCATTCACCATTTACCATTTACCATTTACCATTCAATGACGAGTAGTGCATCCACTGAACTTGACGCGTTGGCTATCTTTTCGCATCCCGATGATGCAGAACTCAGCGTGTCTGGTACGCTGCTGAGACTCAAGTCAATTGGCTATCGAACCGGCGTGTGCGATATGACTCGCGGAGAGATGGGAACCCGAGGCACCCCTGATGTGCGCGCTCAGGAGTCACTCGCTGCTGCGCAAATTCTGAAGTTGGATGTGCGGTTGAATTTGAAACAGCCGGACGGCCACATCTGGCCCACGGAGGAAGCACGAACAACCCTCGTTCGAGTGATAAGAACGTATCGGCCAAAGGTGTTGCTAACCAATCATTGGGATGATCCACACCCGGATCATGCTCACACCTGTACTATCGTGCGTCAGGCGGCTCGTCTTGCAACGATGAGTCGTTACGATGAGGACTTTGGCCAGGCGCCTGTTTCGATGCCCGCTATTATGCACACCGTCTTCTCACGGTTGGTGGCGCCATCTTTCATTGTTGACGTATCCGAGTTTGTCGAAGAAAAGATGAAAGCTATCAACGCGCATGCTTCCCAGTTTTACGATCCCGAATCACAGGAGCCAATCACTCGAATAAGTAAGGAAGGTTTTCTTGAAGAGATCGAATACCGGATGCGCTACTACGGCTCGCTCATTGGTGTGGCAGCCGGTGAAGCGTTTTATGTACGTGAAGCACTCAATGTAGACGATCCGGTCACACTGCTCTCACGTCCAATGAATATTTATTCTTAGGTCTTTGGTCTTGGGATTTGGGTTTTTGAGCTTCCGCTCCGAAGGCCAAAGGCCGAAGACCAAAAACCAAAAACCAAACACCAAAGATCCAAGACCTAAGGCCTCTGAAACAGATTAAAGACGGTAAGAAGGAGGGAAGAAGGCTGACCCATAGGATCTCACCTATCAGAAGAGACAAACATTTAAAACTTTAGAGCCCGATGATTAAACGCAAGGGTGGCAAATCTTTCGCCCTTTTTGAGTGCGGCGGCCTCCCGCCGCTTTTCTTTAGGAAATTTCGAGAATCATCGTTGGAATTAGCAAGGCAAAAGCGGCGGCAGGCCGTGCTCCAAAATTAAACAGCAATAACTTCGAGCTCGGGATCTACTTCCTGCTTGAGCATTCCTTCAATCGCCATCAAAGTTCCCGTAAGCGAGCTTGGGCAACTGCCACAGGCGCCCTGATACCGAATACTCAGCGTATGATCCTGAAGCCCGAGTACCTCGAGGTAACCACCATCACCCATCAAAGCAGGACGAACCCGCTCATCGAGAATCTCATTAATCTTTATCAACCTCGGATCATCGCTTGTGACAGCCGCAATTGAACCTCCGACAGCGGCGGCGGCGGCGGAACCTGTCGAGACACCTTCGGCGGCTCGGATTGGCACAGCCAGATTCGGAAGCAAGTCATCCCAATCGCCTTCATCGTCTTTTTCTACCGTGATCATGCGGTCCATGTAAAACACAGATACAACATTGCCGACATCAAAGATGGACTTTGCTAGCGCATCGGTTGCGGCGGCTTCTGCCGAGTTGTAAGAATGAACAGTACCACTGCTAACCGGTTCCCTCAGTATGAATTTGACGGCATTCGGATTAGGTGTTTCTTCGATATCGCTTATTTTTGGCATCGGACGAATCTCCCCGTACTTTACTCTCTACAATGGTAAAAATTTTGCACATGATGAGGTTATTATACCGGGTTTGAGCAATAAGCGCAGGCGAGCGAGCGTGGTTTACGAGGATGGGGATTCCGATAGGCTGGATATACTATTTCTGCAGGCAGTTTCATCCGCGGATGGGTTAAAGTTTGGTGAGAAATCTGCTAATTTGGCCTGGTCCAGAAAAGCATAGAATTGTGATAAAAGACTTATTGCTAAAAGTAACATGCGGGAATATACTCCGTCCCCTCTCACTTGCCCCCCTTACACGAGGTGAGACAAGTTGAGGATAGAGGCAGGCGATTGCGAGGGTCGCCTGCCTCATTTTGTTCGTGGTCCGTTGTCCATAGTCAGTTGTCAGTAGTCCGTTGTCCGTTGTCAGTTGTTCGTGGACAGTTTGCCAGTTTTTCCATTTTCAGATCTCTGGTCAGCGTTGGGAAAGTGGCAACGGACAAGTGATCACTTACACCGGACCACGGACGACGGACAACTGACAACGGACGAATACCTAATGAACATAGGCATTACAGTCTATCCAACGTATGGTGGCAGCGGAATCGTCGGGTCTGAGTTAGGAAAGGAACTTGCCGAACGAGGCCATACGGTCCATTTCATCTCTTCATCACTCCCCACTCGTTTAACTGAACTAAATGAACGAGTGCGGTTCCACGAAGTCGAGATGATGTCTTATCCACTTTTCGAGCATCAACCCTACACACTTGCATTAGCTACCAAGATGGCCACGGTCGCTGAGACTGAGAACCTTGATCTCCTTCATGTCCATTATGCAATTCCACATTCAATTAGTGGCATCCTCGCTCGGGAATCCCTAAAACCGCTGAAACGTCTTCCTGTAATCACAACTCTTCACGGTACTGATATCACCCTAGTCGGAGCTGATCGGTCGTATTTACCCATTACACGCTACGGTATTGTTCAATCGGATGGAGTGACTGCTATCTCGCATTATTTGAAGGATGCTACTCGTGAGATTTTTCAGTTTGATGAAATCACTGTAATTCCTAACTTCGTATGTCCGTCAGAGTACATGAGAAATCCGGTTCCTCACCTACGCTCCAAACTAGCGCCAGACGATGAGCCGTTACTTGTTCATGTCTCAAATTTTCGTCCGGTGAAGAGACCTGTTGATTGTGTTGAGATTCTGGCTCGAGTCCTTGAAAAGAATATGAAAGCAAGACTTGTTATGGTTGGCGATGGTAGCGAACGGCCCAACGCCGAACATCGGGCCCGCTGTCTCGGTGTTTATGAGAAGTGCTCGTTCGTCGGGAAGCAACCAAAGATTGTCGATTACCTCTCCGTATCTGATGTTCTTTTGTTACCTTCAGAGCAGGAGTCCTTTGGTTTAGCAGCTCTCGAGGCAATGGCTTGTGAGGTTCCAGTTGTGGCTTCTCGCGTGGGCGGTATTCCCGAAGTAGTAACTGATAGAGAGACTGGTTTCCTTAGCGAAGTTGGCAATATAGAAAAGATGGCAGAAGATGCGTCCCGGCTTCTGAGCGATGTTAGTTTTCGGCACGAGATGGGGACGCGAGCCCGCGAATCAGCATTGTCACGCTATCGTACGGATATAGTCATACCGCAATATATCGACTTTTATCATCGTGTATTGTCATCCGAGTGATGAGTGATGAGTGATGAGTGATAATGAGTGATGAGTAATTACAACTGTTGTTAGATTTGAGCCGGATTGCGGCGCCGTTCAACTGAGATACGCAATCCACCCAGAATTTTACCCACTTCCGTAGCTTGAGCCATCAACCCATTGAATGTAGCTGTGTTGATATAGCCAACGTCAAGGGCCACATAAAGCTGGGCTCGCAGTTCGGCACACGATCCTTTTGCTACAGCGAGGAAGTGATGGAACTCTCCTGGCCTGCCGCGTTCGAAACCTTCGGCAATATTAGACATGCTCGACACCGCCGCCCTTCGAATCTGATCCCTCAGTCCGAAATCTCGCGCACATTTTCCTTGACTTGAGATCCTATAGACTTCAGACGTCAAGCTTCGCGCCTTCTGCCAGGCGATGAAGTCCTCGAAATGCTTAATCTTCTGTGACATACGTCCTCCTTTAGGGGTGAGACCATCAAGGTCGGTTAAGAACGAATCACTCATCACTCATCACTCATGCTGATCTCCTTCTTTGTTCATCGCTCACCAGTACACCGTCGATTACGTAATTAACGACTGATCACTCGTTACTCATCACTCATTACTGAGCCTTCAGGCTCCTTGGCGAGATGAGTTTTCAATTCCTGGTGCCGGGCAATAGCCCGCGCCACCGCGGATTCAATTTCTTCAAGTCGAAACGGTTTATTAAAGTACGCAAAAGCGCCCATCTCTAATAGCGCTTTTGCTTCTGCCTGATTAGACATTCCCGAAATGACTATCACTGGTGTGGTGGGATGCTTGTCGTGCACATATTTAAGGATTTCACGGCCACCCAAACCAGGCATTGATATGTCCGTAATCACCGCGTCATATGTTTCCACCTCGAGATAAGCCAGAGCTTGCTCGGCACGATCGGCCGTATGACACTGATGCGCCTCGGCCAACAGTTCGTGAAGGGTCTCACGAATAGTGTTATCGTCATCGACGATTAACAATGTGGCCATTGAAAGCTCTACTCCTCAGAAGTTTTCGCGGCGCATTCTATCCGTCTTTGACTAGGCATGCCAGTGTTCAAGATATTCCGTGCGGGTGTCCTTCGTTAGTCGGCTCCCGTCAATGTCACTGGTACGGAGGTACCAAGCGCATCTGTCGAACGGCTTGATGTATTCGGTTTTAATTTGCGTTCCTTAGACTTTGCTGCTAAGGCTGCTTCAGCTTCGAGTATTACGTGAGTAGTCACCAAAACCGTATCAGGATTCAGAGAGATTGAAGAGATTCCCTTCTCAACCAGGAACTGTGCAAAGTCCGGGTAATCGGACGGCGCCTGTCCGCAGATACCGATCTTCTTTCCTGCTCGATGGGCCGCGTCGATTGCCAGAGTGACCATTCGCTCTACGGCGGCATCTCTTTCGTCAAAGAGATGGGCCACCATTTCCGAGTCGCGATCAAGGCCGAGAGTCAATTGAGTGAGATCATTCGAACCGATAGAGTAACCATCGAACACGCGCAGAAACTCATCGGCGTAGATCACATTTGCCGGCAGCTCGCACATGGCATAGATCTCAAGCTCGTGTTCCCCCTGTTTCAGCCCAAACTCAGCCATAAGATCAACCACTCGCTCGCCTTCTTCGACGGTGCGGCAGAATGGGATCATGGCTTTAACGTTTATTAGCCCCATCTCTTCGCGCACTCTTTGTAGTGCCAGACATTCGAGGTGGAAGCCCTCCCGATACCGTTCATCGTAATATCGGGACGCGCCGCGAAAACCTAGCATCGGATTCTCTTCTGACGGCTCAAACTCCCTACCACCGATGAGCATTGCATATTCATTAGACTTAAAGTCAGACATCCGTACTATCACTGGCTTTGGATAAAAAGCTGCAGCAATACGTCCAATGCCTTCCGATAAGCGCCGCACAAAAAAATCTCTCGGATCCTCTTCGCCTATCCGATACTCGATCTCCTTCACATCCTCCTGGCTTTGCAGATGTGGATAACGCACCAGTGCCATTGGGTGAATACCGATGTGGTTGTTAATAATGAACTCGAGTCGTGCAAGACCCACACCATCGTTTGGAAGCGATGCGACAGCAAAAGCATGGTCTGGATCGCCCACGTTCATCATGACCTGAGTGATGGGCCGTCCTTCGTCTCCCACCACACGCCGATCTACAACGAAATCTACAAAACCTTCATAGATGTTGCCGTGAGCGCCCTCCGCGCAACAGACAGTTATTTCGGTGCCGGACTGAAGAGCATGCGTTGCGTTTGCAGTTCCAACTATGCAAGGGAGTCCAAGTTCGCGACTGATGATGGCGCTGTGACAGGTTCTACCACCGCGATCAGTTACGATTGCAGCGGCTTTCTTCATAATAGGTTCCCAAGCGGGATCAGTCATAGACGTAACCAGAACATCCCCCGCGTTGAATTCCGCGAGGTGATCCGGATCAGCGAGGACATGAACGCGACCGTGGCCTATCTTGTCACCGACGGCAATTCCGGTAATGAGCGGAGGTCCATGTTCACCCGTCAGTTTATAAGTTTCAATATAGTTCTCTGAGTTCGTGGAATGGACCGTTTCAGGCCTTGCCTGTAGGACGAAGAGCTCGCCTGTTATTCCGTCTTTCGCCCACTCAATATCCATTGGTGTAGGACGGCCCGCAATCCCCGAGTAATGGTCTTCAATAAGACATGCCCATCGTGCGAGCTCCAATACTTCGTAGTCACTAAGGACGAATCGACATCGCTGTGCTTGTACCACTTCTCGTGTACGGGTTCCCCGACCATCCAAGCCATACACCATCTTTACCTCTTTACTGCCCAGACGGCGGCTAACAATTGGGCGCGCTCCAGTTTTCAGCGTCGGTTTGAACACGATCCATTCATCGGGAGTAGCCATACCCTGAACTATGGCTTCACCCAGGCCCCAGGCTCCATTAATGACAACGACATCGCGAAAGCCACTCTCGGTATCAAGGGAAAACATGACGCCAGAGCACGCCTGATCTGATCTGACCATTGGCTGCACACCAATAGATAGCGCTACGTCAAAGTGATCAAAATTGCGAGCCGCACGATAGGAGATTGCGCGGTCGGTCCAGAGTGAGGCAAAGCAGCGATGGCAAGCTTCGATTAACCGTTCTTCGCCGCGTACGTTGAGGATGGTGTCTTGTTGGCCGGCGAATGACGCATCGGGAAGATCTTCGGCGGTTGCGGACGAGCGCACGGCTACTTCAGGGTTACGTCCAAGCCGTGTACAGAGACGTTGATAAGCATCAAGAAGCGCCTTATGAACCGCGTCAGGCAATGGTGTATCCAACATCAGGGCTCGGGCTTCTCGACCAGCTTTATTCAGCGCCTTAATATCGTTATGATCGAGACCATTCATCAGGTCGCGCAGTCTGTCTCCCAACCCATTAGTTTCGAGTAACAGCCGATATGATTCGCTGGTTGTGGCGAAGCCATCTATGGCTCGGACACCCTTTGGAGTCAAAGCCCGGAAGAGTTCACCTAAGCTTGCGCATTTTCCACCTACAAGACTGACGTCACCAGCGCCAACCTCACTTAAGTCGAGAACAAGAGGTCTTTGAGTTTCTTTCATGTTCTTTGGTCTCCGCAAAATCAAATCTGGGGTCACACGCGCTGTTGCAATTTGAGAAGGGACTTGTGCGGCCAAGGTTACCACGAAATTGGGTTGAAGTTTGTTAGTTTTGTTGTTGAACCAACTATGTCCGGCAAACTATGTTCTGCAAACTTCAGTTTGCTTTTTTTATTTTGGCTTTCTCCGTGAAACTGCTGCGGACGACAAACTGAAGTTTGTCAGACTTGGATACCTACAATTTGTGCGCATCGTCTGCTAGTATTGAGGCGCATTTCTTCAATTGCGAACGTTAATTTCATAAGCGTATCGCATTAAATCCGTCTTTCAGGAGCTCAAAATGGGTCACGAATTAAAAACTGATCGCGAGTTGTCTTTGGACTTTTTGCGTGTGTGTGAATCAGCGGCAATATCCGCCGCTCGGACCATGGGTCAAGGCGACCGTAAGTACTCTGATCATGTTGCTGTGGAAGCTATGCGCGAGGTGATGGACAGTGTGCCGATGCGTGGACGCATAGTGATCGGAGAGGGCGAGCGTGACGAAGCCCCGATGCTCTATATCGGCGAAGAGGTTGGCGGTGGGTTCGGCGGTAGTGAGGAGATGGCCCAAGCCTGTCCTGAAGTCGACATTGCCGTCGATCCTCTGGAGGGTACAAACCTCTGTGCACTTGGAGCAAATAACGCGATCTCAGTGTTAGCAGCCGCCGAACGCGGTGGTCTGTTGAATGCTCCAGATATTTACATGGACAAGATAGTCGTTGGTCCATCGTGCCGTGGTGTGGTCGATCTCGATGCACCCGTCAGAGAAAACTTGAAGAATATAGCTCGGCGGCTGGGGCGAGATATTGAAGATCTCACTGTAATCGTCCTCGATCGTCCGCGACACAAGAAGCTTATCGCTGATGTACGTGAGACCGGCGCGCGCATTCGTCTAATTTCCGATGGCGATCTTTCAGCCGGTATCTCTGCTGCTGTAGCGGGAACAAATATTCACGCCTTGATGGGGATCGGAGGCGCACCCGAAGGCGTGATAACCGCTGCAGCGATGAAGTGCCTAAATGGCGAGATTCAGGCTCGGTTAGTGTTCGATCCCGAGCGGTTGGGAGTTGATAGAAACAAGGTGCCACCCAAGGACGAAGTACTCAAGCGTCTGGATTCAATGGGGATCAAGGACTCAAATAAGGTTTACGACACAAATGATCTTGCGCCTGGTCGGAAGATCATTTTTGCAGCTACCGGCGTAACCGATGGCGCCTTGCTCAAGGGTGTCAGATTCTTTGGCTCTGGTAAGCGTACCCATTCAGTTGTAATGACCACTGAATCCAGGCATATCCGCTTTGTTGATACACTGCACATTGAAGGTGGCCCAGACACGGTCATCAGGTTTTAGACCATGTATGCTTCTCCGAGAGAATATATACCGCAGGGTGGCCCAATTAGGATTGCAGTTACAATCTGGACCCTGTCCGCGCTCGGAGTTCTACTCTTCTTAGCGCTAATTGCATTAGCGCCACTAGCCTTTGCTCTAGGTTATCCTGGAGTTGGTGCAACAATTTTTCACGCCTTTAGTTTTATTTGTCACCAGATACCGGAACGTTCGTTTGGGCTGAGCAGCTATCCCCTTGCTGTTTGTGCTCGCTGCACAGGCATTTATGCAGGATTTGCTATAGGGGTAATTGCGTATCCTGCTCTGATGTCGTTGAGACGGGTGCAGGCACCGGACAGAAAGTGGTTGTTTCTGTCATGTGTGCCTCTGGCGCTGGACATTGGTTTGCACTTCGCCGGTATCTGGGAAAATACTCAAGCCAGTCGTTTATTGACAGGCGCTCTGTTAGGAGCTGTCGCGGCGTTCTTTGTATTGCCAGGTTTCCTGGAGTTGGGATGGCGTCGAAGTAAGCGCCTGGGTGGGCAAGTGGACGGTAAAAAGGACGAGGGCAAGATCAGTACTGTGACTGATGAAACGTTGGCGTCAGCTCCCAGCGACTACAGTTCACCCTGGCGACGGATCTGAGGCGTTTTTGGTTTCCATTACTTTAGGTTAGAATTCCGCTTCTCGCGGAACTATTTCCGACTTTGCGCCGTCCGGCCATCCAGGCGGCGCTTTGAAATGCAAAGGGGACTGAGCAGTTACGGGCTGAAGGTGTGCCCGCCTCGAACCAAAGCAAACTACATCTCCGGCTATGATTTTTCAAGACACAGTTCCTCCTAACGGCCTTACCCCTAATCAGCTAGTCGACAAGTACTTTCATGATCTGGTCTACAAGACCTGGGGCAATATTAGTCCGCTCTACCAGATGGATCTTTTCGATTGGTTTATTCTCATTATCTACTTCACCGTTCTCGGAATTCTCGCCGTTTATGGTGGCTACCGGATCAAGCAGGTAATCGACTTTTGGCGCTACCGAAAGATTGTTCCCCAACCTATGGCGCGTTTTAGCGAGGAAGAGTTACCTCACCTAACCGTGCAACTACCACTCTTCAACGAAATGTATGTCGTCGAACGGCTGGTAAAAGCCGTGACCGAGATTGACTATCCTCGACAGAAACTCGAAATCCAGGTTCTTGACGACTCAACTGACGAGACAGTGAAGCTTGCCAGGGCCACTGTAGAGCGTTATGCGAAGGAAGGCTTCGATATCCATTACATCCATCGGTCAGATCGGACTGGCTTTAAGGCGGGGGCACTTGAAAATGGTTTAAAAGTCGCAAAAGGGGAATTAGTCGCGATCTTTGATGCCGATTTTGTCCCGAAACCTGACTGTTTGCGTAAGCTGATCCATTTTTTCACCGACCCTCTAATAGGTTGTGCTCAAATGCGATGGGCCCACATCAATGGCAACTACAATCTACTTACACGTCTGCAGACCATAATGCTTGATGGACACTTTGTCGTCGAGCAAACAACCCGCAATAGGGCTGGCGGTTTCTTCAACTTTAACGGCACTGCGGGAATCTGGAGGCGGCGAGCCATCGAGATGAGTGGTGGCTGGCAACACGATACACTCACGGAAGATACTGATCTAAGTTTTCGGGCACAGTTGATGGGTTGGAAATTTGTTTACTTGCTTGACGAGGAGGCGCCAGCCGAAATTCCAGTTGAGATTAATGCATTCAAGGCTCAGCAACGTCGTTGGGCCAAGGGAGTTATGCAGGTCGGCATCAAGCTCTACCCGCGAATATGGGGTACAACCCTGCCGCTTCGGGTAAAGCTGGAGATGTTTTTTCGCCTGACAGGAAATATCAGCTATCCCTTAATGATTCTTGCAAGCTTTCTGCAGTTCCCGCTTTTACTCGTCCGCTACAACCAGCCGTTTTACCACCTGATGATTTTGGATCTGCCTCTACTTTTCTTTTCATCAATATCGGTAGCTCTATTCTATGGTACGGCTGTCTGGTATCTGGACCAAAAACGCGCCCCGCGACTGCTGCATCTTCCTTTAGTGATGGCATTGGGAATAGGTTTAGCCTTTTCGAATGCGCGGGCTGTGCTCGAGGCAATGTTGGGAGTTAGATCCGAATTCGTGCGCACGCCTAAATACAAGGTCGAAGCAGACAATGACTCAACCTGGAAACGTAAGAAGTACAGGAGGAAACGCGGTTGGTTGCCTCTCTTGGAGTTGAGTTTTTCAATCTATTTTCTACTAGCTATCACCTATTCCGCATACCTTCGAATGTGGGGAACGATTCCTTTTCTGACGTTGTTCTGCTTTGGATTTGGTTACATGGGCATTATGAGCCTTCTGCAGACCAGCAGCGGAAAACGCCTGCTTTCCTTGTGGCGCCCGGCAACGGTGCGGCGCACTTGATCTCCTTATGAGGAGAAAGTTTATCTACGCGAGAATTCTTCCGAGTATTTTTGTGTGTGTCTTCGCGGATAAATGCTTTCCACCACGACGATTCACACGAACAAACGCGAATTGTTCTGAAATTAGGGTTTTAGTGTCGTTTCGTGTGTATTCGTGGATAAATGCGATACATGCCCGAACGCTTGACATGGTTAGATTCGTTGCCTATATTTCGGCGTTCGATGGAATCTCCAAATTCCGGAGTGAACGTGAGACACGCTTGCTACTGTTACTGTCCCATTTGTTGCTGCCATTCGCAGCGCGATTGGGATTGCCGTACGCTGGCGTGAGGAGCTGATCACCTAACAGCTAAACACTTTAGAGTTATTAGGCAAAACCGGTCGCGACTAAGACAGTTAGCGGCCGGTTTTCATTTGAATGGAATAAGAGGAATGACAGCTAGCTTGCTGGAAACGATCTATCTGCCACACGGCGGAAGCATTGAGTCAAATGTCGGCGGTACGCCATTAATTCGTCTTCGCCGGGTAACTCAAGACCTCCCCAACGGTGTAATCGTATTCGGAAAAGGTGAGCACTTGAATCCCGGAGGATCAGTTAAGGATCGCGCCGCACTCGCAATGATTCGGGACGGGGAACAAACGGGAAGGTTGCGTCCCAACATGACTATTCTGGACGCAACAAGCGGTAATACAGGCATCGCATATGGAATGCTGGGCGCAGCTCGTGGCTTTCCCGTGACAATTTGTCTGCCGAAGAATGCAAGCATCCAGCGGAAACGAATACTGCACGGGTTCGGAGTAGAGATTATCGAAACGGATCCTTTGTCAGCGACAGACGGCGCCCAGCTTGTCGCACGTGAATTGGCTATTCGCTATCCGGACAAGTATTTCTACGCAGACCAATACAACAATCCAGCAAACTGGCGAGCGCACTATGAAGGCACAGCAATAGAGATCTGGGAGCAGACTGCGGGCCGTATCACGCACTTCCTTGCCGGACTGGGTACGTCCGGAACATTCACAGGGGTTACGCGCCGGCTGAAGGAAATGAATCCTGCGATTCGGGCGATCTCAATGCAGCCCAACTCTCCCCTGCATGGTTTAGAGGGCCTAAAGCATATGGGGAGTGCAATGGTTCCTGGCATCTATGCTCCGAACCTTGCGGATGACAATGTCGAGGTCACAACCGAGGATGCTGAAGAAATGGCTCGCCGTCTTGCTTTCGAAGAAGGACTGCTGGTTGGAACGAGTTCTGGGGCAAACGTCTTTGCAGCCTTGCGCCTTGCTCGCACGCTCGATCCTGGGTCAGTAGTGGTAACTGTTTTGTGTGATAGTGGAGAGAAATACCTGGAGTAGGACTTATGCTTCAACTGCTAGGAGCGCGGCTAGATGACATTGCTCGACATGGTGAGCGCGATTACCCTCACGAGTGTTGTGGCCTACTGGTTGGAAGTTTTACCGAGAACGGTATCAAAGTCGTGCTCGAAACTTTCCCAATCTCAAATGCCCGCGAAGAAGAAGCAAAACGGAATAGGTTTTTAATTCGCCCCGAAGAGCTACTGCGAGGTGAACAGTATGCGGCAGAGCAGCAACTTGAAATTGTGGGTTTCTATCATTCGCATCCGGACCACCCTGCTGTTCCCTCCGGATTCGATCTTGAACATGCGCTTCCAATTTATTCATACGTGATCGTATCGGTTCGTGCGAGCGAGGCTAAGGAGATTCGTTCTTGGCAGATGACCGCGGATCGCTCGCGCTTTGATGAAGAAGATATAGTGAAAGGAAATTAACAATGGCAATCACGACCATAATACCTACTGCTTTGCGTCAGTTTGCTGGTGGCAATTCGCGTATAGAACTTGAAGCTGTAACCGCGGGAGAGGCACTACAGCGACTGACTGAGGAGCACAGCGAACTACGAAGACATTTGTATAACGAGAAAAACGAACTACGAAGTTTCGTTAATGTTTATGTTAACGACCAGGACATCCGTCACCAATCTGGCACAGACACACGCGTGAAAGATGGAGACACCATTATGATCGTCCCTTCGATCGCTGGAGGCGCAGCAGTCAAAACGGAAGTTCCCGCGTCCTTACCTTCGTTATCAAACGATGAGATCTCGCGTTATAGCCGGCACTTGATAATGCCGGAGGTTGGTATGGAAGGGCAGCGACGTCTGAAAGCGGCCAGTGTGCTGATGATTGGTACGGGAGGCCTGGGTGCTCCACTTGGTCTATATCTGGCGGCCGCGGGAGTCGGACGCTTAGGACTTGTGGACTTTGATATAGTTGAGGCTTCGAATTTACAGCGCCAGGTAATTCATGGAACTCGCGACATTGGACGTCCAAAGATCGAATCTGCTCGGGATCGTCTGCGCGATGTCAATCCTTACATCGAGGTGGAAACTCATGAGACACGCTTGACGAGTGATAACGCTCTGGGGCTATTTGGGGATTATGACATCGTTGTCGACGGCACCGATAACTTTCCGACTCGATATCTGGTGAATGACGCTTGTGTGCTTACGGGAAAGCCTAATGTCTACGGCTCGATCTTTCGCTTTGAAGGTCAGGCCAGTGTTTTCTGGGCGCAGCGCGGAGCATGCTATCGCTGTCTGTATCCTGAGCCGCCTCCACCTGGTCTCGTGCCATCATGCGCTGAAGGAGGTGTATTGGGCGTATTGCCGGGAATTGTAGGTGCTATTCAGGCGAATGAAACAATCAAGATAATTCTTGGGGCGGAAGATATCCTCGTCAACCGTCTGTTGCTCTTTGACGCCTGGCAGATGAAGTTTCGCGAGTTGAAGTTGCGCAAGGATCCGAAGTGTCCAATCTGTGGTGAAGCTCCTACTATCACGGAACTTATTGATTATGAGGAGTTCTGTGGGTTGCGAGATCATGCGCAAGAGAAGATTGAAGCTGAAAAGTCAGGAGAAATTACGGCAACAGAATTGAACGAGTTCTTGAAACGTGGCGACGACATTCAGATCATTGACGTCCGTGAACCACATGAATATGAGATTGCCCGGATTCCTGGCGCTCGATTAATACCGCTGGGACAGGTGGTGAAGCGAATGAATGAGATTGATCCTGCTAAAGAGACTGTAATGCAGTGCAAGGGTGGGGTGCGGAGTGCGAAGGCTATCGATGCGCTCAAGCAGGCTGGTTTCGAGGGCAAACTGATCAATCTTCGAGGGGGAATTACAGCTTGGTCGGATGAGGTTGATCCGATGGTCCCGAAATACTGAATGGTGAATAGGGCGAATAGGTCCTATTAGTCCTATTCACCATTCCCATTAACCATTCACGAGCTTTCTAATGCGGCGTTCGAGGTCCTTTGTGATTTCCTCTGCGGTACTCTCTGCCGAGTAAGTTACAGTCCTACCTACTGTTACAGTAACGTCCCCACGTGATGCGAAGTGCTTACCTTGTTGCGCCAATTCATGAATCCCATCGAGCCCAATAGGAACAACCGGAATATTAAGGTCCTTTGCAAGGAGGCCAATTCCAGATTTAAAAGGTTGTAGGCTGCCGTCAGGTGAGCGAAGGCCCTCGGGAAACACCGTCACGCTATAGCCCATGTCCACTAGCTCACCCGCAAAGCTGAAGCTGCGGCGAAATCCTGAGTGACGTGGCATCGCGAACACGTTAAAGAACAACGCAACGAGGATATATTGAATCCGATACCTTGCTCGTGTGAACCAGTTCGTTCCCTTGGGCGGATTCAACCACTCACGCAGTAATTCGCCATCCATTGCTATTGACATCCGCCGGCGGAAACGACCCGGCAACGCCCAAAGAATCAATCCATGATCGACCATGGAAAGATGATTTGAGACAAACAGCAAAGGTCCCGGTGCATCTCGCACATTTTCAAGTCCTCTTACTGTGGCCCTGCCCATGATTCGTGTAAGCGGAAAGATGATGATGTAGAGCAATGCTATCCGCAGCCAGTTCAGCGGCCAAAGGTGCGGCCAATGAGGGTATGGGTAATTCTGAGTCGGAATGCTTTGGCTGGTTATAGATAGCGATTTCTCAACTGTGCTCTCCTTCTCCTGAGATAGAGGCAGCGGTTCATCCGGTTTAGATTCAGCCGTGCCAGCTTTGCTGGTTCTTCTGATTATTCCCTTAATGTCAGCAATGGTAGTTGCCTCATTAAATTCTGCTTCGTTGATCTCGACCTGATAGCGATCTTCAATTGCGCTAAGCAGTTCGACTCGACCCAAGGAGTCGAGCTTAAGATCCGCACCCAGCCTTGCAGTAGGTTCGAGCCTAACTGGCATTTCACCACTGATGCGCGCAATCATTTCTGCAAGTGGATCTGCTCCTGGCCTAGCAATAACCCGAGAATCAAAGGCACTTTTGACTCTTTTGGCAACTATCGGCTTCCTTACTTTTTGCGTGGCGGTACGTGGGAAGTCCGGATCAGGCCATATAAACCAACGCCTTATCTGCTGATGCTGGCCCAGTGATTCGTTGACCCGATTAATCACTTCGCGAATATCTTCATCGCCACCATCGAGGATTAGAACCGCCAGCGGTTCCGGACCACTTGGACCATCAAATCCGACTACTGTGCTCTCCCTAATTTCAGGTTGCCGGTTTAAGACGGCTTCTATGTCGTCTGGGTATATGTTCATCCCTGAGGAGCTAACTATTACCTCCTTGCTTCGCCCCTTAAAGTAAAGGTTGCCTTCCTCATCCAGTTCGCCTACATCCCCAGTTCGAAACCAACCATCTTCGGTCTTACTTTCGGAAGCGCCTTTTCTCCAGTAGCCAGGAGAAACATTTTCACCGCGCACGAGAATCTCACCGTCCTTTGCAAGCTTGACCTCCTGGCCCGGCATTATTTTTCCAATCGAACGCCTACGCTTCTTAAACGGATGGTTTACACTTATGAGCGAAGCAGTTTCAGTCATGCCGTAGCCCTGGATTACAGCAAAACCAAGTCTTTCCCAAAACTTTTCAGTGTCTTCGTTCAAGGTTGCGCCGCCGGCCACGAAAGCCCAGAACTTCATTCCGAAGGACCAGTGCAGACCGCGAAACTCCCACCAACGACGAGCAAAGGACCATCCTTGGGCGGCATCGATCTTGTTCCGAAACTCTTCCAGCTGGCCTTTGAGCTCGTGATTTCGCTCAACCTTCTCACGAAGAGTTTCAAGAAATCTCGGCACACAAGCAATAACTGAAATGCGTTTCCGGCCGACGATATCGATAACATGTGATGGATTAAGTGAATCGCTGAAGAAAACAGTACCGCCCAGAAGTTGCGGCACAAAAAGGCCCATGAATTGTCCGAAAACATGACTAAGCGGCAGCAAGTTGAGGAACCTGATCGGATGAACTAGCCGTGCCCATTTTCGATATAGCTGAATCTCCTGCTCCAAAGGCAACAGGTTTGACATCAGGTTCCTGTTGGTGATCTGAACTCCTTTAGGATCCGCAGTGGTGCCCGAAGTAAATACGATTTCTACAACGTCATCCTCGGAGAGCGATGACGAGATCTTCACAGAGCTAACCGAAGCCGCAGATTCCAAAAAGGCTTGAGATTCAGAAAGCTGTTCGAGCAGAAGAATCTGAAGATCGGTATTGAAGCTCTTTCTGGTTGTTTCATCTAGAACTACAAGTTTTGCCTCTACTTGCTGTTGGACTCTGTCGAGGAATCCTGACTCGCTTTGTACATCCAAAGGCACGACAATGGCGCCACGCAAGAGACAACCAAAGAACGCTGCCACCCATTCGGCGGAATTAGCGGCCAAAAAGATTACGCGATCGCCTCTTCCAATTTGCAACTTCTCCAGTTTGGCAGAGAACTCGCGGGCGAGCATTGCAGTGTCGCGATAGGACCAGCGGTAGGTTCTCAGTCCGCGTTTGTAGGCGAAGGCTATGTCGTTGCCTCGCGTTAGGAAATCGTTTAGGTACTCGACCAGCAGCGTTTTCATTGGGTGAATAATTAATGTTAAATCGTAAATCGTGAATCGTGAACCGTGAATCGTGAATTGCTATCCACCATTCACCGCTCACCAGATAGCCTTGGCGGCTTTGCAAATTTCAGGCTTTGCGTTAAAACAGTTCAAAAACCAAAGACCAAAGGCCAAAGGCCAAGGACGGGAGGATATTATGGCAATAAGGAAGGCTAGTGCTGTTTGGCAGGGAACAGTAAAAGAAGGAAACGGAACGGTAAAATTAGGAAGCGGAGCGTTTGAGGGGTCTTATTCTTTTGCTTCGCGTTTCGAGGAGGGCAGCGGAACAAATCCCGAAGAGCTAATCGGTGCGGCTCATGCCGGCTGCTTCTCGATGGCACTTTCGGCTGGTTTGAGCAGAGCTGGTTTTAGTCCACGGAGGATTAGCACTAATGCCACAGTACACCTGGGCAAAGTTGGTGAAGCTTTCAAGATAACCGCGATTGATCTCAGTACTGAAGCAGACGTTCCTGATATTTCCGAGGAAGCTTTCCTCGAACAGGCCGAGTCGGCAAAAACAAACTGCCCCGTTTCACAAGCTTTGGCGGGAACGGTAATAAAACTCGACGCCCGATTGGTTAAAGCTGCACCGTAAA
>CAZNPP010000047.1:0-5211 GCA_964574785.1 uncultured Chloracidobacterium sp. | reverse complement strand
GATAGCCCGGAACTGTGACCCATGTATTCTCCTCAACCTTCTCAAGAGGAATGAATATATAACCCAACGAATTTCGTCTTCATCTCGAGAGTTTCCATTCCATTGAACGTAATATGTGCTGGCTTATTTGTTAAAGCGCGGTTGGTACGGGCGTCGATAAGCTTGATGGCCCGTGAGCCCAGATTAGGACCATCCAACAATTCGTTAGGAACAAGGTCTGCGACCCAAGTGTCAATCTGCTCTCGAAAATTCAGCATTTAGTAGAGGACCGAAGGTAAGAATGCTCCGCGAGGTTCGTTGTAGAGGCCCATGGTCATCAGTGTCATTGGCTGAACAATGCGCAATCCATTCCCCACGCACCAGCGGAGCAGTTCACTATTTCTCGTCGGTAGCAAGAACCCTGGTCCAGTAAACTCTTTAGCGGCGGCAATGAGCGCTTTGAGATCTTCATTAGTTTCAGCTACAGCATGCCCTAAGAATCCAATCATTGTAGCGTAACCTGTAATGCGACCATTGTGTTCGGCAACGGTTGCGGTTCGTTGTTCTATAGCAACGCGCAGGTCAGTACTACGTTCGTGTCCGTGCACTTTCAGGCACAATCTATTGCACGCCTCAAGATCATTTTCGCTTGCTGAACGAACGGTGTAACCCGGTATCCTCAATCCTATTGGGGCTCCTTGCAGTATAGAGAGTGGTTCCCGTGTATCGAATCCAAGTTTTGTGTATAGAGACAGCGAACGGTTGTGATAGGCGGCTTGCACGAGGCGGATGCCGGCAAATCGACGATGCTGTCCTCGGCGCACCACCTCTTCCATGAGGCGTCTTCCAAGCGCCAAATTTTGAACAATGGGATCGATTGTAATTGGTCCGACACCAGCAATCTCAGACGTCTCCCAGAGAAAATTGCTGCCTACTACACGTCCGTCTAACTCGGCTACAACTGAGTAAATGTCATCGCGCCCAAATAACTGCGAAAGTAACTCAGCCGCACTCTCTGGGGAGGGGAAATCGGGAGGAAAGTTGTGCTGCTCGGAAATTACTTTAAATGCCTCATAACAGATTGAGCCGCAGATTTCAGCGTCATTAGCTGTACCAGCCCGTACTTTTATGTTCATTGAATTTGCCTTAGAGTCATTTTGTAATGTCACGAGAGTAGTCGCTCCTCCTATTCCTTAACGCGAAAAAATGGTGAATGGTGAATCACAAATCGTACGGCGTGAATCATGAATCCCAAATCGTGGCTGAAACCATGCACCATTCACTATTCACGATTCACTATTCACCCTTCACCACCTTCTGCGATCGACAAATGAAAATGGGCAGCCAAGCGGCTTGGCTGCCCGTAAGCTATTGAATCTGTTTGGCTGGGAGGCAGGGATTCGAACCCCGATAGGCGGATCCAGAGTCCGCAGTCTTACCGTTAGACGACCTCCCAATTGAAAAAGGAATTTACGTGCCGGGGGTTTTCTTGTCAACTGGATGTCGACTCGCGAAAAGGCCAAAGCCCGAAGACCTAAGGCCGAAGGCCTAAGAATATCTACTTGTCCATTTTGCCCTTTCAGAGCACAATAAGCCCGCCCAGTGATCCTCACGTAAAAAAAAGCAAGACTTTATAACTAAGCTCAATTACGTCCAAGCAACAGGGAGCTTCTAATGAATGAAAACGCCACCCATCCTATCCGTAGCGATGATGAGCCGGAACCTGAACTTTCGGTTGCTGACTATGAGGCTTGCTTCAATGATATGACGGAGTTAGTAGCCCGTGTTCGGCACGAGATAAACAACCCTTTGACAGGAATTCTCGGTCAGGCCCAACTTCTTTTGCGAGAGGAGCTGACCGAGAAAACAAGAAAGCGGGTGGAAACTATTGAATCCCTGGCTGTTCGATTGAAAGATATCGCTGCTCAGCTTCGCGAGGTGCAACGACCTTCGAAGACAACTGATTCAGATAAGACTTAGTTCGTTCTTATGCGTCAAAATCTTACGAGACTCCTCATTCAGTTCACACTGCTTGTCTGTACCTGGACTAAACTTCCACGGTTTCTTCTTCTTCAATCAAATAAGGTGTTATGGGTGCTGGCTTATCGTCTGAGTCGTCTGCAAGGATTGCCTGCACGATTGGTAAACTTAGTGAGTGTTTAGTGATCGGAAGAGGTACCGATTTTCCGGCAGCATACACTGGGTGGCGCCCATGTTCCTCATACCACTCGGCAAGATTCGCGGTCTTATGCATGTTCTCAATGATCTGACGCCAACCAACGCCTGTGTTGTAAGCGCAGAAAGAGATCTCGCCTTCTTGAGTACCGTAAGGAATCACGCACATTTCAGTGCGCCGAAAGTCGTAATTGAAAAGATCCTGAAACCACATTCCCTCGACGCAGAGCACCCGCCAAATATCCTGCGGATCATCCTTTATCTGCGTTTTCATCCGATCATTCCGATCAGAGTTGGAGCTCGCGGAAGAAGGGCGGAAAAGATTGATGATCTGCGAGATGGGAAAACCCTCTGGTGCGGCCTCCGCGTTGTAGTTTCTCAAAATTGCCATCGCAAGTTGCGCATAAGATAGTTTGCGCCCACGAGCACTATCTGTGATCACGGCTACATCCTTCATGAACTGTTCGTAGTCGAAGAATTCAAATAAGGACTTGAAGTCACCTGTTGTCCGATTAACAACCAGCAAAGTAAAGATCCCGCAGTTCGGATGGCAATTGCACGAAGACCAACCCCAAGGCGCATCTGCACCTTGCAGCATGTCCATAACGCTGGTGAAGGCCGAGTATGATGACAGAGGGAACCAGTCGCGCAACGGTTGAACGCGTCCGCCAAGCTGGTTTTTCAGATCGTGCGTCATTCCTGCGAGAGTATAGCGTTGCCGTAGCCGTACTTCATCAGTTACGTCTTCATCGCGTCCCGTAAACGAGACCGGCTGAAATGCAATCGTCTGCACCTTGTCAATGTTCTTTGCAGCGAACTCGACAATTTCACCTATGCCGTGATTGTTGATCGTGTTGACGATTGTGGTGACCAGCGTAACCTTGATACCAACGCTTGCGAGATTCTCAATCGCCCGCAATTTGACGTCAAAGAGATTTCCTACGCCTCTGTGGCGATTCTTCTCTTCGCTGACACCATCAAACTGTAGGTAGACACCATGTTGACCTGCTGCCTTAGCTGCTTTGCAGAACTCAATATCTTCGGCAAAGCGGATGCCGTTTGTGGCGGCCAGGATTCGGTAGAAGCCGATCTTCTTGGCGTAGGCAACAGCATCCAGATAGTAGGGAGACAGCGTTGGCTCACCGCCGGAGAATAGGATGATTATTTGGCGTCGCGGCTTGAAAGAGACCGCGCGATCCAGGATGGCCTTGGTATCTTCTAAAGTGGGCTCGTGTACATAACCAACTTGATTTGCATCCATGAAGCAAGGATTGCACATCATGTTACAGCGGTTAGTGAGATCAACCGTTAGAACTGCGCCACGTCCAAACTTAATATTGGAAGTACCGTGCCGGTGGACGGCAGCATCCTCAGCGGCGCGAAAGTCCCTGCCGAAAAACAGTGATTCGATTCGCGCAAGGAATTTCGGATCGGTGGCCATCACATCGTCAAACTGCCCATGCTTCGGACAGTTCTTCCGCATAATTACCTGCCCGTTTTCTTCCAGGATTTGCGCCTTGATTTCACCGGGATGTTCATGCATCAACGTTTCAAGGGGAACTTCACCGGCGATCACGGCACTGCGAACTTCCTTCACGCATTTGGGGCAAAGACTGTCTGTCTCGCGGGGAAATCCAAGCGGTGGAGCTGTTCGCTCGTAGGATTTTAAGAGAGATCCAGGAGCCCAGCCTGGACGGAGAGACTCACCTTCAGGAAGCCGCGTATTTACCGATTGAAAGGCCTTCCAAGCAAAGTTTGAAAGATTGGATAACAACTTGGAGCTTCTTACTCCATTCAACTTGCGATTGCCGTTCTCGCCTCTGCGAAACTGATCGCTAAACAAAGGGCTCTAATCTCCTTTTTGCCGACTTAGCACGCAAAATAATAAAAGCATAAGCTAATTGCGTTAACTGCGCATACTCCTACCGCAAGCCTTCCGCAGCGGGCCCATAATAGTTTGCTGTCGGCTTTATATCAAGGCCAACAAGGCTCTTTACAAGGCCAAACTGATGGATAGGTTCGATCCCGATTCCGAATCGAGCCAGCGGCAAGGTCAGCAGTGATTAACTCGTCTTCCAAGAGCTGCTGAAGAATGGCAAGCTCTTTCTCGCTCCCGAATTGAAATAAATGGTTTCTGGCTCGTTAATTGTCCGCAAAGATTGGATTGCACCAGCCTGATTCGCGCCAATAAGCGCGCTTTGATAATTCTGCGCGCTTGAGCAGCCATTCACTGTTAGGAGGAAAGCGGCGACTGAGATTACGATACCCTTTGACCACTCCTCGGAATATTGAGCGCTCCGAAGTCGATTCTGTTGTCATGAAAAAAAGCCTCCGTTCCAAAGACTAGACAGTATTGTAAGCAGGCAAAGGTAATCGTTAGGCGCAAAATAAGTTTATTTGTTGTTGCCTAAAGCACCTTAATAACAGCCTCTGGACTTGACCCACTACAGTTTCCTAACCCGAGCAATTGACCTTAACAATGAGCAGAACTCTTTCAACAAAAGCGACTTCACCGCGATAAACTCAGGCATCAACGCCGTGGTAAAAACTGTGTTCAGTTAACTTAGCTGGCCTTAATTGGAGTTCTGGAAAAGAGATCTAAATCGCGAATGACTTAACCATTCAGCAGTCAATTGTATAAATGAAAAATACTTATCCTTCATCCTTCCACACTACCGATCACATTCTTAACCGCGTCCACCACCTTCGCTGCCAAGCCTGCGACATCATCTTTCGATCCTGAAACCTGTGCAGTGGCTATCTCCTTACCATCGCGCCTCAGACGCAGCGTCACCGTTACCTTGTTTCCATCTATCGCGTATCTACCCGTGGGTCTTATGCCGCCGGGAAACTCTTCATCGTCAACGAAGACCAAGGCGGCTTGGTTGGAACCACGCCCACTAACAAAGCTTTCATCACGCAAGCGCGCCCGCACATGCTTCATTAGATCAAGCGTGTCATCGTCAGCAGCCTCATCAAAGAATCGAGGTCGCAAGATCATCGGCCTTGGTGTTGCCAGCGCAATTCTCATCCTGTCTTCACTTGTGAGCTGGCCCA
>CAZNPP010000046.1:17344-26192 GCA_964574785.1 uncultured Chloracidobacterium sp. | reverse complement strand
CTGACTTCTGACTCCTGACTTCCATCCAATTCTTCACCTAGCTTTACACGATTAAATAAGCGTGGAATGATCTCTGAAAACAACATCTAAGAGAGAGAAGTAATGGCAGCTGAAAAGCACACAAATCGCTTGATTAATGAGACTAGTCCTTATCTTTTACAGCATGCACATAATCCCGTTGACTGGTATGCGTGGGGCGAAGAGGCGTTTGAAAAAGCTCGACATGAAAACAAACCTGTTCTCTTGAGCATAGGCTATTCGGCATGTCATTGGTGCCATGTGATGGAACATGAGTCTTTCGAAGACGAAGGAATCGCCCGATTAATGAACGAGCACTTTGTAAACATCAAAGTGGATCGCGAGGAACGTCCCGACCTTGATCAGATCTATATGAACGCAGTTCAGATGCTGACTCATCATGGAGGCTGGCCCATGACGGTGTTCCTGACACCTGAAGGAGTGCCCTTCTATGGTGGCACCTATTTTCCGCCCGAAGATCGCTACAATATGCCTGGTTTTCCGCGGGTTCTGGAGAGCGTGGCCGCTGCTTATCGCGAACGACCTGAAGATATTACTCAAACTGCCAATTCGATACTCAAGGAATTGCGTCGTCTCGGTGTAGGTCGCGAATCCAGCGAAGTGCTTTCTAAAGATCTCCTGGATGAAGCTTACAGAGGAATAATTCGCAGTTACGATTCTGTGAACGGCGGTTTCGGCGGCGCTCCAAAGTTTCCACCATCGATGACCCTCGAATTTCTACTCAGAACTTATCACCGCACGGGTAATCAGCAGACCCTGGAGATTGTTAACCACACAGCTAAGAAGATGGCTGAAGGTGGTATCTATGACCAACTCGGAGGCGGGTTTCACCGTTATTCGACAGATTCCAAATGGCTGGTCCCTCACTTCGAGAAGATGCTTTACGACAATGCTCTGCTCGCACGGCTCTACCTTCATCTTTACCAGTTAACCAAAGCTGAGTTAGATCGAGATACTGTGGAAGGCATTCTTAACTATGTCATACGCGAGATGACTGACCCTAATGGAGGTTTCTATTCCACCCAGGATGCTGATTCTGAAGGAGAGGAAGGCAAATTCTTTGTTTGGTCAGTTGATGAAATCGAGGAAATCCTGGGCCCCGAAGATGGAAGACTATTCGCCTCTTACTACAACGTCACTGCTGAGGGCAATTTCGAAGGGAAGAACATTCTCCACGTCACGCGTTCACTTGAAGAAGTAGCGAGCGCAGAGCAGGTTACAACTGAACATCTCCGCGATGTCATTGAACGCGGCAGAAAAGAGCTGTTTGTCGAAAGAGAGAAAAGAATCAAGCCGCTGCGCGATGAAAAAATTCTGACCGCCTGGAATGGTTTGATGTTGGCAAGCTTTGCCGAAGCCGGCGTTATTCTCGAGAGAGAGGATTACACAGAGGTTGCGAGACGCAACGCCCGATTCTTGCTAGGAAATGTACGACGAAATGGTTTGTTGCTTCGGACTTCTAAAGATGGTACTGCCAAGCTAAACGCGTACCTTGAAGATTACGCTTACCTCGCCGAAGGTTTACTGACATTGTTCGAAACTACTGGCGAACTAATCTGGTTCACCGAAGCGCTCGAACTGTCTAAAAAAATGATCGAGGAGTTTTGGGATAAGGAGACTGGCGCGTTCTTCTTTACCGGGAAGAGCCATGAAGAGCTGATCGTGCGGTCAAAGGACTATTACGATAACGCGACGCCTTCAGGAAATTCCGTTGCGGCGGACTTGCTGCTTCGTCTGGCAATACTCACTGGAGATGATAGCTTTCGAAATCATGCCATTACTGTTTTGCGCCAAATCGAACCTTTTATCCGTAGCTACCCTTCGGCATTTGGGCGAGCGTTATGTGCTCTGGATTTCTATCTCGCTACACCTAAAGAGGTCGCCATTCTGAGTAACAAATCGGGGGCTGCTAATGCGCTGCGTAAAGAGGTATGGAGAAAGTACTTCCCCAATAAGGTGGTTGCAGATGCCGCTCTCGATGATGCTCTTGCCAGCGAAGCAATTCCATTGCTTCGCAATCGGCCCCTTATAAACGGTAAACCCACCGCTTATGTTTGCGAAAATTATACGTGTAAGCACCCGACAACCGAGCCCAACGAGTTAGCCGCACAACTTACTTCTTAGGACTTTGGCCTTTGGTCTTCGGTGTTCGTCTTAGTTTTTGGCCCTGCGGTCTTTTGACTGGATCTTGGATCTTTGGGATAGCGTCCCAGAATTACCAGCAAAGCTGATCAGAGAGAACCAAGAACAAAGACCGAAAGCCAAAGTCCCAAGGCATAATGCCTAATGCCATTAGCTTGACTCCAACCCTCTGATTCCTTTATCTTTAGCGGCGTGCCAAACAATGTTTGGCAAACGAACGCAGGTATTCTTCAACGCCACTCCACTGGTTTCATAACCAAGTAAGTTTTTACACTCCCAACTTAGAGATCGCCCCGCCATGACTACTCCAACCTGGAAGGGTAATTGGCTGCTAATTGTCACCTCAGCTTTAACCGCAGCTTTGCTGGCCACAACGGTCATTTCTCTCGTCAAATTACCACTGCTTGGCGATCCTGGGCTTGTTTTCTGGCTCATCCTACTGCTGCTTACACTTGCAGCAAGTAGGTTCACAGTCTCCATCACTACTACAGATGGCCTGAGCCGAACCCGTAAGTCCGTTGCTGATGCCTTCATATTTCTTGCGGTCATGTTGTATGCCGTTCCTCCTACGGAAACGGCTGCGCCGGCAACGCTTCTTGCGGCCATCGTAGGCTTGGTATCCAGCTATGGACTCTCCACTCGGCGAGAGGTCATCTTCACAACCGCAATAACTACGGTCTCGACGTTTATCTCAGCCTCTTGTTATGGAATCCTGGTAGAACTCTTTGCTGGACGTGCCGCGGTCGCCGTTGATCAGGGACTACCATTGAATATTTTCCTAATACCGATATGCGTTTTGGCGGTCCTTCAATACTCGTTTACCACCTTAGCGATGGCTGCCTTCCTTAGCATTGATGCTGGAAAAGCGTACGTCTTTCCTTCTCAAGAGAGCATTGTCTGGACCTTAACTACCCAAGTGGCTGGCGCCGCATCAGCAGTCCTTTTCTACTCCAGCTTCCGAGGAGCTGGAATTCCCTTTGCTCTCTTAGGTGTTTTGGTTATGGCGCTGGTCCACCTTCTGTATAGGTTCAATGAAAAGCGTCTTAACGAGGTCCGTGAGGCTGAAGCCGAGAAGCGACATTACATCCAGGAAATAGCCAATATTCACATGAACACTATTGAGTCACTCGCCATTGCGATTGACGCTAAAGACCAAAGCACTCATGGACACGTCAGGCGCACACAAATCTACGCGCAGGAAATGGGAAGACTTCTGAACGTCAGCGATTCCGAACTACAAGCCCTCTTTGCAGGAGCATTACTGCATGATATCGGCAAGTTAGCTGTTCCTGAGTACATCCTCAACAAGCCGGGAAAACTGACAGAAGCTGAATTCGCGAAGATGAAGATTCATCCAATCGTCGGTGGTGACATCCTGAAGCGAGTGAACTTTCCCTACCCAGTTGAGGATATCGTTCGCTATCACCATGAGAAGTGGGATGGTGGAGGATACCCGACTGGGCTCAAGGGCAAGGCAATTCCGCTAGTGGCTCGAATCATTGCAGTGGTCGATTTCTACGATGCCACACGATGTGATCGACCCTATCGCAAGGGAATGACCCGGGAGGATTCACTGGCGCTCCTGAAGAGCATGGCGGGAACCGCTTTTGATCCTTCTGTGGTGGAAGTTTTCGTAGCACATGTAGAACGGTTTGATCAGCTCATTGCTTCTGAAGACATTCGTGAACAGGTGGCTTCAAACTCCCCTGTTGCCGACTTCAGAACTTCCACCAAACCTGATGCGGGATTGGCGGCGGACGGATTAGGAACGCCAAGCGATTCGACTGCCTTCAATGCAATAAGCGAAGCTCAGCGAGAGGTTTTTGCGCTTCATGAAATCGCCAAGACTGTCGGGTCATCATTGAATCTGAACGATACAGTAGTGCTGGTCACCAACAAACTTCGGACGATCGTTCCTTTTGAAACCTGCATTATCTTTGTTGTCGAGGAACGAACCGGCAAAGCTGTCGCTGTGCATGCCACTGGAGAACACGCGGAACTCTTTGAGCAGCGCCGGATAAACGTAGGTGATGGCATAACTGGCTGGGTAGTCGCGAACAGCCGGACGATGTGCAATGCTTCCCCTGATTTGGACCTGGGCGGCATACCGGAAGAAATAAGCAAGACTTATCGCAGCGTACTTGCTTCGCCGTTACTTCGGGAGGATGGAGCTTTCGGATCAATCACGCTTTACTCGAAGACTCGGGATTCTTACATGACAGAACACGTTCGTCTTCTGGAGTCCGTTTGCCAGCATGCATCAAATGCTATTAACAATGCCCTTACGTTCGAGAGAACCAAGGCGAGTGCCCTCACAGATCCCTTGACCGAATTGCCGAATGCTCGCGGTTTTTACATGATGCTCGAACAACGCATCGCAGAGTGCCAGCGAATGAATCGCGAATCACTCGCTGTTCTTTGCCTCGACATAGATGACTTCAAGATAATAAATGACGAATACGGGCATTCGATCGGAGACCGGATTCTAGCCAGCGTAGCTGGAGTAATTCGAGCCGAGTTACGTCAGATGGATGCGCTGACACGTTATGCGGGAGATGAATTTGTCGCGATCATGCCCATGGCGTCAAGCTCAATGGCTGCGGCAGTCGGCAAACGGATCAGGACTGCAGTTGAGTCACACAAGTTTTCAGTTAGGACGGCGAAAACGGTTCAGCTTGGGATCAGTGTCGGAGTAGCCTGCTTTCCTGAGGACGGCGATACCACAGAAGAATTACTGACAGTCTCGATTAGCCGAATGCAGCGTGAAAAGCATGGAAGAAAGACAATGTTGACGCTCGCCAAAACTCCCGTTAGCTTGATTGAGACGCTACGGTAAATGATGAAGTCAGAAGTCAGGAGTCAGGAGTCAGAAGCTACAAAGAAGCTACGAGTCAGAAGCTCGGACCCAGGAGCCGAAGTTTGGGGGGCCAGGATTTTAGAAGCCTGGGATCAGGAAGCCGAAGTCATAGGGCGCACTCTGACTTCTTACTCCTGACTTCTGAGTCCTGACTTCTGGCTTCTTTTGCAGGTCATTGCAAAAGCCCGTATAATCCCACGCCTACGTGCAATAATTGACTGCGGCGACTCTGTTGAAGGCCGTTTCTGCTTCGGTTTCTTCTGCTCAAAGGAGCGTCCATTCCCAGTGAAAGATAGTTTTTGATGAGTAAACAAACGCCACAAGCACAATCTCGTGATTCCGACGGTTCGGTAAATATGGGCCTAATGGAAGACGAGGGCCAGGAGATGAGTGGCGCTGCTTTAAAAGAAGAGAGCGAGCACATAAAAGACGACCAAAAGAGCAGGATCGATGAAGTTGATCATGAAACTCTTCGCACCATCTACCATCAGATGCTGCTGATTCGTCGCTTTGAAGAGAAATCCGCCGAAGCCTACAGCCTGGGTAAGATCGGAGGTTTCTGCCATCTCTACATCGGTCAGGAAGCGGTCGCTGTCGGAGCAATTTCAGCAATCCGGCCGGACGATTGTGTACTGGTCAGCTATCGAGAACACGCACACGCAATCGCAAAGGGAATGCCCACTGATTCCTTAATGGCTGAACTGTTCGGCAAGGCTGGCGGTTGCTCTGCTGGGAAAGGTGGCTCGATGCATATGTTCAGCAAGGAGCACAATTTCCTTGGCGGTCACGCAATAGTAGGTGGGCAGATTCCATTGGCAACGGGAGTAGCTTTCGCTTCCAAATACAAAGGAACGGATCAGGTTACGCTCTGTTTTTTTGGCGAAGCGGCTGTTAACCAGGGTGCATTCCATGAATCATTAAACATGGCACAGCTTTGGAAATTACCCTGCATCTACATCTGCGAAAACAATCAATATGGAATGGGCACCTCACTGGAACGGGCGATGTCGCTACAAGACATAGCTCAAAAAGCCTGCGCTTATGAGATGGCCTCTGAGTTCGTAGATGGCATGGACGTCCTTGCCGTTCGGGAAGCTACTTTGCGAGCTGTAGAACGAGCGCGCACAGAATATCTGCCAACCTTACTTGAAGTTCGGACGTACAGATTCATGGGCCATTCTATGTCAGACCCGGGCAACTATCGTACGCGCGCAGAAATTGAGAAACATCAGGAACGCGATCCCATCAAGCTGTTTTCTGCCAGTCTGAAGGAAAAAGGGATCCTGGATGATGCGGAATCTGAAGAGATCGAGAAGAGAGTTCAAGAGGAAGTCGAACGCGCAATACGGTTCGCAGAAGAGAGCCCAGAACCTGATCCAGAAGAACTTTACACAGATGTGTACGCCAATCCAATTGACGCCAATAGAAGTAAGTAATTCGAAACTGGCCTTTAAGGAAATCAGAGCATGGCTGTAATTACGATCCGCGAAGCTCTTAATCAGGCATTGCGAGAGGAAATGCTTCGTGACGAGAACGTATTTTTGATGGGTGAGGAAGTCGCAGCTTACCAGGGGGCGTACAAAGTTACTAAAGGTCTGCTGGATGAACTTGGTCCCAAGCGAGTTATTGATACCCCTATCACTGAACTCGGTTTCGCAGGATTAGGCGTGGGTGCGGCAATGGTGGGTCTGCGTCCTATTGTAGAGTTCATGACCTTTAACTTCTCGATCCTTGCTACCGATCAAATCATCAATTCTGCGGCCAAAATGCTCTATATGTCAGGTGGTCAATTCAAGATTCCAATTGTCTTTCGTGGACCTGGCGGTTCTGCTTTTCAAGTTTCGTCACAGCATTCGCAAGCGCTTGAATCGTGGTATGCCCACTTTCCTGGCCTGAAAGTAGTCATGCCTTCAACTCCCGCAGATGCGAAAGGTCTATTAAAATCGTCAATTCGCGACGACGATCCGGTAATCTTCATCGAACAGGAAAGGATGTATGGAAACAAAGGGGAGGTTCCCGATGAGGAGGACTTCACGATTCCCTTGGGCGTAGCGGACATAAAGCGAGAGGGTTCCGATGCCACCATAGTTGCCAGATCACTGATGGTACCTTTAGCGCTTAAGGCTGCCGATGCTCTCGAACAACAGGGAGTTTCATGCGAAGTAATAGATCCACGAACTATCAGACCACTTGATATCGAAACAATAATAAGTTCAGTAAAGAAAACGAACCGCGTGGTGGTCGCTGAGGAGTCACATCCGTTTTGTGGTGTGGGCGCAGAAATCAGCACCCAAATAATGGAGCGCGCTTTTGATTACCTCGATGCTCCAGTCAAGCGCGTATCAGGTGCCGACGCTCCCATGCCATACGCCAAAAATCTCGAGAATCTTGCTATACCCAGTGTCGAGCAGATCGTCGAGGCGGTTCGCGATGTGGCGTACCTAAATGATTAGTACGGCAACGCTGCTTTAATACACCACCAAGTAAGGGACAATTCGCATGGCAACCAGGGTAATTATGCCGAAACTCTCCCCAACCATGGAGGAGGGACAGGTTTCACGATGGCTCAAGAAAGAGGGTGATAGTGTATCGATGGGTGAGCCGCTCGCCGAAATCGATACCGATAAGGCAACAATGGAGATGCAAGCGCTTTCGACTGGTGTGCTCCGAAAGATTATCATTCAGGAAGGTGAATCTGCACCGTTAGGCCAAATGATCGCCATTGTTGGGGATCCTGACGAGGATATTTCCGAACTACTAAAGCAAGCAGAACAGCCTGCCGCACAAGTGTCCCAGCCCCAGCCAGCGGATGCGCGCGCAGAGACTTCAAAACCTGAGAGTCAACCAGCAACGGGTAATGGACGCGAAGCGGCTGAGGTTATTCAAGCTGAGCCTTCAGGACGACTCATCGTTTCACCACTTGCGGCTCGAATGGCAGCCGAAGCTGGGATTGATTTGCGCTCCCTTAGCGGCAGTGGACCGGGCGGTCGAATCATAAAACGAGACATTGAAGCCGCTATGAACCAGCCAGAAGTGACCGCGGCTCCTCAAAGGCATCTAAGAGCAGTTGAGACCATAAGACCAGCAACAGCAGGCGCGTCACCTTACAGAGACGAGCCGATTAGTGAAATTCGACGCACTATCGCTCGGCGTTTGGTGACTTCCCTCGGACCGGTTCCACACTTCTTTCTCACAACTGAAATAGAAATGGATCGCGCGGTAAGTATGCGCGCTGATGTGAACGCTCTGGATCCTGAGATAAAGATCAGCGTTAACGACATCCTTATCAAAATCTTAGCTGCAGCGCTGGTCAAACATCCCGAAATCAACGCCTCATTTCAGGATAAGATTATTCGTTACTACGAACAGGCTGATATCGGAGTTGCTGTCGCAATCGAGGATGGCCTTATCACCCCTGTAGTGCGGGCAGCAGACCAGAAATCACTTAGTGAGATTGCACGGGAAGTGCGCGAATTGGCAGAGAGAGCGCGTACTCGCAAGCTGCGACCTGAGGAGTATACGGGTGCTACCTTTTCAATTAGTAATCTAGGCATGTTTGGCATTGATGAGTTCACTGCTGTCATAAACCCGCCCGAATCTGGAATACTTGCCGTAGGAGCAGTCACCGCTAAGCCTGTCGTGCGCAATGGTGAGATAGTGATCCGTCAAATGATGAGAGTAAGCATGTCATGTGACCATCGGGTTATTGATGGCGCTACAGGCGCAAAGTTCCTTCAGACCTTTAAGAAGCTGCTCGAGAATCCACTCTATTTAATTGTTTGAAGTCAGTAGTCAGGAGACAGAAGTCAG
>CAZNPP010000046.1:0-17244 GCA_964574785.1 uncultured Chloracidobacterium sp. | reverse complement strand
TCCTGACTTCTGAATTCTGACTTCTGAACGGAAGCACTCCAAGATCTCCTCAGCATCGAGTGTATCGCGTTCCATTAGTAACTCAACAAGTCGCGATATAGCTTTCTGCTCGGAGGAAACTACCTGGCACGCTCTGTCCAACTGTGTCTGGACGATTGCGCTTGTTGCCTCTTCAATTCGATCGAGTAGGTTCTGGCTACGAGGGTTTTCCGGCGCTCCGAGGTGAATTGGACCGAGTGGGCTCATGCCAAATTCACTAACCATGCGCCGAGCGATATCGACCGCGCGTTCGATATCATTTGAAGCGCCCGCGGTCATCGTTGAAAGTAGAACCTGTTCCGCCGCACGTCCGCCCAGAAGCATCGCAATCTGATCTTCCAAATACTCCCGCTTCTTCATCAAGCGATCCCGTTCAGGTAATGACTGGGTTACACCAAGTGCACGTCCGCGCGGCAAAATAGATACCTTATGAATTGGATCACCGTGCTCGACAGCTAGTCCGACAGCTACGTGTCCAGCCTCGTGCACCGCAGTGGCAAAGCGCTCATCCTCATCCATCATAAAGCCGTGACGCTCAGCACCCATCAGGATGCGATCTCGTGCGTGCTCGATATGCTGCCGCCCAACAGCTTCAGAATTGTCCCGGGTTGCAGAGATTGCGGCCTCATTCATGAGGTTTGCTAGTTCAGCGCCCGAAAAACCAGGTGTGCCACGAGCAACCCATTTGAGATCCAGTTCCGGCTCCAATTGAAGACCGCGAGCATGTACCTTAAGTATGGCTTCTCGACCACGAACATCAGCAAGATTTACAGCTATCTGGCGATCAAAACGACCTGGGCGGGTGAGAGCTTGATCGAGAATGTCAGGTCGGTTTGTGGAGCCGATAACGACAATGCTAGTAGACTGATCGAATCCATCCATTTCTATCAAAAGTTGATTGAGCGTCTGATCTTGATCCGCCGATGCCGAATCACTGCTCCGACCTCGTCGTCGACCAAGGGCATCAATCTCATCAATGAAGATCACGCAAGGCGCCAATTTCCGACCCTCTGTAAAGAGTCGACGGACGCGAGCAGCGCCGACACCTGCAAACTTCTCTTGGAAGCTTGAACCAGAAACTGAAAGGAATGGTACTCCAGCTTCCCGCGCCGCAGCTCGCGCAAGCAACGTCTTACCGGTTCCCGGAGGTCCTGAAAGCAGGATTCCGCGTGGCACGCGACCACCGAGACGAGCAAAGCGAGATGGATCACGCAAGAAGTCAATTGTCTCCGCCAACTCGGCCTTTGCCTCGTCGACACCTGCTACATCCTCAAAGGTTACATCCTGTTTTCCTTTGGCGTCTGAATATCGGAACTTCCCTCCTCCACCATTAATGCTTGCGTGTACGCGCCATCCTATTAATCCCAACAATGCCAGGGTGAGCAGCGGGCTCAGCCAAGTTATCGCAGTTGTACCAAGGCTTGGTTGCACCTGACGAAATTCGATTGGGATGCTGCTTTTCCGGAAGAGTTCGACAATGCCTTGCTGTGCTGCTTCACTAGTTACTGTACTTTGCAGCAAAGAGCCATCTCGATGCTGAACTGTAAGGATGTCGCCCTCAATAGTCAGTGACGCTGCCACTCCGTCTTCAGCAATCTGGTGGAGCTGAGAGTAGTTTATGGTTTGCACGACTGCTTGAGAGTTCTTCTGGATCAAGATAGGAATTGCTATGAGAGCTACCAACGCAGGGGAACCAACCAGGAAGATGATTTTTTTTGAACGCAAATTCAGTTTTTGCAAAGGGAGGCGCATAATATCTCCATTAAACGCTTTGTCAATAACAGCGCTGTCGAGCCATCTTTTGTAAAAGGGTTGTAAGCGACGGAAGCTTCGGGATGAGCAACCCGCACGCGAGAAACCGATGAGATTTAACGGCGCCACGATCCCGAGCCAATCACTGCCAAGGGGTGACGCGGGAGTTACTTTAGCAGTCCTAATAAACAGAAGTCTAGTTAAAACACCCAAAATAGGTATTAGATATTTCACTAAAACACGTTGACCACCAACGCACTCAAAAACTGACCTAAAATATATCGCCATAGGAACTGTTGGCGCGTTTTAGTACGCAGTTGTGAAATTGCGATGGTAGGTTTCTGAAAGGTTCCTATCGCCAAATAAAACAATTATAAGGACCTTTTGATAAAGTGCGTCTACTGGCATACTCGTTGCCAAATTCACCAGCGCTTTAGCCAAGCCGATAAGTAGAGGCCTGATTCAGAAAAGGAGAATCGCTTATGTTGTGGACAATTTTCGTTATTCTCTTGGTTCTGTGGCTGCTTGGATTAGTGAGCGGCTACACGTTAGGAAATTTTATTCACATACTTCTAGTGATAGCACTGGTGGTGCTTATCCTAAACATCATTCAGGGGCGCCGGACCGTAATTTAGAGAATCACCACACTGTTTCATCCGGTGGGCACTCGCGCGTTGAATTGAGTGCTGCGGGTGCCTTTACCTGACTGGTTCAACTGGTTGGCTTTTCAGGCTAACCGAAGTAGTAATACGCCCTACAGGATAGAGTTTGAGCTGTTGGTCCCAGTATGGCGATCTTCGAAAGAAGAACTGCAGCCGTTCTCTGGGGTTTGAAGCAAAGTTGGGATCAGCTAGGCGAGCTTCAAACTGCTTACGTAATTCTGGATCCTTCGCCATCATCTCACGCGCCAGTTTTTCTAACACGTAACTCTCACCATATTCTTTCTGTTCGAAGATAGAGTTAAAGAAACCCCACGCGAGTAATGAATCTGGCGCCTGAGGCTCAAGGAGGTTTATGGCTAGACGCCCCGACTGTTGCTGGACTGGTACTATAATAGAACCTGCTGGAAATAGGCGAACCTCCCGTACTGGCTCAACTCCAAAGGCTGGCATGAACCTTCCTTCGAAAGGATTAACGGGAAACCTCACATTAGTCAGTCGGTAACTCTCCACCTCAATTTCCGCTGGCTCTGTTAATTGTTCCAAGCTCAAGCCATGAGCGAAGAGGACCTCGATCACCTGATGCCATTGCACTGGTATGATGTAAGCGTTAGGCGGTGTCACGGCAGTGTTCACCCGGAAAGTATTGAACACTGGAACTGTCAGATCGAGCGGCTTAGTGCCATAAACAATACGTACCGCACCCGACACATCGCTCATTTCAGTGCGATGCTCAAAAGTCTTAAAACGAAACGGCACTGCCTTTTCACTAAGTTCAAACGACAACGGAGTCTTTGTCTCGCCCTTTTTCGCTTGTTCATCCGCACTCCTCACGGCCTTTAGTAAGGCTTCAATATTGCGGTTTACCTCGAGAAGTGTGAAACGAAGAAAGTCATAAGTCCCTTTTACACGCGAGCGATAGTCCTTCAACATGTGGGTTTCGAGGAGCAGTCCAGGTCTATTTCTTAGAGGTGTGTAACCGGTGGAAAATCGGGGCGAGGCGCTGAAATCTACAATTCCCTTTTGAAAGTCTCGATTATCCTTAAAGGTCAGGTATCTGGAAACAAGATTACCTGAAGCCTCAACCGCAGGTATCACGCGTCCTTCGATTATCTCGCGCTGCCAGGTTCGCACTGGGACAGGTACACCCTCATGTTGCTCGAAATGGTAAGTGATGTTGTAGCGGAAATCCGCGCCATTTGTTACATGACAGTCGATGAAGAGATCCGGATTCCAATCATTCCATAAATTGAGCCACGCACGAGTTTCCGGAGCATCAGCCTTCATGTAATCTCGATTGAGATTCAGATGTGTGGTTGTTGCGCGCCAACCCATCTCGGCAGGACCATTCTGATTGATCCGGTTGAATGGCCCAAATCGCTCATGACCATCTGCGTTGTAGATTGGAATGAATAGAACAACAATTTTTTTGAGGAGATTAGTCTGTGTCTTCGTAATGGCAATGTCTCTGAGCAGAGCAAGTCCAGCATCCTTACCGTCAGGCTCACCAGCATGGATGCAGGCTTGGATCAGAACCACGGCCTTTCCTAATTTCCTGGCAGACTCCGGATCAAAGGACTGCTCTTCGGCCACGATTAGCAGGGGGAGATCTCGACCCTCTCCGCTCTTCCCAAAAGTCGTGTACTCGATCAAGGTAGAAGCTGCAGCTAGTTTACGGGAGTACGAGATTGTTTCTCCGTAGCGCGGCGTCTCACGGTAATCAGTCTTTTCCGCGTATGTCTGCCACTCTTCTGGTATCTGTGGTGTTGAATTCTGAGACATCGCAGTGGATGAGAGAATTAGTATAAATGGAAGAGACAACAGGGCGCCGAACACGGCAATGCGCATTTTGTCACTCCTCGAATAGAGTTTGATTGCTAAGGGCACGCCTCAACGGAGGCCAGCGGCACAGGAGCGACAGTTTATACGACGTCTTGCGTTAAGTGTGCCGCATTCGCGACAGCGGATATACATTGTGCGCGCGAACCAGTTGGTAATAATCGCACTTAGACCAAGGATTCCGATAAGCACTGCAAGATTCAGGAGCCACTCTATCAAGGCTCAGGATTTCTCCCGCAACTGACGGTAATGGGCTTGACCTCGCTCAAAGCCACGACGAAATGCATCGGCACCTGCTTGATCAGGATAGAGATCCTTAAGATTAACACCCACCTCATCATACGATTTATTGCGGAGATTCGCATGCTGTGCTGCCTCAAATCCACAACGATAACTTAACTCATCTGAGGCGAAGTCCCGACCATCCGCTTTATAGCTTTCCTCCTCGATGTCACGAAGGCCCAGCCACCAATTTTCCCGCGCAGCATCGATTGACTCGGCACATGTGTCCGCCAACTGTTTACGAGCTTGCTCAGCTATACCTTCATCATCGATAAAGGCAATGACGACTGAGCGACCCCTTCTTAATGCATCCTCGTACACATACAACTCACCATGCGGCAGACCTTGAGCAAGCGATTCCTCTATTGTTTCTCCAATTGCCATTCCGGCAACTGCACCACCAGTTCCCAGCACAGCGCCGGCTAGTAAACCTGCGGCTATCACTGGGCCAACACCTGGTATGAACAAACTAGCTGCAGCAGCACCGAGGGATGCTCCGCCAGCCACACCCATTGCCCCACCAACTGCTGCCCCCATCGCTTTTCCCATACCGGGCTGTTCGGTTTCTGTAGTAGGCACCGCAGCTATTATCTCTTCTTCTCGTGTTCCTGGGCTCAACAAAACAATTCGTTCTTCTGGAACTCCTAATGATATGAGACTCTTTACAGCCTGCTCCGCTTGTTCGTGTGTAAGAAAAATTCCCGCAACTGTTTCCATATCTTCCCCCCAGTCCGACAAACTTCAGTTTGTCGCCTTTGCAATATTGGTATCTGTGAATCGACCTTACAGTAATTTTATCTCAAGCATCTCCTGATCCTTGAGTAATCCACAAACTGAAGTTTAACGGACTTGTGAAGGAACTTTTGCGGCTGACACAGATCGTTGAGGAAATCAACAAGGCTATGTTAGAGTCGGTCAAGTTCTAGTTGATGATCTCAGAATTAGGTATTTAATAGCGTGTATGACATTGTAGAAAAATCGTGGCCAATGTCTGAAGGGGATGGCAAGGCCACTCGCAAAAGGAAACCTCGCATTCTGGCAATAACTACTGACTGCTGCACAGGTTGCGCTGGTTCTCCAGCCTGTATCGAATACTGCCCTATTGAAGCTTGTATGTTTTGGGTACCGGACGAAGATCATCCACCATTCGGACGGATCGAGGTAGACCCGTATCTTTGCATCGGCTGCCAAAAATGCACTAGTAAAGGACCAGATGGAGCTTTTTTGGATGGTTGCCCCTGGGACGCAATAGAGATGGTGCCAACTGAGGATTGGGAAGCTCTCCATGGGATCAGTCTTCCCGATGCTCCACCAGCGCCTCCTACTGCTTGACAGTTTCAGTTCTTCCAGCGTTGCGGCTCTGAATAGCTTTCGCTGTCAGGGCCGCTTGTTGTTTTATCCGCTCAGGTATCTGCTCAGTACCGTCTTGATATTTCGAAACAAGAGCCAGATCCTCAATCTCTCCGATTAGCGAGAGCCCACGCAGTGCCTCCCAAACACTATCTTCATCTGCCTTAACTGTGAGCAAGCTGTCTTCGGCTTTGACTTCTGTGCCGCGGGGTCTAATCACTTCATCAATCTTTCCCGCCAACGGCGAGCGAACCTCAACAACCTTTTCACCTTGGTTGACCCGCGCCACCAACGCCCCACGCGCAATAACACTACCTACATCAAGAGTGCTACTTACGAAACCACCTGCTGGAGAATGGACAGAATAGGGCTGCAACATCTGCAGTAGTTCGCGTCGACCGGTCGAATCATTAAATCTAACAAGTGCCAAAGCCGCATTTCGCCGAACAATTGGTTCCGGATCAGCTACAAGGCCAAGCAGCGCCTGATGAAATTCTTTTGACTGGTTGTCAAAGCCCATGAGCCATGAAACCGTTAGACGAAACTCCGTCTCGGTATGATTCGCCAGCGCAAGCACCTGTGGATACCAGTGCTTTACATCGGGATCCTGTTGGTCCATTCGTTTTTGGATCTGGGAAAGAGCATGTTGAACGCGTCTCGGGTGTTTCTCATCAACAATGTATTCGGAGATCTTCTCATCTGAAAGTTCGCGGCCAAACCAACTGAAGTACCAGGATAGAAAGGCGCCGACGACGAACAGCATTGCGAGGAGCAGAATTGGACCAGAAGCACGGATACGATTCACTTCTGGCGTGACCGAAGTAGGCGTGTACTGCTGAGTTAAAATCTCAGGGTTATGACCATTACCGCTCATGGGTTAGATTCTGCCGGGTGGTGAGGGGTTAGTGCAAGCGGGGCTTGGGTCTTTCGTCTTATCACCGCGCAGTAGAGAGTGTCAAAAAGCGGTTAGAAAGTCAGAAGTCAGCGTAGAACCGCCTGCGAGCGGTTGCGAGAACCAGAAACTTATTTCCTGGATATCGTAGCATTAGGCTTCAGTATGGATACACTAAACTAAAGTATAGAGTATCGTGCAACGAGGAGGAGTTTCTGGAGAGTAGTAAGACCTGCAACTTTTGTAGCTGATAACTTAGCGAACTCAGTATTTTGTGGTTTTTCGTGTAAGTTCGTGTGGCTTGGTGGAAAACTTTGAAGCGGAAAACAAAACTGATCCACGAAGCCAGACGAACTTACACGAAAAACACTACTCAATGCTCAGCGTTTAGGTCATCACACTAAATTTCCTGGAAGTCAGGCGGGTGGGTCAGATCAGTAGTCAATACCCACCCGCTATGGCGTAGTCGTATTGACTCGTCCGCTCGCAGCGAGCACCTAGGGACTTGCGTTTTGCGCTGGACCGAACGCGTGGATGATCTCTTTTTTCTTGACATACAGAACTGTCTCGGCACTAGCAACACCCCAGGATGAAAAGTATCTCAATTCGTACCGTTCCAAAACCGGGTCGTAAATCACCTGCTCAGGAAAGGCTATGGATCCACTGGTCCGTAAAGGCTGCTCGATATACGGATGCTTTGCTGCGGCGGTGAAATCCCAGGAAACAGAGGCAAACCGCATCTTCTTCTGAACCTCGGGATCCTCCGACCACGACTGTCCAAATCTGCCATCTGCGGTTGATATCTTTAAAATCTGGATCCACGCGGAGTGTTCTTTTGAGTGAACAAATAGACCGGGCTCGGTGTTACCGCCTCGGTCCCGCGAATCACCATAGTGTCGGGCAGCAAAGAGGAACGATTCATCGTAGTAGATAATCGAGAAATTTCGTCTTGGTGGCTCAGACGACTTGGCAATAATCGAAGACTGCTGGTCTGATTGAGTCTGAAACAGGAGAGTGAGCAGCAGGAAAACAGTGAACATAGTCCGCTCCCTATGCCAGGACGACCCCTAACGGCAGATTAGACGAAAATCTAAAGCTACCTTAATCAAGCAACTTATCTAAACCTCTGATCAACCCCATGTGATTTTCCACTTGACGTACAGCTAAAAGCGTACCTTGAATGTAAGGTCCCGCTCCAGTTCCAGCATCATGGCGAATGGTTAAACGTTCATCCTTCGCCCCAAAGATCGCTTCGACGCTTATTATGTAACTTGGCAAACGAATCGAATGAACCTGAATGCCGTTTAATGTAGTACCGCGGCTCTCCTTCGACCCGATGGTCTCTTCAATTGAGTGCGTCACTTCCGGCTTTCTGATTTCTGCCAGGCGCGCCGCTAATTCGCATGCTGTTCCACTCGGTGCATCCTCTTTGGAATCTGAAGCATAGTCGATGATCTCCCAGTGAGATAGATACCTCGCCGCCTCAGAAGCAAAGCGTTGCAACAAGACTGCAGTGATAGCAAAATTCCCAGCAGCTATAACTCCAACACCTTTATCCAAAGCCAACTTGTGGATCTCAGCAAAGTCCTCATCCGTCAATCCTGAAGAGCCGATTACCACATGAACGCCTCGCTCAATGGCTGTTAGAACATTAGCCTTTACTACATCAGCTTTCGTGTAATCAATTAAAACGTCAGTTGGGGTTTCGAGAGCTTCTGAGACGGACCCACTTACGGGCACGTCAACCTTCAAGTCACCAATAATATCTCTGAGATTCTGACCGTTGTAAGTGCGCGAGACAGCGCCAACAAGGTTTAGATCTTCAGCCGCTGAGACAGCGATCGAGAGCGGTTTCCCGACCCATCCGGTAGCCCCAGCAATACAGATTTTGATTGTCATCCTAGCTAGGCTTCGATCTCAAACATATCCTTAACTGGGGAAAAATATATTAAAGCCACTATTGCACCCTCTACCAAACTACAAACGTAGCCAGTAAAAACTGTCAATCCTGTGTCTACGTGAGGTCCTGTGAGAACTGAGATGATTAACTGCGCGACAATGTAGACCAGGAATACAGATCGTCCCCATGCTCTAAACAGTATAAGTCCAACTGCGCTCAAGATGCCCAAACCGGTATGGATGAGAAAGGGAACATTCGTCAAGACTTCTATGACTGCATACCGATCAGCTATCAAAATCGTTTCGTACTGGCTTAGATAATAGAGCAACTCAGGAGGCAGCGAACTTTCAGTCATGTATTGAACTATGACAATACCGATCCCCAAGGCCTGCGAGAGGACCACCAAAATCTGAAACTTTTGGCGAGACATACTAGTTTCCTCGGGTTCGTTAACCAGCTCGCAACTCACCCTTTGATATATGATTGATAAGAGCATCGGACACTTCGAGACTGCAAACTTGACTCTACCTTTGCGCCAGCCTATGCAGAATTGGCAGGGCGGCCTCCTTTTTCATGTCCGGACTGAGGATCAAACGAAAGGGCGATGAGATGAGCTCTCCCTTGTGAGGAACATACTTCGGCATTTATTCTTCCTTACCGACTGGTTTACCAAACAACTCCTCCCGAACCTTATTTTATACGGAACATTAGTTATGGTCAGACCACAAAAGCAGTTTTAGACCATCTACTTCTTCGGCTCCTGATTTTTATTTATTAGAAGTGGCTCTCCTGATTTGCCAATACTTTATCGAGTTTTGACATTATCGTGTTTTGATTTTCAATGATCGTCACCTGGTTCTCGACTATTCGCTTCAACTGCTCTTGATTACCCAGAATTCTTTCCTGGTTAGAGATTATGGTTTCCTGGTTAGCCATTAACTTTTCTTGATTAGAAAGAACTTGTTTATCCGCCATCGATTTCAATTCCTTTCATTGCTGACGTGAGCGAAAGAGCTCGCAAAACTGTAACCGTTACGTCCCTTAGACCGGCAACCATCGCCTGACGCGCCTGCAATACGCTTCGTAATCTGGCCCAAAGGTTCGTTGTAAAGTGGGCTCCTCGTACCATATTACTAAGAGATGAGTCGCGAGAAAGTAGAGACCAGTATAAACGAGAAGCGCTAACGAATCGTAGAAGAGGAAAGCACCGGCCAGCACTAGTCCGGCGCCAATGTACATGGGATTTCGCACGAAACGATAAGGACCCTTAGCTACCAACCGGCGTGGCGGATCGAAGGGTGCTGGAGTGCCCCTTCCGTCTAACACGAATGTACCTATGCACCACAGAACGAGCGCTGCCCCTGCCGTTCCGATAACCAATCCGGCAACCTGCTGCAACCCAGTTCCCACAGGACGGTTAATGCCAGACCAGGACAAGACGCGAGCTGGTACGTAGATAAGTACGAGACCGATGAACAACGTAGCGTAAGTGACCGCCCGGAGAAGAATCAACATGTCTTTCACTCCGAGAACGTCTGTCTCGAGTGGTCTAACAGGCTCACCGCCCGAGCACGACATCGATGCCGTGGAGAATCTGCGTCAAAAGCTTTGGCGCCAGTCGGCTCACGCGCTCGGTCAAGAGCGAACGATCGAGTGTTATTATTTGTGAAGCGTTAGCGACAGAATCTTTTGACAAACGGGTGGCCTTCTTTGGGAGTAACGTATTGCCGGGAGCGCTAGCCCAGATCAGATTGCTCGTGAGGGGAATGCAGACAACCGTCGAAATACGACTTCGGTTCAAAGGATTTCCCTGCACCACAACTATTGGCCGCCGATAACCAGGCTCCGATCCTATTGGGACTTCTAGATCAGCCCACCAGACTTCGCCCTGCGCGATTTCTACCACTGAGTGCTCCTGAGAGCCCGCCGTGACGCATAATCGACAAACGGATCAAGACCCGGCTCTCCTAGCTCATCGATTACTCGGTTCATTTCCTCAGTAATCTCCTCAGGGGCATGTCTCGCGAGATACTCCGTGAGGGCTTCAGCATAGAGTCGACTCCTGGATTTCCTAACCCTCTTGGCAAACCGCTCCGTCTCGCGAAACACATCATCTGGCAATGAAACTGCTGTTTTCATACCGATAGTATAACCAGCTTCGGAGCGGGCTGGCAAGCATCAGTATCTATTCGGCTCGATCTTTAGGGTTGTTATGGAACCTAAGTGCAGGCGAAATAGAATTGGTTCAAAGTTAGTCTGTCTTGCGTAACGCAATTACGCGGCTCGTTGCTAGACTCGTTCGCCCCTCCGCAATAAGCCGGGAGAGACATTCCATTGCTGACCGCTATACGTGATTACGGTCACCGTCTTCTTGTTATATCTGATCAGCATCCCGAATAGCATCGACCGTCCTTCAGGTTGGAAGCAAACGCGTTCACCAATGCCAAAATCGAGCATCTTGGAGTGTGCTCGCATCTGTTGTAAGAATCGCAAGCGAGCAACAACTCGATAGTTTAAGTCAATCAGTTCAGCCTCAGTGAGACCATCGATATCTATCTTCATTTAAGGAAAATTCAACAACTCTTACCTTACTGGGTACAGATGGTAGAGCATCAAATAAACAAATACTCCCGTAACCGACACATAAAGCCACAGCGGCAAGGTCCAGCGCGCGATTCGTCTATGTCGCAAGAAGTCTCCGCGGGCAGCTCGGTAAACAGTCAGGAGAACCAATGGCACAATTACTACTGCTAATACCGTGTGAGTGAAGAGAACCGTTAGATAGACTGACCGCACGATTCCCTGTCCTGTGAATCTAGTCGCGCCGTGGTGGTAGTGATAGATGAGGTAGGAAGTAAGGAAAAGCACCGAAGCCGTAAGGGCTAGAAGCTGACAGGTTCTATGGGCAGCAACTCGACCCGCTTTGATGAAACTGTAGCCTACAAGCAAGAAGAACGCACTTGTGCTGTTTAACAGTGCGTTCAGGTGCGGTAGCGCAGATATGTAATCAGCCATCAAGAATTATGCTGAGGAACCTCGCGCTGTTGAGTAGGCCTGCTTACCCTTTTCCGTTAAGGAATAGAAATCGTTTCCCTGCTCTTCCAGCAATCCTTCTTTAACCAACCGCTCGACTATATCGAAAACCCTGGTTCTCGCCTCAGGATCGTTACCTCCTGCTTCAAAAAGCACATGCAGGTCCAGCGAATCCTTTTTCCAGTGAGCAAAACTTCCTAGTACTTTTTTGGTTAGATCGTCCATGAAACCAAATCTTGTAGCTAAAAAGACGAAAAGCGGCGGCAAGCCGCTGCAACTCCAAAGCTAGAGCTTTTCATACTCCTTTGCCGATGTCTGACTCATATTGGATACCATCGACCGAACATCGGGAGGAACTGCTCTACCTTTTGCGTCTAACAATGGAGGCGCAGCGCCCGGAAGGGCGCTTATTCTCTCCTCCTCAACCAGCCGCTTTCGGAAAGGAACTCGCAACTTACCCTCTGACTGAAGGTATAGTAGCGGGTTAACAGCGAACACCAGGGCCATCAGCAGGCAGACCATCGTTACAAAAAGATTATCGGTCGTGAGAAGTTCAGGGGAGAAAACGGCATTCATTAAGGCGAAGCCAAGAAACAGAAGAGCGGCAATGATACATATCAGATTAAGTAGCCGAACTTCGTTCTTCATCACCTTTCCTTCTGCGGTTGCCATCGACATCAGGTATACGTCCGTTCAATTAAAGGATGCTCGTCCGGCGCTTTTGGCTTACTGACGAGTTTAGTGTTTTGCCTTGCCGGCTGGTTTTGGACGCTCCGACAGTTCCTCATAGCCGCATCTCTCACATTGCCACACTGGAAACACAGCAGCCGGATCTGCTGTGCTCTGGTATACAGCACGATCGGAAGGAATGATCTTTCCACCACATTGTGGGCAAGCACGGCCCCGCGTGGTCCTCTTTTCGACATCGATGGCTAGTAACTCGTCCATTCTGTGCCTAAATCTGAAATGCGCCTCTATAGTTCGTGTCTTTTCGTGTAAGTTCGTGGATCACATTTTTCCACGAATTCACACGAACTCACACTAACAACCCAGCGAGCTCTTCATTCCTGGTGTTGATCCCTTTCAGAATTCGTCGATGATTCTCCATTACCATTGTATCGACGCAACACAATAAAGATTGAACAAAAGATTGTTACTGGTGGCACAAGCAATACCAGCACGCCGATATTCATATTACGTATCAACTCAGCATTCTGCGACGCTGAAAGTGCTGCACGACACATTGAACACTGAGCAAAGGCCGAGGTCTCAGACGCCAAAATGCCCACGAGCGCCAACAAAACAAATACCCAGCTGGCTCTTAAAGCAGACATTTAATGACTCTCACCTGGTGAAACAGCAGGCGCTTCCTTAAATTGATAACGCAGACCGGAAGAACGGAAGCTGTCCGGAAAAACCACGAATAGCAGACAGATACAAACGACCAGCATCGGCACAATAGTTAGAACTAAACTGAGGCGTTCAAATCTCATGTGCATAAAATAAGCAACAATCAAAACAGCTTTGATTATGGAGAGCCCCATCAAGATAGTGAGCATGAAATGGACTGGTAGGTGAATGTATCCGAGGAACACTTCAATTGCCGTCAACACCAAAAGCCAGATCCAGACGGAGATGAAAAGCTTATTCGAGCCGGCGAAGTGTTCGTGTTCTTCAGCATGTGCGCTCATTGAATGATGCCTCCTAAGCGATCTTTACCCGCTAATGTCAACTGACATAATGTAGATCAATGGGAATACGAACATCCAAACGAGATCTACGAAGTGCCAGTAAAGGCCGCTGATCTCGACATCTTCATGCTTTAGCTTCCTAATCCGTGCGGCGACCACTCCAAGGTAAAGCACTCCCGTAAAGACGTGGAACATATGCAACCCGGTAATAGTGAAGAAAGTAGCGCCGAAGAGTGGCGAAGGTGGAACGCCATCAGCGGCATAGCGAGTTATCCATTCCGCTGGGAGGCTGAATGGTCGCAGACCCTCGTGAATGAGGTGGTTCCACTCGATCAGGTGAAGAATGATAAACGCCAGGCCTGCGACGATCGTGGCAACAATCCATTTGCGTGCTGCCTGCTTATCGCCACGAGCCGACGCCGAAACCCCCATCACCATGGTCAAGCTTGAAGAAAGCAGACAAAAAGTCATGACTGAGGCGAAAACAATGCTGGGGTAGAAGGGAAACGGAGTTGGCCATACGTTGGAAGCGCGCAGATAACTATAACCAATCAGCAGCGCGGTAAATGTCAGTGAGTCGGAAACAATAAACAACCACATTCCCAGCTTGCGATGACCTACTCGATACGGGAGCACACCTCCGTCCCAATCAGCAGCGGGAAAATGTTCTGCGCGTACTTCAGTACTCACCTGTCACCTCCATAGGAAAAGGAGTAGAAATAGATAGATCCAAAGAGCGTCCATAACATGCCAGTAGATCGAGACAGCATCAGCTTTTGCAAGCCGTTTGGAATCGGCACGACGAAATAGCAGATAAAGAAGGGCTAGCAGTCCACCCAGAAGATGAACGCCATGAGTAACCGTCAGAAGATAAAAGAACGAACTATGCGCGTTAGTTGCAACGTAAATCCCATTCTCAACAAGTTTCTGCCACGCAAGAATCTGTGAGACCAAAAACCCAGCACCTAGTATTACCGTAACCGATAGCCACCATTGATAAGCTTTGGTAAGTCTCGCCTTTAGCTTGTGTCTTGCAACCTCCAGCGTGCCGCTGCTCAAAACGATCAACGTTGTGCTTAGGAGCAAAATCCTGGGCATCGCAATCGGTCCAAAGTCGCTGGCAGAAGCAGCCCTAACGACGTAAGCGCTCGTTAACGCTGTAAACATCATTACGATAGCCGCCAGCCCCACCAAAGTGCCGATTCGATAACGGTGATCATATATTCCCGCAGGGATGTTTCTCTCAACAGCCGAAACCATATTTAGTTTCCTATCTCCAAACCAACAGTAGCAGGAACAACCAGATCCAAAGGCCATCCATAGCGTGCCAGTAAAGTGAGACCGCACCAGCTGAGGCCTCAAACCGGTCTAGTTCAACCACCTGCAAAGACTTTCGGATCCGGAAGAGCATGTAACCAAGGCCTACAAGGCCACCAAGCACGTGGACACCATGCACTCCGGTAAACAGGTAGAAGAAAGAGCTGTGCGGATTGGTGGCAAGATAAAGACCTTGGGCAACCAACTCTCGCCAAGCCAATAGCTGCGTCCCAAGAAATACCAAGCCAAGTATCAAAGTCCCACTAAGCCACTTCCTATACTGAGGCAAGCGGCCCAGTTTCAAGCTACGTTGAGCTTTATGCAACGTCAGACTACTTAGGAGAATCACTCCGGTGCTCAGGAAAAACATTCGCGGCACGCCTACAGGCCGCCAACCAGGGTTTGCCGATAGAATGATGTAGACACTTGAAAGCGCCGCAAACATCATCACAACTGCGGCAAGCACAATCCACATCGCGATGCGGTATGCCGCCGGTGACAAACGCTTTCCTGGGTCATCGTCTTCCCCACCTTGCCATCCGTTTCCTCGCGGCCCTTTACCATTAGGCCCCGGAACCTTCGGCCCACCTGGTCCAACTACCTTCGACTTTGCCGGCTTAGTGCCCCCTATCCTCGTGGCCATTACCGCTTGTTCCCCCGCCATCGGCAGCAACGGGCTGACTGGCTACCTCCGGCTCTGTCTGCAATATGAAATCATTGGGCGCGCCCGGCACGGCAAACTCATAAGGCCCCCTGTACACAGTCGGCAGGTGGCCAGCGAAGTTATCATGCGGTGGTGGAGACGCAGTCGTCCATTCCAGTGTCGTCGCCTCCCAGGGATTTTCAGGCGCCTTCTTTCCCTTCAAGATACTCCAAACGAGATTGAAGTAAAAAAGGAACTGCACCAGAATGGTAACTATTGCCGCCACTGAAACCATCATCACCAAAGGATGTAAGGTGCTCAAAAACTCATACTCGGTAAACTGAGCAAAGCGTCGGGGCATTCCCACAATTCCCATTGTGTGCATGGGCACAAAAATACAATACACACCGATAAACGTGATCCAAAAGTGAATCTTACCCAGTGTCTCATTCATGAAGCGGCCAAACATTTTTGGGAACCAGAAGTAGGTAGCCGCGAACATCCCGAAGATGGAAGCGACGCCCATTACGAGATGGAAGTGAGCTGTTACAAAATAGGTATCATGCATTGGGAGGTCGAGCGAGGTTTGACCCAATACCAAACCTGTAATACCTCCCGCCACAAAGAGCGAAACGAACCCAATCGCGAACAGCATCGCAGTCGTGAAGCGAATGCGCCCCCCCCACAAAGTGCCAAGCCAATTGAACGTCTTCACTGCCGATGGAACACCAATAGAAAGGGTTAGAATCGAAAATGTCATCGCCGAATACGGGCTCATTCCGCTGATGAACATATGATGTCCCCACACGAAGAAGCCGAGGAGACCGATAGCGAAGATCGCAAAAACCATTGCGCGATAACCAAACACAGGCTTGCGAGCAAAAGTAGCCAGGATGTGTGAAGTTGCACCCATGCCAGGCAGGATTGCGATGTAAACTTCGGGGTGACCAAAGAACCAGAAGAGGTGTTGCCAGAGGATCGGCGAACCTCCGGTATGCAACGGGAAACGGGCATCAGCTCCGGAAAGGATGCCACTCACATAAAGTCCGCCGGGTATGAAGAAGCTCGTTCCCGCCATTCTATCAAGCAAAAGGAGGATCCCGGCGCCGAGCAGGACTGGAAACGAAAGCAGTGCCAACACTGCGGTTGTAAACCAGGCCCAGCACGTCAGTGGCATTCGCATCAACGACATTCCCCGGGTGCGCATATTTAAAAGGGTGGTAATAAAATTCAGAGCACCGAGCAACGAGCCTACGCAAAAGATGGCAATGCTTATGATCCAAAGATCCATGCCGAGCCCTTGCCCTGGGCCAGCGTTTGGTAAGGCACTTAAGGGAGCATAGCCAGTCCATCCGCCAATAGGCCCAACGGTAGATTCGGCTCCAGAAAAGAAGATTGCAGCCAGAATCACTATGAAGCCTACGAAGGTTACCCAGAAGGAGAGCATATTCAGTACGGGGAATGCCATATCCTCGGCGCCTATCTGAATCGGCAGAAAATAGTTGCCGAATCCCCCTTGCGGCGCGGTAGTGAGGACAAAGAAAACCATAATGGTTCCATGCATTGTTACCAATGAGAGATAGAACTCTGGTGTCATCATGCCTTCAGGCGCACCACCGGGAAAGAGCGTGCCGAGGATTGGCCAATTTGTTCCCGGCCAGGAGAGATTCAGACGCATCAAAAGTGACATCGTCATTCCCACAAGCACAGCCGCAAGAGCGAGCAAGATGTACTGAATGCCGATCACCTTATGATCGAGGCTAAAGATATACTTGCGAATAAAGCTTTTCGGTGGTTCGTGCCGGTGCACTGCATCGTGAGTTTCACCTGACATCTCTTATCTCCTC
>CAZNPP010000045.1:0-27087 GCA_964574785.1 uncultured Chloracidobacterium sp. | reverse complement strand
GATGCGCCACAAACACTACGCATCCACTTTTGATTCGTGTAGTTCCGGACTACGACGAAAAGCGCTCACCACTCTCGAAAGTAGTCCGTGAAGTATGTAACTGATAACTATAGCCAAAAGAACATATTGAGAGTACAGAAAGATTAGCATTCCCACCGCAACTGCCAGAATAATTGTCCGCATGCTACGACTACGAGTGCCCACGGTCTTAAAGCTTGAAAACCGCAGCGTACTAACCATCAGTACACTCAGAAAACCGACTAAAAACATCAATAATGCTGAGTAGACCTGAGCTCGCTCGTGACCGTGAGTAATTAAGGGAATAGGAGTGAAGTGAACAATAGCAGCGATCAGACCGCCCGCAACTGGTATCGGGAGCCCAACGAAGCTTTTCTTGTCGACCTTGACAGTACCCTCGGCTAGTAGTCTGGGCCGCGTCGCCTGAACATTGAATCGCGCCAATCGGAATGCACCGCACATCAGGTACATGAAGGATAGAAACCATGCGAGTCGGTGAAGTTCACTTCCTTCCGGCAGGCTTGCTCCATAACCCCAAGTGTACACAAGCACTGCTGGAGCCAGACCGAAAGTGACAACGTCTGCAATAGAATCTAATTGAATCCCAATCTCTGTCGTCGTCTTAGTCATACGCGCTATCCGGCCATCGAGCATGTCAAAGAGGACGGCCCAACCGATTGCTTTTGCCGCGCTGTCAAAGTAGCCAGCCGCACGAACCATCTCTTCTTCCAAGCCAGTGCCAACATATTGGAAGCCTCGAAGCGAAGACATTACTGCATAGAAGCCCATGCCAATGTTGGCCGCAGTGAAAGCTGATGGAATCAGATACAGACCTTTTCTCAGCCCGCGACGTTCGGGGTTGGGTGAATGAACTTCCGTATCCATCCTGGAACTAGCGCTCATCGTATCCTCCCGATCACCGTAGTTCCTCCCTGTACCCGCGAGCCTTCCTTAACAGTTACCGCTACATTCGGAGGCATTACAACATCAGTTCGCGAGCTAAACTTTATCAGTCCAATACGCTCCCCCAAAGCAACTCGGTCACCCGCAGATTTCCAGCAAACCACCCGCCGAGCCAGAATGCCTGCAATCTGTTTGCAAACTACTGTTATAGCCTCACCTTGTATGGTTAGTACATTCTGTTCGTTAACAAGGCTGGCCTCATCTTTAGTAGCCATCAGAAATTTTCCCCTGGTGTAAGTGACATCTCTGATCTCACCAGCTATTGGGGAGCGATTTATGTGCACATCCAGTGGCGAAAGGAAGATGCTTACAACGGTTGGCGAATCCGCGTTCCCGGCATCCATAGGTCTAACACGCGTCACTCGTCCATCAGCAGGGGCGACAAGTATATTTGGCTCGTTGGGTGGCTGTCGCTCCGGATCTCGAAAAAAGAAGGCCATAAAACCCGTCAAGAATAATAAAGGTACGGCGATATACCAGTAACCTATCGCAAGCGCGACCAGCGTTAGCAGTCCAGGTGTCAGAACAAAAGGAATCCCTTCGCGAGCAATTCTCAATCCTTTATCTTAATCCTCCGACTTCTAAGTAACTTGCGAAAAAGGGGACGCGTACTTCTTAGTGCCACGTCCCCGAAACCGAACAACAAAGGAGAAGTCTCTCCGCTGGCGCTCAATGCCCCACGCTTTGACTCTTCTGATGTTGCAACATAATGGAATACATCTGATCTTTAAGAGCTAATTTCTTCTTCTTAAGAGTAATCTCTTCCAGTTGTTCCTCGTCACTCGGATAGGCTAGCGATGAGAGTTCGCTTAAACGTTGTTCATAACGCGTGTGTTCCCTGGCCAACTCTCTAAACTCAGGGTCACGATTCATCAGCTCTTCTTTAAGCCTATCCGTAGTTGCAATGTCCATGTCGCACAGGTCTCCTTTCAGACGATAGAACTGGTAAGATTGATCATCGGAGGTAACAATCCCGTACCACCTCCAGGAATGTTCAGGCTAAGAAAATGGTAGCCCAATAGAAGAAGTAGATCAAGCATACTACCTAAGCGCCAAACTCATTACGAGGGCGTCCTCATTGGGCTCGGAATAGTAGTTCCGCCGTCGTCCGATTGTCCGAAGCCCACACTTCTTATATAACGTTTGAGCCGCTGAGTTTCCTGCCCGCACCTCAAGAAAAGCTCCGCTTGCACCACTTTGCCTCCCTTCTGCGATTATGCGCCTCAGCAACTCAGCGCCGATCCCCTGCTGGCGGTATTCTTCACGCACGGCAACGTTGTTTATGTGTAATTCACCAGCATTAAGCCGTGCCACAATATACCCTGCTACTGTGCCAGACTGCTCCGATGAGCGGGTAGTCCGCGCAACGAGCATCAGCTGACGATTCTGACCCTGCAATTCGGCATAATAAGCCGACCAACCCCACCTGCTGAGGCCTGAATGCTCTTCAATTTCGACTACCTCGAGCAAATCATGCTCAGTCATGTAAGTGATGCTTACAGCCTCTGAAGTGGCCGCTGATACAGAACTCATTACAGACATTTCCGTTTTAGTTCTGCGTCGGAGGGACGCACATAAATGGCTTTCAATTCGTAGGGATCAAATTTTTGACCCTGTTCATATTTTGCCAGTGCAAGAGCTGCTATCTCCCGTGCGAGATTGGATTCTTTGGGCGCTAGAATCCAGACGGATTGCTTTTCCTGCTCCTGCACCTGACCACCTTCAACCAATCGTTGAACCGATAAAGAGTCGGTGAAGGTGATTCCGTTTTGCTCGGCAAAAGCCCTGATCTTTTCAAGTTGTACATAAGCGCCTTCGCCTGCCCAAACTATCCTTCGCAGACGTTTGTACCTTTCCAACATCCGTTCTGGCGCCAAATGCGCTGCCTCATCCAAAGCGAGTAAAGAACCTGAAGATGATATGGAGAACAATTGAGCAAAGAGTTCTCCTCGGCCCGCTGGTAGTAGCGCTACAGTAGCTTCGGAAGGCCCGGCCCCGCTTGCTATTGCTTCGAGAGTAGGGATTCCCACACAAGGTGTTCCTAACGTTTCGGCAAGCCCCTTAGCCGTTGCGAGACCGATTCGAAGGCCGGTGAAACTGCCGGGACCTGAGGCCGCGGCGAACAGGTGAATCTCTTCGAGGGAAAGATCCGCACGGTCGAGAACTTTATCGATATCACGCAACAAGGTATTGGAATGCGAAGTTTCAGCTTCACCTACTGTCCAGGCGAGCAGTGAATTACCACGTGTAATGGCTACACTACCTCCGCGAGTTGTAGTGTCAAAACTTAAGACGAGCGTAGGCTGATCCATCAATACATTATCCTGTGTGAGTGTGAGAAGTTAGCACAGATCGGATTGAACTTCACTTTTGGTTCTTCGGTCTTTAGCCTTCGGCCTTCGAAATTTGTTTCAACGACACCCGAGGCATCAGACCGAAATCCAAAAGCCAAAGACCGAAGACCTAAAACGTTAAATCTTCTCTCAGCAGACCGTAGAGGCGTGCATCGATTAACTTTCCGTCTTTGATGAAATGTTTTCTCAGCTTCCCCTCGAGCTGAAATCCATTTTTCTCCAAAACACGCGCAGAGCGTAAGTTGTTTTCGAAAACATGAGCCGTTAACCGCAGCAAGTGAAGTTCATCAAAGGCGTAGGAAACGAACGCGCGTAAGGCATCTGTCATAATTCCCTGCCCCCAAAATGGCTTTGCCAGCCAGTAACCGATCTCCGCTCGATGAGAAATGCCGGGATTAACTCCCTCTGCTCCCACTGCACCAATTAATTTCTCACGATCATTGCGAAGAGCGAAGGTGGTCTCTTTTGCTTGAGTTTTAAGCGACTCCATTCTGCGATTTAACCACCAGTCAGCATCTCCTTCAGTGTAAGGATAAGGGATATTGAGGGTGGTGTTGTAGACGTCTCGAGTATGAAGGTACTCGAGGAGTGCAGGCTTATCTCCGAGGGCAAAGGATGACAAGTAAAACTTCGGGTTCACAATGATCTTCTGGATAGTCACGCGGTCTCCTGGTCCTGTGGTCTGGGATACTACAAGGTATAGTAAAGGATGAGGGCGGAAGGATGAAGGCTGAAGTGAAGGCATTTGCCATTTGGGATTTTCCATTTATGATTTTTCATTTGTCGTCGATTTGCATTTAATAGTGCGTTCTTCTGCGGATTTCCCGTCGCGGATTTTGCTCTGAAAGACCTCCTATTCGCTGGAAAGGAAAATGACAAATGAAAAATTATGAAAATCACAAATGACAAATGGCAAATGAATTTTTCTCAGGCAGCCGTGGCGACTTCTCTGGAAACAAAGTAGAACATTCTGTCGCCTCGTGCGTATGAATGCTCTTATTATGAATGCAGGTTGGTTAAAGGAGCCTACTTAATGCGACCATTTTCTGGAAATAATCTACTAGTGCATAGATTTCTCACAGTTTGGCTAACTCTTGCCCTGGTCTCTTCTAGTGCCTTTGCACTTTCGCCGGTATGGCAAAGCGCCGCTTCAGCAACAACAACTACAGAGAAACTAACTCATACGCTGACTGCGGCTGAACGCGAAGCTTCCGCTCGGATAAAACTTGAATCGATTCGTGATCTTACGGTCAAACTTAGCTCCAAAGAATTTGAGGGTCGTGGAACAGGACAACCGGGAGCGGACAAGGCTGCGGCTTATCTGGCTGGTTATTTCGCGAAACTGGGATTGAAACCAGCCGGCGAGAATGGCACCTACATGCAACCGATCAAGTTCAGAGTTACACAAGTTGCTGCTAGCTCATTAGCCAAGGTGGGAGAAGTCGCACTCAAATACGGAGAAGATTATGTGCTCCTCCCTCCTTATACCTTCGATGAGGCGAATCTAAGCGGCGGACTTATTTTCGCTGGCTATGGAGTGGTTTCTCCGGACCTCAACCGCGACGACTTGGCTGATTTGGATTTGAAAGACAAGGTGGTGATCATAAGCGGGGGTCAGCCAAACGATGTCGACCCTGGCGCCTGGAGGCGCGCTACCAGTCCGCAGTCAAGGACTATGAATATTCTTGGTCGCGGTGCAGCGGCGATCATCGTGGCTAACGCCGGCACGCAAAGACAGCCATTCTCGACAATAGCCAATTACCTGTCCCGGCGACAGGTTCGCCCAGCCTCGGCGATTGATGCCACCTTCAAGGTTCCACCAATACTTCTAGCGAGTGACGCTGCGATTGAAAAGCTTTTCGCAGGTTCGGGAGCAACTTTCGCTGAAACAATGAAAAAGGCCAAGACAGGGGTATCGGTATCACGTAACCTTGAAAAGACTTTAGACCTTGCGCTCAAGCTTAACCGTGAGACTGTCGCAAGCAGCAATGTGATCGCTCTGCTTGAAGGGGCTGACGAAAAGCTCAAAGAAGAAGCCGTAGTCTATACAGCTCACTACGACGCCTATGGAATAGATGAGCAGGGTCGAATCTATCCCGGTGCTGCGGATAATGCGCTTGGCACCGCCACTATGGCTGCAATTGCTGAAGCTTTTGCAAAAACTGCGAAACGCCCTAAAAGATCCATAATCTTTCTTGCGGTTACCGGAGAGGAGTATGGACTACTCGGCACTGAGCACTGGATTCAGCATCCGACGTGGGCACTCGATAAGATAGCTGCCAATCTGAACTTTGATGGTATTGGGACAGAGGTATATGGACCAGTAAAACGAGTTGTCGGTTTTGGAGCTGAGCATTCTGATCTTGGGACTGTCTTTGAAGAAGTATCAGCAGCAACAGGAATAATTGTGACGCCTGATCCGCTACCGGAAGAGAATGCTTTTATGCGCTCGGATCATTATGCCTTTGTGAAGAAGGGCGTGCCGGCCTTGATGTTGATGGGAGGTCCTGAGGGCGATCCATCGGTCTGGATACCGCGTATGAAGAAGTGGATGGAGACGGATTACCACGCGACCACGGATACCGTTAAAGCGGATTGGAATTGGACAGGACCCCAGACACTTGCCCAAGTGGGTTTAATAATGGGAATGCGGGTGGCTAATGCTGAGGCGATGCCCTCGTGGAAGGCTTCGTCGCCGTTTAATAAGCCGCGTCCTGTTAGTCCAGCTCAGGCAAAACCTGCTACTGCGAACTAGAAAAACAGTGATGAGTAATGAGTGATGAGTGATGAGTAATGAGTGAAGAAGTGTAACGTCCTTCATCACTCATCACTCTTCACTCATTACTCATCACTCATCACTCATTACTCATCACTTTCACCGCGTGGGCAATCAGCGTGTTGCCTCCCTTCAGAATCTCATCTGAATTAAGTTCGTCCGCCCAACGTTCGCGCCGCTTCTTATCCGAAGTTAGTCGTTTGACCACACCGATTAGCGCTAAGGCTGGCCAGTACAACCAAAGACGACTCTTAGGTTTGTCCTTGAGTATTTTGCTTATTTCAAAGCCATTCTTCTCCAAATAATAGCGGAGCTCCGAGTAGGAGATGGGATTCACATGCAAAGCAGTCTCATCGAGTTCGCCATGCTCTTGTCGCGTCTTCTCGATGAACACCTTGGAAAGAGGCTTGAAATGGGAAGTATACCCATGGACCAATAATTTTAATCGCTCCTCAATATTGAGAACGTTGGGAATACTAATGATCAAGTGTCCCCGGGGTTTTAGCACACGTTTGAACTCACGCACCGCTTGCGCGGGATTCTCGATGTGCTCAAGCCCTTCAATGCAGACCAAATATTGGAACTCAGCGTCTGGGTAAGGTAGCGCTTTAGATAGATCGCCGCGCGTGATTTCGACATTCTTCAGCCGGAAGATTTCCGGGTAAAGATCAGAGCAGTGAACATCGAAGCCTATCTCGATCAACCTTTGGGCCAATGCTCCCTGACCGGCAGGAACATCGAGCAGTCGCCCGCGAGGTAAGGGGCCCAGGATTTCAACAACCCTGTCGTGAATGTCCACATGAGCGAGCGGCTCAGCTTTCAGGTCAGTTGCCATTGATTGTAGATTGTTGATTCTCGATTGGTACATCAACAATCGCCAATCGGCAATCAACAATCGACAATCAACTACCAAGGAGTTTCGCCGCAATCGGTCTCAGCATCGTTACACCAGCGTAAGGCAGTTATCCCAGGCTCTCCCTGCAAGGCGGAGTTTATTGCCTGGCATATTCTGAGTTGTAAGACCGGATCGGCCTTCCCGAACAGTCGTTTCTTTATGCTGAGACCAGGGTCGTAATCTACACTCAAACGCCATTCAGCAACGTCCGCACCAATAGAGTCCTCCATGATCGCAACGGGTACCCAGTAGTCGCCCTCAACCCAAAAGCCCCATCCATAGTCTTCCTGAATTGAATCACCCAGTTGAAGCCCAGTTGGTCTAAGGTTCTCTAGAAGCCACGTGACAACGTCTTCACCAAAACAACAGGGATTGATGAAGTGAGGTTTAGGATCCTTGTTTTCAAAAAGTGTACTTTGAAAAAAGGCATTGTTTCTCATTGCTCTTTCCCAGAATCTTTTGACTAGAGATACAAATCCGGCGCGCCGTGCCACTCAATGTTCAATGTTTCTCATTATCAGAGCGTGGTCAAACTCAACACTACCACGCGGAAATAAGGTTTTGTCTGAAAAATAACTGGAACTTACCTAGTACACATCCAGAGCCTCAACATGCCCCTGTTTCGTCTCGAGGACCAGCCCATCGAGCCTCTTGGCATCACCAGTTACTGAATATCCCAACGATCCACTCTCGAAAAAAGCCGACGCTTCTGACAATGAGGAGAATAGTTCTAGTCGGATCAGACATATACCGGCAACCGCGTAACCCTTGTGTAGCTTGGGACTGAAGCGACTCGGGAGAAGGCGCTGCATAGATTCAGGATCAACTTTGAAATTGACCAGCATGCGCCTCTTTATCACTCCGGCTATACTTGGTATTCGCACGACCGTGCTCCTTTCTGGATCCTATGACTGTGCCTGCCATGTACTTCGATCGATGCCATAGATCAGAACCGGTATCCCCATGATTGTTGTCTGTCCTTCCACTTGCTCACCCAAGCGTTCAGCGACTCGGATTGATGCTAAGTTCTCGGCATGGATCAAACTGATGACGTGCAGCTTTCCCATCTCTTCAAAAGCATACTTCAAAGCGCGATGAGCACCTTCAGTGGCAAACCCTTTGCCCCAGTACTCTTTTCCCAATGTCCACCCGATCTCGAATCCGGGCCACCCTTCAGGATTGAGAAAGCCGAGGCGTCCGATGAACTGTTTGCTAGCCTTTTCCTCAACTGCCCAATGACCATAACCGCGCAGTTGCCAATGTCCTATCATATAGGCCATGTGCCGCCAGGCTTCTAAGCGACTGTATGGTTGCCCGCCGATATACCGCATGACATCTGGATCGGCACAGAACCTTGCGTAAGGCTCGAAATCCTCTTCACGGAACATTCGTAGGATAAGCCTGTCAGTTTCAAGGCATAATTTTTTCATTCGAATCGTTTTTCCTTTACCAGTCTCAACCACCATTCAGAAGCGGCACACTGGCACACGTAGGTCCCCGTCCTTCGCCTTGCCAGCGATTATCGAGAGACCATTGGCACCTTGGAGCGTTCAAGGGCGCTGGTGATGAGAGCCTGAATCGCGGACCTATCAAAAGCGGAAGCGTCGTCAATTATGATACTTCGGACTACTTTACCGTTTCCTTTCAGTAGCTTCGCTGGATCGGGAAGGTTCGAGCCCTGCAAAAAGAACAATGTAACCCACTGCGGATAGACAGCGATTGAGAAGACGGCATCCGAGGCCCGTTCAGAGGGACTAAAACCTATTACAAGTGCGTTTTCACCGTGCTCACGGGGCTACAGAGGCGTGGAAAGCTACAACCTCCCACCGACCGGACTTGCGAATATACGTCTTAGTAAACTGCCAGTCATCATCAACTCTTTGACTGCTCAGCACTCTTGTCCTCTGCAGTTGCCCAGTTACAACCGCGCCGTCATCATATACTCGGATGAGAATATCTGACGTTTCGTAGCGCTCGAATTTCATTCTTCCAGAACGCCAAATGCCAATCACGTCGGCTTTAGTCATAGGTTTCATATTGGGGACAGTTACGACAAAGTCGGCTGCCCACAGACGGTCAAGTACATCTCCGTCACCTTTGACGTGGGCCTCATTCCAAGCTTTTTCAAGCTGTGTGAGTTCGACCATAGCATCTGACGCTTGCGAGTATTTTGAATCGGCCGGAAGAACCCTGATTCCGATCTGTTGTAACAGGCTGAGTGTATTAGCTTCGTGCCACATCTCGACAATTTTTCCAGCGCGAATCCTGTCTATGGCTATTCCGCTATAAGATACGGATTTACCACTTGGGGGAATGCCTCTGAATTCACCCTTGTGAGTTCCATGAAACGTTACGCGTGTTGCTACTCTGTCCCCTTCTCCGATTTGATCTTCTAAGGTTACGCGAAGATCCGGAAACGCTCCACGCATCGATTTATTCATTTCAGCAAGCCGTTGCTTAAAACCAGTTGAGCCGTTGAAGATCACTCCGGAGTCGAGGTAAGTCTCGACTGCCGACAGGTTGTTCTCGTTTATAAGTTCCTTTAGATAACCACGAACGATCGCTTTGTTCTGTTCGACCGTGGTTTTGTGTTGAGGGGATTTAGTTTGGATTGAGGCGCTTTCGTTAATTGCTGTGACAGAAAGAACTGCCGCTAGTATTAAGAATACTTTTCGCTTCATGGCATCACCTCCTTTATGTTGTGAGAACTTGCAACTCAAAAAAGTCAGTACCACCGCGCGGTAGCGCGTGGGTTTTGGTTGCGTGGTCAATGTGGTACGGCGCAAAACCCACCCGCTACCGCGCGGTGGTACTGACTTTTTCGCTCTGTTTATAGGTGAGACACCACGCGAAAGTCAGGCAGCCTCTTAAAGCGAGTGAGCTTCTTTCCAACCCAAGCATTCTCTACGGAAGCTCATTGTACGCCTCTTAAGAGACACTAGGCGTTTACGTATCGGTGGTGATTTCATCCCATTCCTGATCCGAGTAACCCACCAGCCAATTGAGAGCGTAATGTCTTTCGTAAACTATACCTGGAACAAAACTGCCTGGTATTTCCTGATTATTTAGTTGCGCATCTCTTACCACCCAATGGATCCGATAGATTAAGTCCGTCGCATCCAGGATCTCGGCTACAGAACGCAGCTTAGACTGCTTTATGAATTCAGCACATGAGGTTCCGGGAGAAAGCATCAGTGTCTGAATAAAGTCAATATCGCACTCCTTCGTCGGTAACTCCAGCGTTTCGATTTTTCCCAAAGCCCACAATAGGGTCCAAACCGATTCTGCACGCCAAGTCGCATTTATCCGATCCTGTTCTGTCGGGTTACTTCCTTCCAGGAACTGCCGTTCTTGTGGACTTACCGAATCCCAAATGTTTTCACTCTTAAGCCACGCTGAAACGTCCTGCCTATCTAGCCCGTGCGCACTATGCACTACTGCATTAAGGATGATTACACGCTTGGCAACATCCTCCGGAGTTCTAAGCTTAGCATCCGCTTCACTCTCAATGACCGGAAGAGAGGGGTTGATGCGAACACCGATGCTCATAAGATATCGTTCGTTCTTTGCTTTTCGATTCTCTGGAGTTTGTGATTTCTTCAAAGGTGTAGAGCAGGTGGTATATGAAAACAGCGCAACAGAAAAGACTAGAGAGATCCGAATTCGTGTGTGAGGGAATGTGTTTCTGAGACCTTGTTTCAAGCCTCTAAACTTCACCTGTGGGGCTCACTAATCTCACCATACGCATTACCCAATTGGCTAACTGGTACGGCAATCGCGGGAAATTATTGAATTCTCCGTTAACACTAACCGTTGCCAAGATTGGATTGGGCCAACGTGCTTGCAAGCCTTTTAGAAAGCCACTTGGATTCTTAAGGTGGCGCACCATTGGTATGGGATGATTCAATGGGGGTTGATTGGTGGGAAAAGGATTCTCCCACTGCTTCAGTACACTACTAACAAGCCAGGGTGGAAGCTCATTCGCCTGGACCGCGAAGGGGATCGATTGAATATTTGCACCAAGCAAGCGATGCGCAAGTCCAATCACACTTGTAATCCACCGAGTACGAGTCGGATCGGATCCTAAACACATGTTCCAATCGAACTCAGATGGCAGCGCCTCGATTGCGGCAGCAATATCACAAAGCCACAAAGGGCGCCAACCTCCGTGTTTCAAAAAATGAATTGCCAGCAGTGCCAAATGGTCCTCTGCTGCCAGGATCCTCACCTGTTGATTACCAAGTTGCGCCATCCTTGAGCGCTTAAAGAGTTGTTCTTGGGAGCGGTCCTTCACCTCAGTAAATCCAAGATGTAGATCAACCCAGCAGTCGCGAGCTTCGGGACTATCTAGTACCGTTCGCGCTAATTGATACTGTGGGCGTCTAATTAGTAGGTCTATGTCACCATAAGGTCGCAATCCCGGTTGCTGATAAAGCTGAGACGCAGCCCAGCCCTTCACTAGAATAGGGTCCACAGTCGCATCTCTTAGAAGGCCAAAGACCTTCATCACTTTAGCTTCGTGTAAGCTTTCTTGAAGTACCTGGAGACGGAAGACCTGCTGAAGAATTTGAGCCGAGGCTGTAGTTCTCAGGTCAGAATTTCGTATTCGCCACCAACCTAATGCGGCCGCTCCCGCGCCATAAAGCAGTGGCGTCACTTCATCGAGTTCTGGTTCAGTGAGTCCTGCATCGGTCGGGTTTGAAGGACGCCAAGACCCGAGAAGGGTTCTGGCAACAAGAAGACCGCGGTGCGATTGCGGTTGAGACATCGGCTTGATAATTAGACGCTTTCGAGTCGCTCAAGAATTGCCCGAGCAACACTTCGCGCTTCGCCGCGAACTCCTTTTAAGACGCGTGCGCTGCCGACAACCTGTTTTAGTGCTCCAAGGGCTTGCTCAGGACTGCGACGAGCTGAAACAGTATTCGCAAACAGAGCTAACACTCCTTTTCCCGGTGAGAGTTCTCGTGGTTTCCAATGTGCATGCTCCTTGAATTCTGTTATCAGCACCAGCCCAACAGGAATGGGTTTGATGCCTGCGCGCCCTCCCAGTTGAGCTACTTCCACTTTGCGTTGACGGTATTCGCCATTGTTCCGTATCTCCAAAGGCTTCAAGAACGGATGTACGTGTCCGTAACGGTCAAATACTGCATACTCATCCGAGTAGTAGGTCGCTCCTGCACGGATCAACTCCACAATTAAAGATGATTTTCCAGTAAAGCTTCGCCCGGGAACTACAATGGCTTTACCTTTCCAACCAACCACCCCGGCATGCACGAACACTCGCTGACGCGCAAATTCAGCCACCGTGAGACGAAGATCAGACTCGAACGTGTTGAATAGATCATCGACCTTCAGTGAACGCGCAAGTCTTATGTGATCACCATAAAGAATGTTAAAACGCCTCGTACCTGGCCGAGAGCTGTTGCCACCGACGAGCAGCGAGTAAATCCGCTCCACTACAGCGGCTGAAGAGATCGTTGAACCGTGGGGGAGAAATTCGCACACCTTTTCAAGGCACGATGGTTCGTTTGACCGAATGCCAATTCGGACACCGTAGCTTCGCACCGAAAAGCCAGCCACCCAACCCAGGCGGTCAACCTTCTGCATTCAAGTTGAGGTGAACTTAAGCCTTGGTATCATCGGTTAATGGTAAAACGGTGAATCGTAAATTGTTAATCGTTAATCGTTAACTAACCATTCATTGTTGCCGGGCAAGAGCGGATTGGGTCATCCGCTAACCTGCTCAAGGGAAAACTCATCGAGCCAAACCATTCCAAATATCGGGCAAGGTGCTGACTCACAACTCGCTCGTTGTACGACGATAGCTACCGCAGTTGATTTTGGTTCAGTTGTAAATTCAAAACTCAAGACTTGCCAATCGTTATTACCTGATGGAAAGGGTGTGGACTGACCAACGAGACGACCTTTATTTGGTGCATCGTAAACTGCGATGACCGGAAGTCCGCCTGTTACCAGTTCATGCGTCCGCACGGCAAAACTAACGCGGTACTTCGTTTCTGGTTGAACAAGCACAAACTGAGACACCAGGGGAACCTGAGGATTAGAGTCACCCAGGAACTCGATTCGCAAACTCCTGGTGCCAACTTGCGTCGTCGTGGAGTCTTGCGACATTCTCACACCCACAGGATTACGGGCAATCCGCCAACCAAAACCATCTTCCTCGAGTGTCAATCGTTTTTCAAAACCGCCGTCAAAAAGTGTGGATGCCGTTGAGACAGGTGTATTCGTGGGATCAGATCGCCAGAGTTCATAAGCTTCTTTGAAAGCGCCAGTTTCAATAAATCTGCGCACTAATTCCTGACGATCATGTTCAGCTAATGAGCCTGCTTCCTGATACTGGGCCACTGCATCAGCGATCCGACCCTGCCGGGCCAGGAACTGAGCGAACACCAGATGCAAGCGAGGACCAGAGACTCCAGCAATCCGCTTGGTCTCTTGGACATCCCCTTTTGACAGAACCCATACAAGATCAATAACGTTCGCTGACAGTTCTGGATCGCTTTCTGCCGCCATGCGAAGATCCGCCAGTGCTTCTTCAGAACGTCCGATTCGCAACAGAAAATTCCCGCGTTGCCAGCGGGGCCGCGCGTAGAAAGGAGCCAGTCTCACGGCCTCATTGAAGGCTATAAGTGCGCCCGAAAGATCTTCGATTTGTTCTCGGACCATACCAAGCGATAGCCAGAGGTGATGATCTCCGGGTCTCAAGCTAGTCGCAATTTCAAGTTCACGCGCTGCCTCAACAGTTTGTCCAAAATGGTGAAAGACTTCAGCTCGAGCGCGATGCGATTCAGGGTCAGAGTTTGCGAGCCTTATAGAATGATTGGCAGCAACCATACTCCCGGTTAATCCGGCAAATTTTCCCAAGAGTCGAGAAAATCCAGCACGCGCACTTACAACTGCCAACAGAAAGCAGATGCTTATGAGGGAGATTGAGATACTCACTTTGAGCCACGATGGACTTTGTGAACTAGCTTGAGCTGGCACGTTGGTATGTCACGCAAAAATCAAAGCGTGCCGCGCCAAGGGCGGGCACGCTCACTAAGTTCTGTTGGGCTTACGTTAATTACTCATGGAATAGAAACACTTGGATTGTCATTGAAGGCGATTATAGGACCCACAACAGCGGCCCCACCACCAGCAAGGATCGCAACCGTTGCGGGAACACCTAAACCAAAGAGTCCACCTTCACCGGCAGCAGCCGCGCCTGCAGCTTGTGCGGCACCAGCCCCAGCACCGGCCGCCGCTGCCGCACCCTGATTTACTGCTGGCGCCGTCGCACCTGGCGGAAAACAGATATCAATAATGCCCCCTGCGCCCCTTTCGTTCTTAGCGGCGGGTCCTTGCTCAGTTTCCACTTCGCCGTTCGCGTTTCGACCTGTGGCGAGGATCGCACAGCCACTAATCAGAACAACCTTAACATTTCCGCGATCGTCATATTCCAACCGCAGACTCGTATTAGGTGCGACATCAAGCCTCCCCAGTGGACCAAGATTGATGGTTGCGCCAGTATCGGGACCAGTTTCAATCAAGGCTCCGGTAAGTATTGAAGCTCCCGTTGCGGCACTGTTGCCATTAATGGTGATTGGTTGATTGTTGGTTGTAGTTAATCTAGCAATGAATTGCTGCGGGGGTGGAATTGAGCCAGTTGCATTAGGATCAGCGAGACCAACCTGAACGTACACCTGAGCAATTGCGAACATCATAAACGCCGCAACCGCCTTCAGAGCTTTTCGTTGTCTTAGGTTCATTCTAGTGCTCCGCATACACCTTTAATATTTAAATCGCATTGGCGGCGGCAGTTTACTTTTCTTCACGCGCAAGGTCAATCATTTTTCACCTCAACGTTTACAAAAACGGTGATTGGAGTTTGAACATTTTCCGGTGAAAGTTTGGTGCTCACGTTAGTGCATTTCGTTGATCGGCTTCTTTTGTACACCACTCAGCGTTTCATAAAACGCTCAGCAAACTCATTAGCAAGCGGGGGATCTAGCTTCTGCAGGATCTTATGTTGCTCAAGCGCCCCTTTCCGATCTTTCATCGCAACGTAAGCAACGGCAAGATTGAAATGCGCCTCGGCATAATTCGGCTTTAATCTTACTGCCTCTTTGAAGGACGCCACCGCTTCTGAATAACGTTGAGTTCTAAAATAGACGCTGCCGAGATTATTGTGCGTTTCGGCATTATTTGGCTGCACCAGGAGAGTCTTCTTGTAAGCCTCAATCGCGGGTGCAAACTGCCCGGCGCGGTAAAGCGCAGAACCCAAGCTGTTTAGAGCTTCGCCATAATTAGGTCGAAGAGCGATTGATTGTTGCAGGGCGCCTGCAGCTTCACTGAATTTGCCAAGATTGTAATAGGCGATGCCAAGATTGTAGTAGGCTTCTGGAAAGTCACGCTTAAACTGGACCGCGCCAAGCAGCGGCTCAACAGCCTGCTCGTGCTGTCCCATCTTGTTGTAAACCGAACCAAGATTGTTTAGCGCCTTCGAATAGTCCGGCCTCAGTCGCAGAGCCTCTTTGTAAGCATCGACAGCGCGGCGGTAGAACTGCATTGCCTCACCTTGCTTACTGTCTTCACCGAGTTTCACGAAGGCGTAGCCTAGGTTATTGTGCGACACAGCATTGCCAGGCTGGAGTTTAATTGCTTGCTGCAATTCAGATACAGCTTCCTGGTATTGGCCCAGAGAAATTAATAAACTTCCCAGATTTGTACGGGCTTCTGCGTAGTCAGCTTTCAGTCGCAGTGCCTGACGATAAGCGGATGCGGCGTCGGAGTGCTTCTCCGACATGTAGTAGGCATTCCCAAGATTGTAAAACGCATCTGAGAAATCTGGCCGGCTTTTTGTAGCGCGCAGAAAATTATCAAGCGCACGCTCATAGTCTTCCGTGATGTAGTAAGCCGCACCAAGATTGTTTAGTGATTCAGCATCTTCCGGATTTAGCCGCACAGCGTTATTAAAAGCACTGATTGCCTCCTTATAACGTTCGGCTTTGTAAAGGCTTGCGCCGAGATTGTTATAGGCAATGGCATCGTTAGGTACAAGTTTAACTGCTCGCTGCAAAGCTTCAATAGATTGGGTCTGGCGACCTAACTGATCGTAAACAAAGCCCAGATTTCCCAAAGCCGAAGCATTATTAGGCTGATGTTTTATAGTCTCTTCATACGATTTAGCTGCTTCCTCGAAGCGTCCCAGGTTGAGGTAAGCATCGGCTAGGGCTTTATGAGCTTCAGGCCAGTCGGACTTTAATCGTACGGCATTCCTGAATGCCTCGGCAGCTTCCCGATCGCGATCAGCAGTCGAGTATGCGACTCCAAGATTGAAATAGGCGTCTGGGTCGTCTGGTTTTAACTTGAGCGATTGGCTAAAGGCAGCTGCGGATTCCTCGTTGCGTCCAGCACTGAAATAAGCCGCACCCAGGTTGTTATAGGTCACGGGATCTTTCGGAGAATGCTTAAGAGAGGTCTTGTATGCAGTAATGGCTTCATTGAACTGACCCAAGTCGTAATATGTATTTCCCTGATTCTTAAAAGCCTCAGCCTTCTCTTCCTCAGATGTGACTCTATCAGAAACATCCGGTCTTCCGGGACGTGTTGGTCGCCGTCTATCACCGGGGACGTTGCGAGCAATCTGGACTGGCCTTCCTGGACCCGCTTGGCGTTTGACAACCAACATCGATGCCCCCCCTACGAGGTCACGAACCCTCTGAGGAGGCTTAAATATGATCGCTGCCCCACCCATGATATCCTGGCCTTGAAAATCACTCCTGGCAATATCTTGTGGTAAGGCGCCAAGCAGTTCTGAGAACATAGCCACAATGAGCACAATGGGCGCTAGCTTCTCAGCAAAAGTCCTGTAGGATTTAATTCTCATTACGGATTTTCGCGGTTGCAATTACGACCAGTGCAGCGAATACCAGTGCGTTTGCAATCATGTGTAGACCAAAATCTACCAGGCTATGGACCGCCACACCGATGATACCCAAACAAGCGCCAAAAGCAGCAGCGCGGCGGAACTGGTTTGATGCGCTTAAGCTCTCGCGTGTACGCTGTACGAGCGCAATTACAAACCAAATACCAATCGCCATCCCTATGCACCCACCTGACGCCAACAATTCAAGATACTCATTGTGGGCCTCCTGCGGCGTCAATGTGCCGGATGCATCATGGTACTTTGGAATGGCGATCCAATAGGCGCCCAGGCCTACTCCAGCAATGGGATTATCTTTGAACATTAACCACGTGGCTCGCCAGATCTCGTTTCTTGTTACCCCCTGGCGGCTCTCCTTGATGTCAAACTCGGCTCGTACTGATTCAAGATTGCTCACCAGCCGATCACCGCCGAGCCAGACCGTGCCCACGGAAACACCAATAACGAGCACTCCTAGCAACAAAATTCTGATCGGTAACAGTGTACCTACTCGCATGAAGCCTGGCAGCGCATCTTTGGTGTGTGGCGATAATATTCCTGGAAACAAAAGCGCTGCGCCCATTAGCTGAGCCACCATTGCAACCAGAGCACCGCGTGAATTCGAAAGTACAAGTGCGGTCCAGATAGGCAGCAACGACGCGAAGTAAATGAGGATGTGTTCTCGCTTTGTGCCTCCTCCTAAAATGATTCCCAAACTCAGTCCGAGACCCATCTCCATTAGGAATGCAAAGTGATTCTTATTGATGAACTGCCCGTAACCTTGATTTAGTTGGAGTAAGGGGAGGCCAAAACCTGTGGTAGTTTGAGTAGTTTGGCGGAGAATACCGAAAATCGCACTGGCAACTGCCACGGCAATAATAACGTTGAGTAAAGTCGCAAGCCGTGCTTCAGTGTTAGCATAGCGAAAGAACAGCGCAACGCTTACGGTAAGTCCTAACAACTGGAGGGCAAAGAGTCTCGTGTGGTAGGGGTCGGCACTGACTGTACTCCATAGAGGTTCAGGGATGCTTGTCATGCTGGCACTACCAGGACCCAGTGAAATACTTTGAAGAAAGGCATAGCATGCAAGAATCAACAGAGGGGTGACGACAGTCCAGCCTTGAAATCGGGAATCTCCGCTTAAGAGATGTTCAATCACTGAGAATGCGCCCAGCAAGAAGAAGAATGAAATAAACCCGGTTTTCCACCAGATCTCGGCCGTACCGTAAGGAATAGCAGCAAGAACCAGCAGAGCTAACAGCGAGATGAAGATCGCTTTGTCTGCGAATCTTCCAACCCGCAACCGATAGTCGTAGGCTTCAGCCTGCAAAAGTCCAAAGTCCAAAGTTCGAAGACCTAAGTCCCAAGGCCCAGCGCCCTACGGAAGTACTCAACTGTCCTTTCCAATCCCTCGCGAAGCTGGATCGTAGGACTCCAATTGAGCAGCGTCTGAGCACGCGTGATGTTTGGTCGTCGCTGTTTTGGATCATCTTCTGGAAGCGGAAGATACTTCACTTCCGACTTTGAGCCGCAGACACGCACAACTTCGTCAGCTAGCTCCTTAATAGTGAACTCCCCGGGATTCCCAAGATTGACGGGCTCGTGAAGATTATCAACGTTCATCAGTTTGATTAGAGCCTCCACCAAATCGTCTACGTAGCAGAAGGATCGTGTCTGTTCGCCTTCACCATAGATCGTAAGTGGCTCACCACGCAGTGCCTGTATCACAAAGTTCGAAACCACGCGGCCATCGTTCTCAAGCATTCTCGGTCCATAGGTGTTGAAGATACGAGCAATGCGCGTGTCGACGCGATTTTGACGATGGTAATCCATCATCAACGTCTCTGCTATACGCTTGCCTTCGTCATAACAAGAGCGAAGACCAATTGGATTCACGTTGCCCCAGTAGTCTTCGGTTTGTGGATGCACCAGGGGATCGCCATAGATTTCAGAAGTCGATGCTTGAAGTATTCGGGCCCGCACCCGCTTAGCTAATCCAAGCATGTTGATCATTCCCATCACACTAGTTTTGACTGTCTTCACTGGATTGTATTGGTAATGAATAGGTGAGGCGGGACAGGCGAGGTTATAGATTTGATCCACCTCGAGAAGTATAGGTTGAATGACATCATGTCGTAGTAGTTCAAACCGTGGATTATCGAGCAAAGCAAAGATGTTTTCTCGCCGGCCAGTAAAGAAGTTATCAAGGCAGAGCACATCGTGCCCTTGCCCAATCAGGCGTTCGCACAGGTGTGAGCCTATAAAACCCGCTCCACCTGTTACCAGTATTCTCATCTCTTGGTGTTCTCCCCCTGTTTACAAGTTGCCATCGTTCAACTGCTGCCTACACCCACACTCATCTGGATTTCAGGGGCCCGCGGAGCTGCTTCGCGGGCAATCAAAATCCTTTCTGCCGCTCGTGAAAGCTCCTGACGAAAAACTCCGGTTATATAGTTCATATCAAGGAGCAAAGGATCGCTGCCAAAACTGCGGTAGAGATTCATCCAACCCCAGTTTGCCTTTTCTGATGCCAGCGGCAAACGAAAACACCAGAATGAGTTTGAGCCGATTACCATCTCAGACTCGACGTCCCCACGCGACCAACTCCAAAACACTCCGCTGTCGCGAAGTTCGACCTGATCAAATGTTGCCTGCAGGCTGCCGGTTCCATGACCGAATCTGCCGATTTGAATGTTTGCGTACGCGAATTCTCCAAACTCCAGCATTTCTTCCAAAGCCTCACATACCTCTTGGAAATTCGAGGCCTGGGAGAGTGCAATACTGGCGCGTCTTACCCTGATGTTGTTCGCAACTCTAACACGGCGGTCGCCTACGGTTCGCCTTACGCCCGCTTTCAACTCGTCCACTTCGTGATAGCGAAGGTGGCCCACAGCAATGATCACGGCGACAGTTAGAACGAAGAGTACAAAGCCCGTCAGGTGACTTCCGGTGCTTGCTGACAGCATTGCTACCATTCCAAAACCGGCGCAGACAGCATAAAGGATCAATACCACGCGACGCTGTGACCAACCTCGTGCCAACAACATGTGGTGAATATGTTCTTTGTCGCCTTCGAAGACAGGGCGGCGGCTTATCAAGCGCCGCGCCATAGTTACTCCCGTATCGACTACGGGAAGTCCAAATGCCAGAATAGGAATCACTACGGCCACGGCTGTGGTAGCTTTCTGCGTACCCAGCACGGACAAAGCAGCAAGCGTGAAGCCAACAAATAATGCTCCAGAATCTCCAAGGAAGATTGAAGCAGGATTAAAGTTGTAGCGTAGGAATCCAGCTAATGCCCCACAAAGAACCAGTGAGACGACGATCATCAGTGGTCGTCCCTGGGCAAACGAGACCACAAGTATCACCATTGATGCAAAGAGAGCGGCGCCTGAAGCGAGGCCGTCCATCCCGTCGATCAAGTTGAAAGCATTAGCAATGGCGACCAGCCAGAAGACCGTGAGAATGAATGAGATGGTTGCAGGTAATTCGATTGAACCGACAAAAGGTATCGACAGGGCTTCAATACGGCCACCGAGAATGAAAAAGAGCGAGGCGATAATGCCTAGTGCAACAAACTTTACTTTTGCATTTGTACCACACAGGTCGTCGTAGATACCCAAGAAGAGGACCAACGTGGCTGGAAAGAGAGCTGTGAAGAGTTCATCGGTCTCCCCCCTTAGCGTTTGCGTAAGCAAATTGTCCACAAAAGGCAGCAGCGAAAGCGCAAGTAAACAGGAGAAATAGATAGCTACGCCACCAAGCCGGGGAATGGCTTTGCGATGCACGCGTCGGCCGTCGAGTGGAACATCGAGAAGCTTAAAGCGCTCGCAAAAACGGCGAATTAGCGGTGTTATCGTTAACGCTGCGAAGGTAGCTATTAAGAAGAGGGCAAAGTAAGTGTTCAAGGGGTTTTAGGCTTAGGGGTTTGAGTCTTTGGTCTTTTGGTCTTTGGGCCTTGGGTTTTGGTCTTTGGTGTTGAGTCTTTGGTCTTGGGTCTTTTTTGGCTTGTGCGTTAAAAGTTCCCTTCTAAGTTCTAATCAAGACCCAAGGGCAAAGACCAAAGACCAAAGACCTAATGTCGTAGCACGTCCCGATACAGCTCTAAGGTCCTGTCAGTCATCGCTTTCACACTGAACTCATCACGAACTCGCTTACTCGCAACTAATCCCAACTGCTTTCGTTGTTCAAAATTATCCAGAAGGCTATTCAAAGCATTGCTTAACGCAGTCTCATCCGCTGGCGGGACAGTCAATCCAGTCACTCCGTGAGGAGAAACGAATGGCACGCCAGAGTCCAACGCTGTGTTTACTATTGGTTTGCCGCAGGCCATCGCCTCCAACTGCGCAAGTCCAAAGGCTTCACTGCGCGCAATCGACGATAGCGCAAAAACATCACAGGCATGATAGTAAGGACGGGCGTCCGCAACGTCTGTGAGAAACGAAACTCGTCCCTCCACTCTGTGTCGGCGGGCTAAACGTTTAAGCGAATGGAGCATCGGACCACTTCCTATTAGCAGGAGATGGGCCCGCACGTTCTTCATCGCACGAATCAAATAGTCAAAGCCTTTGTAATAGACCAACCGACCCACGCCTAACACGATACGTTGGCCATAGCGACGTCGAATCTCAGAAATCTGTCCCTCATCTCGCTTTTCAAACTCCTTTACCGATATGCCAAACGGGATGATGTGACATTTATCCCTAACTGCCTTCAAAGGCTGCGCGCTGTTCAGATAATTTGGGCTTCCCACAATGATCGCATCGGCGCGGCGCAAGAGGTGACTCAAGATCGGCTGAAAGAGTGGTCGTAGCACTTTCTGTCTAACGATATCGCTGTGGTAAGTACAGATCAGTCGTCCGTTTGGCTTAGCATTCAGGTATGACATGACGGCGGTGGGATTGGGCCAATGGAGATGAATCAGATCCGCCTTCGTATCTCGAATTTTCCCCGAGAGGCTTGGGCAGATAGATGCCGCAGCTAATGTGGTCAATGCTCCACACCGGGTAACTTGTAGGCCATTTATGTTTTCCACTACGGTCTTGCGTCCCGTATTGGCTACTAGTACTTCAACTTGAAGCTCGTCGCGCAAGCCCTCACAGAGAGAGCGAAGGTGAGTTTCCATTCCCCCAAAATGCGGGGGATAGAACTTTCCAATCTGAAGGACTCGAGACTGTTTAAGAATCATGCCCTGACGAGGCCGCGATAGAGGCCTACCATTGTTCCGGTGTACTGTGACCAAGAGAACAGTGCACTCTGCGCTAAGGAAGTCTGGCGCCGCTTTTCCCAGCGCTCCGGTTGAGCCTCTCTTTCATGCAGGAGTTCGCATATTGTTCGAGACCAGGCCGTTTCATCGCCAACGGGACAATAAGAGACAGCTTTCCCGCCCACTTCTCGAAGGGCATCTATATCGCTGGCGATTACTGGCACCCCGCAAGCCATTGCCTCAACGACCGGTAAGCCAAATCCTTCTCTCTCAGAAGGTTGAAGCACGAGCACCGCACGCCGGTAGAGTGCTGCGAGACTGGATCTATCAAGCGTAGGCAACGTAAGAATGTTTTCAGCCACACCCAGACTTATTGCCAGCCTTGTTTGTTCCTGAGTTAAAGGCCCACCGGCGCGAAGCAGGCGAATACGAGGAATCTCCACCTTAACTTTGGCTAAGACGCGGAGCAACACGTCAATCCGTTTCCTTGGAATTGTGCTGCCAACATGAAGGATTTCAATCGAATCAAGTGTTGACGTTCCGATCAAGTTGGCAATTTTCTTATCGCTGGCTGGATCAGCTTGCGGAGAGCAAGAAGGATGGACGCCGTTGTGCACAACAACTGCTCGCTCGGCTGAAGTAATTCCATGGGCTAACAACTCTGCTCGAGTAGCCGTGCTGTCACAAGTAATGAGAGCTGCTTTCCGCAATCCGTCCAAAATGCGTCGCGTCATGGCCCGGAAGAGACTTGAACGCTGCTCCCGTTGCGGTTCGAGCACACTGCGAAAGGTGTCAAGATCATGACACGTCACAATAGTTCGATCGGGTGGCAGCTGGTGAACCAATTGAGCGTAACTGTGGTCGACAAGGTGAAAGAGATCGTAGTGCCGCTGCCTACCCTGCAACCATCGAGGATAGTCGTGAAAACGGTTGACCAAGCGCTCAAACTTAAACGCAAACTTAGTACTGTTAAGACCTGGCACTTTTCGCATGCGTGTCCGCATCGGCGGGCAGAGTTTGTCAGGGTTGATGCTGGCATGGTGTTCAATCTGAAGATGATGAATGAGCCGCTCGGCTACAAGATCCATGCTGAGGAAATTCTCTTCAACAAAATCACAGACTACGGCTAAATGGATCACGGTTAGCGGGAGCCTTGCGCATCCAAAACATTCAGAAAAAAGTTTAGGTGCTGCCGAGCGATTATGGGCCACGTATATAATCTATGGACTCTCTCGAGCCCTCGTGCTGAAAGTTCGCTTCGCAAGGTTTCATTTGCGATAACTTCTTCCAGAGCAGTTACCCAAGCTGCTTCGTCATCCTCAGGAAGAATGAGCCCGGCATCTTCAACGACAAAAGGAATCTCCCCGCTATTACTCGCAACTACAGGCACGCGGCAAGCGAATGCTTCGATCAACATGCGCCCAAACTGTTCCTGCCAGCGCTTAGTTGTCTGGCTGGGAGCACAGAGAACATCCATAACGTTTAGGTATCCGGGAACGTCTGCGTGTCTGACATTCGTTAAGAGACGTACCTGATCATTGAACTTTGCTGCCCATTTGCGTATTGGACGTTCCATTGGTCCAGAGCCCACGAAAAGCGCCCGCCAAGGTGAGGCAAGCTTTTCAAGAACATTCAGCAACAATCCCAGCCCCTTTTCCGGTGCCAGTCGGCCAAGATAGCCAATCACCGGAACTTCTGAATCCCATCCAAGAGAGACCCGCATGCGTTTTCGTCCCTCAGGGTCAGGGCGAAATTTTTCAACATCAACACCGGGAGGAATAACGCGATGTGGTTTTTCACGATAGCCAGCCCTGTCGCGCATCGCATTTAGAACAGTGTGTCCAAAGGCAATCCACGCAGCGGTCCGATTTAAAGAAAACTTTTCCACCAAATTGAAGGGAGGCGGGTAGTTCTTTACCAGATTCTGAAAGGTTGCGAACACCAATGGTGTCTTCAGATTCGTTCGGAGGGCGACTTGAGCGCCAGCCAGGATATACGGCTCCTCCCAACAGTGAACAAGATCAAATGAAGCCTTCATCACTTCTCGCAACCTACGGGCGTAGAAGAAGCAGTGCATTTGTCCTGTGAGCCGTGCGGGTACTGACTCGAGGCGACAAAGCTCTCCCACTTCCTTTTCAAGGAAAACAGGATGCAGATCGCCGCGCAGAAATGCCGGCGCTACGGCAGTTACTTCCCACTTCCCTCCCCCCTCGCGCTGCATCTCATTCGCAAGTCGTCGATTCTGGGCGACACCGTACGAGTGGGCTATGGTAAGCAGACGTAGTGGACGCAATTGATAATTTAATTGGATAGAACGGCTCGAAATACTTTCTGAAGCACAGTCAGATGTCGTTCAACTGAAAAACTCTGAGCAACCACGAAGGCCTCTCGCCTCATTTTGACCAAAGCATCCTTATTGCTGAAACACTTTACGATGCCGTCAGCAAGTCTTTGAGCAGTAGGCGGATCCGCAGGCACTAGTAAACCATTGACTCCGTCTCTTAACCATTCCGGGATTCCACCCACTGCAAATGCAATCGCTGGTACTCCATACACGCCGGCCTCTAATCCGACGATACCAAATGGCTCTGGCCACAAACTTGGGACCACCAAGAAGTCGCAATCTAAGAAAAACCTCTCGTGTTCACGTTGCTCGAGCCAACCGGTAAATTGGACAGTGACTCGAGGCGTTCTCGTGGTGATTTCTTTTGCTAACTCTTCCCATGCCCCCCTTGCTCTTCCATCGCCAACAAAGATCGCTCGAAGCGGTTGATTCAAGACGGAATGGACTATAGGCAGGGCTTCAAGAAGGATTTGTCCACCCTTAAGGTGCTCAAACCTACCCATGAATAAGAGTCTTAACTCAGAAGATGATTCTTGATTCGCGTGAGCTTCCCGCTCGGTGGGCTGCTTGGGCACAGGATAGGGCACGCAATGAGTGTTGAGGCCGTAACGTCGAAATTCTTTACAAAGAAACTCTGTTGCCGTAACGACGGCGCCATACCTTCTCAGCATACTTAATCCTTGAGCCTGACGACGGTATTCGCGAGCCATCGTGAGCGGGTTTAGACCACCGCAACGTCGCGGATAATAGTGAAGAAGGCACTGCCATCCGAAAGCGCGCGTACAAGGTTGGCTTACTGGTGCTTTGACGGTTTTCGCTCCAGTAATGCAGGCGCGCTGAAAATCATGAGAGAAAAACACAGATGGGGCTATTTCCAGGAGTCTGGATTCTAACTCTTGATTGAGTACCCGCTGCGTGAACAAAAGATCCGGCCGCCAGCCTCGAAGTGTTGCCAAAAAGTTCTCTTTTCCAACTTCAGCGGCACAGGAGGTTTCAACCGATTCCGATACCGCGATCCTTTCGTGCGCTGAAGTCAGATCTTGTTCATAAAAGAATGCTAGGTCGTGTCCGGCCTGGCAAAGGCTCGGAATAATGGTCTCAACATATGATTCGAGCCCGCCAACCTTCCTGTTTGTCCAACTGATTAATGCGATTCGCAAGAGCAGATTTCACGGCGCAAGGCTTCTAGCACCCGTTCGAGTGAGAAGCGATCGTCATAGAGCTGTCTTGCTGCTAAAGCAAGACGCATCCTCTCTCCCTTGTTATCGATAAGAAACTTTATTTGAGCAATTAACCTTTCCGGATCTTCGCTCTCGACGAGCAATACAGCTCTACTGTTCTCCCAGAGCGACTCTGTGAGATGTCCTATCGTTGTTATTATAGGAAGACCGTGGGCCAAACCTGTCATCAAGGAAGTGCGGCGAGTTGTTACTCCATCCGGGAAAGGCTGTACGAGGAGATCACAGGCGCTTAGATAGCTCGAAAGACTGACCGGATCCAAATACCCATAAGCCTTCAGACGTTCACTAACCAGAGGAAAACGCTCGACTATTTTATGTCGAAAGTGATCACTCCCACGGCCTAGTAAGAGAACCCCCACTTCCTCAAGTTCTGAAAGCAGAGCTGGAATGAATTTCTCCAGGGGTGGGGCGATTCCCGCTCCATAAGTTCCAAAGTGTCCTACAATAAACTTTTCCTTGAACTCTGACCGCAGTTTGCAGCGACTCGCTTCATCGGGTATTACCGGCACATTGCTTGGCACGGGCAGCCATACTGCCTTTTCCGATTTCCTTGTGAGCGAGCGCAACAACCCTTTCCATGCTGGCGCCGAGACGAAGATTCCAGTGGCGGCACGAGACACGATCATTGCCATGAGCCGAGTCCCCACAGCAAGCACTTTGTGACGAATAGGTTGTCTTCGATCATAAGGAAAGCAAACCTCGTGGAACATTATCCAGATCGAATCTTCTCGCCGCCCCAGCAGCCAAAAACAAAAGAGTAGGTTGAGCCCCTTAAATCCGAATGCGTGCGGAACATACTGGACCAGAATTCGACGAGGTGCGGGAAACTTGGCCAGCGATGAACGCAGAGCAGCGAGGCCCTTAAGGCCGAAATTATTTGGCAATCGATGCAAAGTGACTCCATTTTCTTCGTCCGCTCTCTGTTCATGGGGCCCTGCCCAGACGTGAACGCTTTCTCCAGCTTCACCCAATCCACGTGCGATCAGCCGTGTGTAATCGGCTACGCCGCCGGGTTGCGGCGGATACTCACCTGTAATGACATGCCACTCATGCCTTACCTTCCCAGTGTTCCTTGTAATCTGGCCCTCCAAAAGTGACGGTCCTCTCCACTCATACCGATTATCCACCAGATGAAAAGGGCGCCGAGGACAGCCAAAGCCATTTCTGCGATTAACGTTGGCCATCCCGTCGGCGTGTGCGTTCGTGAAAGAAACCAAAGAACGATAGCGTATGGAACCGCCCAGCGGAGTGGTGACAAGGTCTCCTTCCAAAGAGCCACTGGCGAAAAGCCGAAGAGTCTTTTAAGAGTCCGTGGCATGGCCCAGGAGGTAACTAGTAGTCCAGCCATCAGCGTGCCAAGGGGTG
>CAZNPP010000044.1:0-27350 GCA_964574785.1 uncultured Chloracidobacterium sp. | reverse complement strand
TATCTCGTATAATCCACGGCTTGCTCGAAGCACGGCGGTGTCGTCCGGTGGGTTCGCGCCCACTTTTTATTTTGGGCGCGAGAGTTTCGCGGAGGGTTTAATAATGGGGTCGAGCTCGATTGAAGAACAAGTTCAGTCGATCGCCGCACGAGTCGCTATCGACCATGGTGTGGAGCTAGTTCACGCAGAAGTCGCCGGACCGGAAAACAAACCTATTGTCCGGATCTTTATTGACAAACCTGACGGCATTACTCATGAGGACTGCTCTGAAGTAAGCTTGCACGTGGGTACGATCCTTGACGTGGAAGACTTTATTCATTCCCCATACACCCTGGAAGTATCGTCACCAGGTTTAGAACGTGGCCTGTACAAACAGGCAGATTACGAACGCTTTGCTGGGAGGCTCGCAAAATTGAAAACCAGCAGTCCAATTGACGGACAACGCAATTTTCGAGGACGACTGCTCGGTCTCGAGAACAATGACGTTCTTTTTGACGACCGTACCAGAGGTAATGTTCGCATCCCTTTAGATTCCATTGCGCGAGCGAATCTGGAGGTTGATGTCAACGAAGAGTTTAAACGCGCCCAAGGGGGTTGAGTACAGGAGGCAAATTAACAACTGAATAGGCTCATACGGACGCAGAATTTTCTGACGCCGAGCCAACGGAGACATCGAGTTTTATGAGTTCATCAATTGCCCAAAATATCGAAGCACTTTGCCAGGAGCAAGGTATCGAACGTGATCTCGTCATCGAAGCGATGAAAGAAGCCGTTCGAGCGGCTGCCAAAAAGCAGTTTAAGTCCGGCGAGGATATCCAGGTCGACTGGAACCCCGAAAGCGGAATCGAACTCTCAGCTTCGAAGGTTGTGGTTGATGAAGTCACTAATCCCGCTACCGAACTTTCGATTGAAGAAGCTCGAGAATTGGCAGGTGATGATGTCGAATTGGGTGATGCCCTGTTGTTGCCGTTGCCCATGGAAGAGCTCGGACGCATTGCCGCTCAAACCGCAAAGCAGATTCTGTTTCAAAAGGTTCGCGATGCGGTAAGAACAAATGTTTATGAGCAATACATTGATAAAATAGGTGATCTGGTAAATGGCTATGTCAAGCGCTTCGAGCGGGGCAACATCATCGTAGATCTGGGGAATTTGGAAGCAATTCTGCCGCGTTCACAGCAGTCTCGGGGTGAGCAATGGAATCAGGGCGAACGCATCCGTGTTGTTATCAATAACGTTTCGAAAGAGTCTAAAGGACCTCAAGTTGAAGTCTCTCGCACATCACCCGAACTACTGTTGCGGCTGTTCGAGATGGAGGTGCCAGAAATCTATGATGGGACAGTGGTTATTAAATCGGCGGTGCGCGAACCTGGCGAACGTGCCAAGATTGCTGTCATGTCAAATGAACGCGACGTTGATCCAGTCGGCGCGTGCGTTGGTATGAAGGGATCCAGAGTGCAGGCAATTATCCGGGAACTCAGAGGCGAGAAGATTGACATCATCGAATGGTCAGACGAGCCTTCGGTCTTTGCAGCTAACGCGCTGTCACCTGCGAAAGTAAATCAGGTGCGGATCACGGACATCGAAAATCGGCAAATGGAAGTTATTGTCAATGAGGATCAACTATCGTTAGCAATCGGTAAGCGAGGCCAAAACGTCCGCCTGGCAACGAAGCTAGTTGGCTGGAATATCGACATCCGCAGCGAAGAAGAACTCAAACGCGAGGTCAGCGAGCAAATGGGAGCGCTTATCGCTTCAGGAGAGTCAGTACCTTTATCCGCGATCGAGGGAGTTACCGCACAACAGGCAGAGGCGCTTGCGGAACACGGAATTGTTGATATCGACGCACTTGCTCATACGTCGGTTGATGATCTGGTGGAATTCCTCGACCTGAGTCTTGATGAAGCTGAAATCATTCTAAACGCAGCTAAGGCAGTGATCGCGATTCGGGATCGCAGCCTTCAGGCCGAAAGTGGCGAAGGGGTTGTTAGTGAAGCAGACTATGAGGAATTAATCGCGCCAAGTGAGCCGGAAACTCTTGAAACTCATGCTATCTCTGCAGAGTTAAACGAGTCGCTTCCAGCTGCCGATGTGGAACCTTCAGACGAAATGATTGCTGAGGGCTATGACGAAGCCGTTGAGACTGGCCTTCCGTACTCCGCTGAACCGGAGATTCTGGCGCAAGAATCGGCCGATCCTGTCGCAGTTACTGAATCTGAACCTTTCTCGGAGGGAGAGATTCTTTTGCAGGAAATTGGGCGGGATCTTAGGCCTGACACCATCACTCCGGCTCCAGATATTACTTCGACCGGCGCTGCTGCTATAGAACATCTTGATGAGTTAAGCGAAGAGGAATCTGCATTCGCTAATCTCGATACGAATGGTGAACCTGCCTTGGCGCCTGCCGCCGAGGCTTCGTCCATACCAACTCCCGATTCCGACGAGGCTGCATCTGTCGGGAGTGGCGATGAAGAAGAGAAGCAAGGTGCTTCCCAAGATGCAGCAGAATAGTTCAGGTGATTGCGCCGGGTTGCTCGGTGCTCTTAACCGCTCGCTCCAAACCTACCTGTACGCGTTGCACGACTGAATGCACGCTTCAAAGGTGGTTTAGAGCGAAAGTTCTTTAATCACTATTTGAAGGTGCAAGAGACGCGTCGCCATTTAACGCGTCCAGAAGGAGTGCATGACAGTTTCCTCAAAGGTTCGACTATACGATCTCGCCAAAGAACTGAAGCTTGACACTAAGCGGCTTATTGAAGAAGTACGTCGTGAAGGAGTGGATGTCAGTGTCCCATCTAACTCTATCTCAAAAGATTTGGCAGAAAAGATTAGAAACAAGTACTTTCCCAAGAAAGAGACTGCGGTTAAGCGCGCTGTAAAGATCGTTAAGCGAGCGGCGCGGCCGGTCGAAGAGGCGCCTCCGGTTGAAACCGAAGAAGCTCAAACGCCTGTTGAAGCAGAGCCCAGCATTGAGCAGCCACCCCCAATGATTGAACCTCCCGCAACACAAACTCCCCCAGCTCCGCGTTCAATTACGACCGCGAGGCTAGTAAAGAAACTTACTCCCGCCGCGAGAGCTGAGCAGCCAGCAGCAGAAGCTTCTGCGGCAGCCGCAGCTGAAGAACCGCAGGCGGAGGTCACTGAATCATCACAGCCTTTGATTGAAGAGATTCCCTCCAGAGCATCAGAACCTACTCCCATGGAGGAAGCGGCAGCAAAGTCTGCATCTCCTGCGTCGCATCAAATCAGAGTTCTTAGGCCTACGGCTGCTGCACTGAATGCCGGAATCCGACATGGTGAGCGCGCGCCTACACCATTAATACCACCGCCAACACCTCGAGAACGCCCTGACCGCAGTCGCGGAAGGGAGCGTCCTTCGTTGGCTCGAAGCGAGCGGGTTGGCACTCCTGGTGAGACTTTGACGCCACAAACTACCTACATTCCTCCTCCGGATGCAGGTCGACGCCGGTCACGTCGGGGCAGTTCACGTGTTACCCGAAAAGCTGAAGGTAAGGGCGGAAGGTATGATAAGGGCGAGTTTATTCCACCTCCGAAAGTTCTCTCGCTTGAAGATCGTATTGCCGGTCGTATGGAATTTGGAACAACCGGTGAGTTGAAACCCGTTCGCCTCGTGGAAGGCTCAACTGTCAAGGAATTTGCCGAGAAACTCGGGATCAAGCCTAAAGATGTAGTGTCACTTCTACTCCAAAGGGGTGTCTTCGCAACCATCAATCAACCCTTAAACGATGACGTCGCCGTCGACCTTGGCAAGCGCTTCGGCTATGACGTCGCCTTTGTTCCTTTTGAAGAGATGGTTGCCGAAGAAGAGTTCGAAGAACTCATTGCCACCGACGCTGATGACGTTGAACTACCGCGCGCTCCAGTGGTGACAGTCATGGGACACGTCGACCACGGAAAGACTTCGCTTCTTGACGGAATTCGCGCTACTGACGTTGCTGGCGGTGAAGCTGGTGGGATAACTCAGCACATTGGCGCTTACAGCGTCCAAGTACCCAGTCCTGATAGCCCTGGCGAAACCCGAAGAGTCGTCTTCCTTGATACACCGGGTCACGAGGCGTTTACCATGATGCGGGCTCGTGGCGCCAAAGCTACAGATATCGTAGTTCTGGTGGTGGCGGCCGATGACGGGGTAATGCCGCAAACGATTGAGGCAATCGAACACTCAAGGGCAGCGAATGTTCCGATTGTGGTAGCGATTAACAAAATTGACAAACCTGACGCAAATCCAGACCGAGTGAAGCAGGAACTGGCGCAGCATGGCCTAAATCCTATTGAGTGGGGTGGAGAAACTGAGATGGTCCAAGTCTCAGCAAAGAAACGCCAGAACCTTGATGGGTTACTCGAAACTATCCTGCTTACATCAGATCTGCTTAACCTGCGAGCAAGCCCCACCAGACTGGCGTCGGGAGTCGTGCTGGAAGCAAAACTGGATCGAGGTCGGGGTCCCGTTGCAACCGTTCTGGTTCAACAAGGGACCTTGCACATCCACGAGCCTTTTATCGTTGGACAGATCTTCGGAAAAGTAAGAGCAATGTTCAACGACAGAGGTGAACCTGTAACGGAAGCCAGTCCTGCCACGCCCGTCGAAGTGCTGGGGTTACAAGGTGTGCCCCAGGCTGGTGAAAGCTTCCAGGTAGTTGCTGATGTCACTCGCGCTCAGCAAATCTCTCATCATCGGCAGATGTTGAGCCGGCAAGCCGCACTCCTGCAAAGCACCAAGCGGGGGATTGAAGCCCTTGGTCAAAGCGAAGTCAAGGAGCTGCTCGTTATCATTAAGGCAGACGTTCAGGGCTCAGTCGAAGTCTTAAAGTCCACTCTGCAAAAGCTTTCAACGGATCGTGTGAAAGTTAAGGTAATCCGCTCTGGTGTGGGCGCCATCACCGAATCCGATGTGCTTTTGGCTTCTGCCACGCAAGCTGGTTCTTCTTCTTCCGCAGTAGTCATCATCGGTTTTAATGTTCGACCCGAAGCTCGGGCTTCCGAACTATCAAAACAGGAGGCCGTAGATATCCGCTTACATTCGATTATCTACAAAGTCGAAGAAGAAATTCGAGCCGCTATGATCGGAATGTTAGAGGCAATCGAGAAAGAACGGATTATCGGCAAAGCCGAAGTGCGGGAAGTCTTTCGCGTTCCCAAGATGGGAGCAATTGCGGGATCTATGGTTATCGATGGCAACATCCGCCGAAATGCCCGTGCTAGATTGATCCGTGATGGTGTAGTTACTTGGGAGGGCAGCATAGCGTCGCTTCGTCGCTTCAAGGATGACGTTTCCGAAGTCCGTGAAGGCTTCGAATGCGGTATCGGACTGGAGAACTTCAACGATCTGAAGGTTGGCGACCAGATCGAAGCATATGTTGTTGAAAAGGTTGCCGCCACTGAGCTTTAGAAAGGAAGGGATGGGGGCGAAGAATTTCGCCCCAAAATTCCGAACCTGAGATGCGGCGCGCGGAGAGAGTAGCAGACATTCTTCGTGACGAAATCTCACAAATCGTCGGTTACGAGTTGGACGATCCTCGACTAAGTATGGTTACCGTTACGGACGTTCGCGTGTCAGACAATCTCCGAGATGCAAGCATCTATGTCACAGTTGCAGGTTCTGAAGAAGAACACGAAGCGGCGCTAACTGCATTGCGCCGAGCCGCTCCTTATGTTCGCAAGCAAATAGGCTTGTCGTTAAATCTGCCTCGTACTCCTGAGCTGCATTTCATCCGCGACAGGATTGAAGAAAAGGGCGAGCGTGTTGATAAGCTGCTTGCTGAAATAGAACGGGAATGGGAAAGCTCTAGAAAGGAAGAAGAATAAGAGAAGGTTGGAATGCGACACACTTAGGTGGTGTTATCAGCCCTCTCTTTGAATCACGATGCTTAGTCAAGTGGTAGAGGTGATCGAATCTAAAAGAAAATTCGCAATCACCTCTCACGTACGCCCGGACGGAGACAGCCTGGGCTCGTCATTAGGGCTCTACTGGTTGTTGCGCGCGCTTGATAAGGATGTCGACGTGATCATGCGAGATCCTGTACCTCACTCTTATCAGCAACTCCCCGGGGCAAACTTGGTACGCGTTACCCAAGCTGTGGATCAACCATACCAAGCTGTTTTCGTTATCGAGTGTTCCGATATTACTCGTCCGGGCCTGCTCGATCTTGAAAAACAGTTTGTAGTCAACATCGACCATCACTCGACTACAGCTCTTTTTGGCACCGTAAACTGGATCGATTCTACTGCTTCAGCAGTAGGTGAAATGATCTACAACCTTTGTAAAGCGACAGGCGTTAGGGTGACGAAAGAGATTGCGGAATGTGTCTACACTGCGCTAATCACTGACACGGGTTCGTTTCATTACTCGAACACCACCGAGCGCACCTTCAAAGTTGCGTCTGAGCTAGTTAGAACAGGGATTAAACCAGCAAAAACGGCACAGGCCGTGTTCGCCAGCTATCCCTGGAGTCGTATCCAATTGCTTGGCGAGGTTTTGTCAACAGCCAAACGAGATGAAACCGGACGTGTAGCCTGTATGCGCCAGAGTCTGGAGATGCAGGAACGCAGTGGAGCTTCTGACGAAGACACTGACGGCTTCGTGAACTATCCACTGACTGTCGGTGAGGTTGATGCTGTTGCCCTGCTAAAGGAATGCCAACCAGGCGTTTATCGAGCCAGTTTGCGATCCAAAGGTGATGTAAATGTCGCACGAGTGGCCGAACGGTTCGGCGGCGGGGGCCACCGTAACGCCGCAGGCTGTACCTTGACTGGACCATGGGAAGAAGTAGAGCAGGAGATAGTTACGTTGCTTCAAGATGCAGTGGAACGCGCAAATGGCTTGAAAGATATAACTGAAGATGCATTGCATGAGACTGATTCAGGGATTAGCCCTGAGTCCGTTGCATGAGGTTCGAGTAGTTTAAGTGCGGAGCATTGAATCACTCAATGCTCCGCTTTTGACTGTCTAAATCATGGCAAAGGAAAAGAAATATAAGTGGCGCCGTGAAGATTATCAAGAGAACACGCGAGGGTTGTTGATAGTCCATACCGGTAACGGCAAAGGCAAAACCACTTGCGCTCTGGGTCTGATGATGCGCGCGGCCGGGCGCGGCCTCAAGTGTTGCATGATTCAGTTCATGAAATCCCGAAATGATCGCTACGGGGAGCACACATCGGCAGAAAAACTCGGGATTGAAGTGCATACCATGGGGGATGGGTTTACCTGGGACACGAAAAATCCTGACCAGGACCGCGCAACGGCCCGACAGACCTGGGAGCTTTGCGTAGAGAAATTGGAAAGTGGAGACTATGACTTGTTGGTGTTTGACGAGTTGGTATACGTGCTGAGTTACAACATGCTACCGCTGGAGGATGTCCTGGCAGAATTTAAGAAAGTGCGAGCGTCACAACCGGCTTTGCATATTGTGGTTACAGGTCGAGACGCCCCCCAGGAACTCGTAGATGCCGCCGACCTGGTCACTGAGATGCGCGAGATTAAACATCCTTTCACTGCTGGTATTCGGGCTCAACAAGGTATTGAGTTCTGAGCAGCTTCGGGTGACCAACGGTAGCCGTTAGTCTGATGCTGCCTTCATCCTATCCTAGATGGTGTGATAACCTGATTACCAAGTAATTCAAGGAATGCTTTCGAAGCTGAAGTATCTAATAGCTCATGCCCTGGTTTAGCAAAAAAAGCAAGAGAATTGAGACAGTTCCGCCCGAAGAGAGGGTTGTAAAGACTGAGAACGTCTTCGTCAAATGCGACGCTTGTGAAGCCCATCTCTACAAACGTGATCTGGAAGAGGCTTTGCAAGTGTGCCACCACTGTGGCTTCCACTTTCGCATTGGCGCCCGAGAACGTCTCACATTGCTTTATGATGACGGGCATTTCCAGGAACTCGATTCAGAAGTTATTTCTGTCGATCCATTAGAGTTTGTGGACAGCAAACCATATCCCTCACGACTGAAACAGGCGCAGCAAATATCTGGTTTGCCCGAGGCCATCATCAATGCACGGGGCAAAGTTGGTAACCACCTCGTGTTTGCGGGCGCCATGGACATGCTCTTCATCGGCGGTTCTATGGGTTCAGCAGTCGGAGAGAAGGTTACACGTCTTGTCGAACGAGCGATTAAGGAGCACGCGGCAGTTGTCATTTTTTCCGCTTCAGGCGGCGCCCGCATGCAGGAGGGCACGCTATCCTTGATGCAAATGGCGAAGATCTCTTCAGCCCTGGCTGCACTGGATGAAGCAAGGCTTCCCTTCGTCTCCGTGTTGACTGACCCAACCACAGGCGGCGTTACTGCCAGTTTTGCGATGCTTGGAGACATCATCATTGCCGAACCCAAGGCTTTAATCGGTTTCGCTGGTCCAAGGGTCATCGAACAAACCATCCGTCAGAAACTTCCGAAAGATTTTCAGCGGTCTGAGTTCCTACTCGGGCACGGCATGATTGACGCGATAGTTGATCGGCGCGAATTACGCAGCTTCATCATCAAATTTATCAGTTTTATGATGAACCCTGAAATCAATTCAGAACGCGAGTCAGTGAAGATTCGCGCCCAGGCAGGCTCTCGGAAATAGCTTTCAATCACCTCATGCGTTTCGACGAGGCTCTTCGCTATCTGCTGGGTCTGGGCCATGAAACTCTCGCCGTTAAGCTTGGTCTCAGGAATACCGAACTCTTACTTGCTGCTCTTGGAGATCCCCACACTCGATACCAGAAAGTCCAAATAGCTGGCACCAACGGCAAAGGGTCGACTGCTGTTGTACTCGCCTCAATCTGTCTTGCCGCGAACATACGCTGTGGTATGTTCACATCTCCTCATTTGAGATCGATAACAGAGCGAATAAAGATCGATGGTAAAGATATATCTGAGGAAAACTTCTCACTAATTGCCAGCGAGGTTCGAGCGGCCGCAGAACAACTTGTTAACAACGTTACATTATCGTCGCTACCCACATTCTTTGAACACGTAACCGCGATTGCTTTGGTTGCCTTTCGCCAGGCTCTGGTCGAGGTGGCAATTCTGGAAACGGGTCTCGGAGGTAGACTTGATTCTACAACAGCAGCAGGAGCTGATCTGGTTGCGATCACTCCGATTGCTCTTGATCACATGGAATTCCTGGGAAATACACTGGAAAGTGTGGCTGCTGAGAAAGCGGCAATCATTCGTCCAGGCGTACAGGCTATTATTGCCCCCCAAGAGCCTCAGGCGCTTGCACAGATACAGCTTCAAGCTGAACGCTCGGGTGTCGCACTAAGCGTTGATGACTGTGAAATAGAAGTTCACGGCAGTTTTGACGACGGAAGATTCAACGCGACGTTTAGGACTCCTGAAGACACTTACTCGCAAGTTCGCCTCGGCTTAAGAGGTCGTCACCAGGTTACCAACGTCGCTGTAGCGATACGTCTTGCTGAGTTCCTGCGGCCTCGCGGCTTTAAGGTTCCGAAAGGCTCTATAATCAGGGGGATTGAATTGGCCCAGCATTCAGGACGCTTGGAATTATTCTCCGGACGACCGAGCTACCTCTTAGACGGGGCTCACAACTACTCTGGCGCGCTGGCACTGCGAGGCTACCTGGACGAATTTGTACGTCGTGACCTCTCCATAGTATTCGGCGTGATGCGCGACAAAGACATCGGAGCAATTGCAGAAGTTCTGTTTCCCAGAGCAGACCGCTTGGTTCTGGTGGAACCGGACAGCCCTCGAGCAGCAAAAGTAACCAAACTGCAGGAAATAGCGACAGAGTTTTTGGGTTCAGAAAAGGTTTTCGTCGCTAGCGGACCAGACGAGGCTCTTGCGATTGCTCGCTCTCAAACTTCTAGGGATGGGCTCGTTTGTATTACGGGTTCGCTCTATCTAATTGGCCAAATCAGACACTTAATTCTTGATAAAGAGTGAGAACTCCTAAATGAATACACCGAAGGAAGCGCCGCAGATTGTAGATAGTGTCGAAGTCTTCCGCAGCAGGATCTTTACCGTTACTGTCGATACTGTTCGCGAAGACGCTCAAACTTATCAACGAGAAGTCGTCCACCACCCAGGCAGTGCGGTTATCATCCCTTTATTTGAAGATGGAACAGTCGTTCTCGTGCGACAGTATCGCCATCCAGTTGTCCGATACCTTCTTGAGGCCCCAGCGGGTAGTCTGGATCCGGGAGAGACTCCAGAATCAGGGGCAGTACGTGAACTTGAGGAGGAGATAGGATTGAAAGCTCAGCACCTTGAAAAGCTCTCTGAGTTTTATGTCTCGCCTGGTTTTTTGGAAGAGAAGATGTGGCTGTACCTGGCAACTGGGCTGACAGAGGGCACTCAGCGTCTCGAGGAGGATGAGATCATCGAGATTGTGCAACTCCCTATCTCTGAGGCGCTAGAGATGATATCTGCTGGTGAAATTCAAGATGCAAAAACCATTATTGGTTTGATGTTGGCGGCGCCGCGCGTTGGGCCGGCAATGCTGGAGGTTGATTATCCGGCTGTTTAGCTTGTGTTGACCGGTACAGAGTAAGTCCCCTACACTCCCCAACATCGTGACGAATAACCAACCTCCTTCCCTTCCCGAACCTTCACCGGAAGATTTCGACCCTTTATATCCCAAACCACCCGATCAGCTGCCGTTTGTTGAGAGGATCCATCCCGACAATCCTCCGTGGGGACTCTTCGAGTCATTTCTTGTTTGGCTTTCTAGCGTAGCCTTGTTAATCATCATACCGTTGGTTACGCTGGCCCCTTACGTTTTATACCAGGTAATCCTCTCGGGTTCTGCAAGATTCTTGGAAAGCGATCCAAACCTTATTTTTGTTTCAGTGCTAGGGGTTATTCCGACTCACCTTCTGACGTTGGGAATAGTCTGGGTCGTTGTAACTCGCTGGGGTCGTCGCCCTTTTTGGGAGACTCTCGGGTGGAGATGGCCAGCAAACTTCGGCCCCTGGCTGAGTATAGGTTTGGCCTTGGTCCTATTAGGTCTTGGCTGGCTGATTACCTTCTTCGTAGGTGAGGGCGAGACCCAGCTTGATCAATTGATAAAGAGTTCTTTCAAAACTCGTGTAGCAGTCGCATTCTTGGCTGTAGCGACAGCACCTCTCGTCGAGGAGGTTGTTTATCGGGGCGTTATCTACTCGGCACTACAACGGGCTACCGGCAAATTCATCGCTGTTGCAGTGGTCTCACTCATGTTCTTTGGCGTCCATGTTTTTCAGTACATCAACAACATTGGCGTTCTCTTGGTAATAACCATCCTGAGTGTTGTCCTGACACTGGTTCGCGCGCATACAGGAAGTCTGTTGCCCTGTTTTGTGATACATCTGGTATTCAACGGAATCCAATCACTATTCCTGCTGGTGCAACCCTTCATCGAACGTTATTATCCACCCACAAAAGAGCAGGCCGCTTTTCAATTCTTAGGTAGTTTCTGGCGTTTCTTAGGGATAGGCTAATGTCACACGAAGTTGTCGTTGTCGGCGGCGGCATCGGCGGGTTGACTGTAGCCGCATTGCTTGCTGCCCGTGGCGTAAACGTCTGTCTACTGGAAAGAGAGTCCAGGGCGGGGGGCTGCGCAGCGAATATTGAGGCTTTTGACTATTCGTTCGAACCCGGTGCAGGACTCTATACCGGCTGGGACAATGGCGAGATTTACGAGCGAATCTTCAATGAACTCGCTGTTGAGCCACCGCCAGTCTCTCAGCTTGAACCTTCTTATGTAGTTCGGCTTCCCGATAAAACGCAAGTCGCCCTGACGTCTGACACAGAACGGTTCGAGAGCAATCTTACCGATGCTTTTCCGGAGTGTCCGGATGCTGCTATTCAATTCTATGGAGACGCAACACGAGTAAGTAATTACGTTACTCAGGCAATGGATTTCCGAACCGGGACCACTCCGCGTCGTTTTGGGAGTTCTTTGCTAAAGTCTCTGGTTTCGCGGTCCCTGCGAAAATCAGACAAGGAGAGCGTTGCCCACCATCTAAGCCAGACCTCATCTCGTTTTCGCCGTTTTATTGATGTTCAATTGCAAGAATTAGTGCAGGGTTGTACCGAGGAGTGTTCTTACGCCTTCGGGAGCATGGCGCTGAGCCTTGCAAGAAAACGGGTGTACGCAATTACCGGCGGCCCTTCAACGTTGGTAGGTAAGCTTGTCGAATCAATCAAAAGTAACGGCGGTATCGTACGAATGGACACTCCTGTGCTGCGGTTGGCTTACGATAAAAATGGGAGAACGGTTGGTGTAGATCTACTTAGTGGTGAAACGGTAACTGCCTCTAAAGCCATTGTAAGCAACATGACCATTTGGGACACGTACGGCAAGCTGGTCGGCCTTAATCGCACACCTGCATCTATCCGCCAACAGTTAAAGACTCTGCGGGGTTGGGGAGCTTATATGCTTTACCTGGGTATGGATGAAACGGCTGCAGAGAGACTTCCTGCGGACCGCATTCTGGTTCTGACCGACTGGCAGGTTGAGCAACCATACAATCCGGAAGCCAATCAGTTTATGTTTGCCTGCACACCCGCTTGGGATCCGCGGGCGCCACAAGGAAAACGGGCTGTAACAATACATACTTTTACAGACGTTGACGAATGGTTCACCTACCATGAAGACGAAATGGAGCATGAACGAAAGGACCAGGCCGTGCTCGAGGATTGGTGGGAAAGGGTGCACTCAGCTTTGCCCGAGCTAGGCTCAGAGATTGAGGTTATTGACACCGCCACCCCTCTAAGCTTCTATGAACTGACACGCCGGAAATTGGGTATGGTAGGTGGCATAGGTCGGACGTTAAGCACCCTAAGACCCAACCTGTCAAGCCACCGAACGTCCCTACCAAACCTCTTCTTGGTGGGTGATACTACTCTTCCCGGCCCGGGCCTAAACGCCGTCACTTACTCCGCCTTAATTGTCGCCAACGAGATCCAAAAGGGTTGATCAAATAGATTGTCTTGTGTATGAGAGCACCATACACTGGGGTAATTTATGTATATAACAATCGATGAGCGTGATCGGCGCCCAATATATCAGCAAGTAGTGGACGAAATTAAAGCCTTGATTGCACGAGGCGAACTCTCTGAGGGCAGCTCTCTTCCACCTGTCCGCCAGGTCGCTGCGGATTTAGGAGTGAACCTGAACACTATAGCCTATGCTTATCGCAAACTACGGGATGAAGGGCTAATTAGCGTTAAGCACGGCTCTGGTGCGGTTGTTACCTCGAGACTGCTTGGGGACAAATCTGAAGAACAGGCCTACGCACAACTAAACGCCGTGCTGACACAGCTTGTTCTTTCGGGTCTATCCAGAAGCGAGATCCTCACCCTTGTGAGCAAACAACTCAAATTACTGGCTGAAGAGCGTCAAGAATAAAACAACAGCCTCAATTTATTATTGGCTCGCGTATGCGCTCGACACCTGATGGCGGCCGCATCTCCGGTCCGCGGCTATCTGGCATCCTTGTAGGAGGCGAAAACGTGGGCGGCGGTGTTGATGGGGGTGGTGTTGTTGTTGACGGAGGGGGGATAGACCCTCCTGAGCTTGAAGTGTTACCGCTTCCTCCCGATCGGGGAGTGTTTGGATACTGCTGGTATCCTCGGTTGCCGCAACAGCCAAAACCACTGTAATAAACTGAACTGGAGTATGAAGAACCATAAGGAGAGCCCCAACCATAGAAAAAGGGCACGAATGTGTAACAGCTAGTTCGGGAATTGAAAAGCCACAGGCCAGCACGTCGACGGTAATCCAGCATCCAAAAGTCGTTACCACTAAGTGATGCAAAAGCTGAACTCAACATTTTCCCAGAGATTCGCCGGTTAGCTTTGGCCAAAGTAGTAGCGCGCTCTTTACTCCAAATATCGAGTTCTTCGATATTCTTCTTCTCTTCCTTCTTAAGCTTTGCGACCAAGTGTGTGGTACCACTGAAAACAACCTTATTGCCACCATTAATCTTTGTTTGAGAATCATTCAGGATTACACGACCTTTGCGGACAATAAGCTCGGTATCCTCAGGAAGAACATTTACCCGGTAGAGCCCATGTCTAACGATAGCCATTCGCGCATGCGGAGTGCTGATATTGATCAACAATTGCATTCCGTCGGCGCCCGTAGCCTCTACGATGGCAGCACCTCTTGTTACCTTAATTTCAAGGTTTTCCAAAGAGTTGTTAGCCATGATGAATTCGGAGTTCTCTCCAACACGAAGGTACGAACCCGGGTTGAGAAGTACTTCCACGCGACCGCCAATCCCGGTGCGAACGACATCTCCGCCTTTAAGGTCATCTTTTATGGTGAGTTGTTGCCACTCCGCAGTTAAGCCGGTGCGAACCGCTGCCTGCCCGGTAACCGCGTTTATCCCGCCTGCCTTTGCAGAGATCACAAACTTCTCCCGGTTTTGAGCGTACGTAGGGCCTGCGAGGACTCCAACCGTTAGTGAAAAAATGACGATCGTCAGCAGGTGAGAAGTTCTTCTCATGGCAGGATCTCCTTTCAAACGCTTTCAAGGGCCGGCAAGTTGAAAAATCGATAAGTCATTATAGTCCTGGCTGCTATATTTACAAGGTTCAGCCGAAGGACTTTGACCGTTTAAGGATTAACTCTGGCATAGTAGCCAGGCTTGGTGTGTACCAAAACATCTGGATGGTCGGGCACCTGGACCTTGACGGAGCGCCATCGCCCGTCACGGTCTGTGTTCGATGGACTATAACCTATGCTATACACCGTCGCTACATCCCTAATCACCTGTTGATACACTTTCTCCAAATCATTCACCTTGTTCGCACGATAAACCACGGTTCCACAAGCAACGGCCACTTCGGCTAACTGATCACGAGCCATAGCGTAAGCATTCCTCAGGAAGCGGTTACCTCCTGGCTGCTCTTTCTCAGTATCGAGGTAGATAGGAAAAACTATAGTGGATGAATCACGAACAATTTCTAGTAACTGCGGAAATGTAGTTTGGGAACCGTCCCCATAAACCTCAGGCAGAGCATTGTCTACTCCATCAGTCATCACTATGACAGCACTGCGGCGGGAAGACTGTTCCGGTGACAACAGCGACCTTAGGACATACCCCAAAGAATCCCAAAAGTTTGTTCCTCCAGTAGGCTTCTCAATGCGATCAATTAGCTTTAGCAAACTTGCCCGATCCGAAGTCAAGGGCGATATCAGTTGGGTAGTATTGGTGAAGGTGACAATCCCAATTCTATCGACTGGTCTGGTAGCTTGGACAAATGCCTTTGCAGATCGTCGAATCAGCTTAATCTTCTTGGCTGTCGAGCCGGAAAGATCCAAGAGTAAAACCAGATCGAAAGGTGTGTCAGCGGCGGCAAAGAAGGCGATTTCCTGGGCTTCTCCGTCTTCAAAGATTTGAAAATCGGTCTGCGTCAACAGATACCTGACGCCTTTTGAGGCCGGGTTGGTAATCCTTACCTGAAGGTCTACCAGATCAGTATCAATGCGAATTGTCTCAGCAGGGTCGGTGCTCTGCGCGAAACAACACCCAGAAGCGATGCAGATTGCAAGCATTACTCTAGCAAACAAGTATTCGCTTTTGAGGGTTCTCTCCATTGAGATTCAGTTCGCGTAATAACCGCGTTTGCCACGCGCTACTGCACCAGGCCGGTTTACATTAATCCGAATACTACGCCAGCCGCCGTCGCGCAGAATATTAGAAGGCCGGTATGCCAAACTATAAACCGTACCGAGATCAGCTACAACCCGTTCGTAAGCACCGGCAAGATCCTCTAACTTTTGGACTTCATAGAAAAGCCCGCCGCCGTTCTCGGCGAGTTCCTTCATACGGTTATATCCGAGTTCAAAAGCCTCAGGCTGCGTGTCGTGCGGATGTAAAGATTCATATACAGTATTAAGCCACAGTGCATAAAGCACGCCGTCGAACTCACGAACATTGCTGAGCACCTCTTTGTAGGACGCCAGCGAGCCTTGCTGTCCAAAAACTCCGGGAAGGGTTCCATCAAGTCCATCGCTCATTAGAACAATTGCAGTTCGTCTGGAGGCTTGCCCTACCCGCGGGGCCTGATCTATAGCAAACTGAATTGCATCGTAGAGCTTAGTGTCCCCGCCCGAAGTATCAATATTAATCAAGCTTTTTCGTAAACTGTCGCGATTAAGTGTCACAGGTGAAATCAATTGCGCGCGACCAGCAAAGGTAATTACACCAATACGGTCGGCAGGCCGCGCAGCATCAACGAATCTCAACGCTGCTGCACGAATCAGCTCGACGACGTCTCTGGTTGAGCCGGACATGTCTATCAGCAATATTAGGTCAAAGGGAGCAGCAGAAGAATCAAAGCGGAGTATTTTCTGTTCTGCTCCATCTTCGAATAGCTTAAAGTCGTCTTGCATAAGCCCTACCACTCCGCGACTTGTTTCGCGATCAACGACACTCATGTTCAACGTGACGAGTTGGGCATCAATCCGGATTACATCACCTTCACTTACTTCTTCGTTATCCACTGCAGTAGCGGGCATTCCAGCGCCCCGTCCTGGACCATCCGCGCTTCGCAATCGTGGTGGAACCGAGGCTCTCGACCCGGGAGCTGTCGTCACAACCATCGTGCTGAGGGTGATCTCGCCGCTATTCGTCTTAATCCTGAGGATGCGTTCACCGTCACCGAGTCGTGTTTCAAGCGTCTTATCGGATATGGCGCCGAAGGGAGAGTGGATAATGCCGTTAGCCGAGTGGGCATGAATATCGACATTTGCTGATGCTGGCAGCTCGGCAAGAATTGGTCCAGAAAGTGATGCCAAGGAGGTTGAGGCGGCTAAGCCTTTCAGGTGTATGGCGCCTTCACTGGTGATGATCTCTGCATAAGCGTCAGCCGGAATTCTAACAATGAGCCTGACAGTGGCATTCGGATCAATCGGAAACCGGCGCACCGAAACTGCCAACACCTTATCTACATTCTCGACGACAACTGGAGATCGGGGGGATCGCCCGCTGCTATTGTTGATCACCGCCGCCACGGACACATAGTTCTCTTGCCAAGTCTCGGCCGTTATCTCGCCAAAACGGTTCTCGACGCGAAGTCGGCCTCCGCGTGGCAGGTCAATTCGAATTCCATCGATGTCACTTTCGCCAAGACACGGGGGTCCCCAACAAAAGACTATAGCCAAAGACAAGATCGAAGGAGTAATTCTTGAGAATATGGACAGCATCCAAAAAGTTTACAACATAATGTTTAGAGGTAAAGGGGAGTAGGCAAACTTCTATCTTTCAATTTGATCCAACATGGATTCTTCCTCGGGTGTTTCCGGCGGAGCTGATTCTGCGTCCATGTCTCCTAAACGCAGCATCAGGTTATTGGCATTCGTTGCGTAGGGCATTGCAGTGTTGCGGTTAACAACGCCGGTCCGGATCAGCTCTTCGATAACCCCGTCAAAGGTTTGCATTCCTTCCTGATCGCCCTGTTCCATAGCGTCTATCAAGGACTTGCCTTCTGTCTCGCCTTTTTCGATGTAATCCCGCGTACGCATGGTCGATTTCAGGATCTCAATGGCAGCCACACGTCCCTTACCGTCAGCTCGAGGAATCAAGCGTTGGGAAACAATGTATCGGAAGGATTGGGCGATTCGCGTTCGAATAGCCTGTTCTTCATTTTTTGGAAAAACGCCGATGATGCGATCCACTGTCTTCGACGCGTCAATCGTATGAAGCGTCGAAAGCACCAAATGCCCTGTTTCAGCGGCTTCCAGCGCCACTTCAATAGTTTCACGATCGCGCATTTCTCCGACAAGAATTACTTTGGGCGCCTGACGCAGAGCAGCACGTAAAGCAACAGCAAAGTTCGGAGTATCCGAGTGCAGTTCACGTTGATGCACGGTCGAATTCTTGTGGGGATGCAAGAATTCGATCGGATCTTCAATAGTTACTATGTGGTAGTACTTCGTGTCATTGATTAGATCGATTATTGCTGCCAGGGTGGAACTCTTTCCACTTCCAGTGGGACCGGTGACCAGCACGATTCCGTTCTTTATTTCGGCAATCTCTTTCAACTGTTCGGGTAGATTGAAGTCGCTAAACTTAGGCGGATTCATGGGGATCACGCGCATAACGATCGCATGTGTTCCTCGCTGCTTAAAGATATTTACACGAAAACGCGCCTCACCCGCTGCGCTGAAAGAGAGATCGGCAGAACCTGTCTTTTCCAGGCTCTCGATTGCCATTTGATGATTTCCTAAGATTAGCTTTGCGATTCCAGCGGTATGGGTAGGTGTTAGTTTCTCCAAGCCCGCAATTCGTACTCCTTCAAGCTTGCCCGCCAATTCAATCTGAGGCGGCCTACCAGGTGAGAAAATCAGGTCACTCACCTTATCAGAAGCGTGGAGCATCTGCCGGAGTACTGTCACAAAATTCTGGGGCCCAGGACCAGCGGTTGGCGCATTTGGTGTTATCACTTCGTGTAACTCACTCATTATCTTTTTTTGAAAGCCTGTGAGAGTTCGTAACTGAAAAGAAAGTTTTCTAGCGAACAAACGTTATGAATATAACGTACATCAAAGTGGTGCTCTGATAATATTCTGAGCTGGTTGTTTAGATTCTACGAAACGGAGGCGCTGGAAATGGCAACCTACAGAGATCCTGTTCGCTGCTTTGCACCCATTGAAGTGATCGAGCGCCTGCTGGAAATTCGCGTCGAAGCGGGGCATTCTCCCGCCATCTATCTCCTTTCACCCGACGATCTGGCTGGTTATCTCGATGCCTATGGCTTCGATGTTTATGCTCTTTCTATGAGTGAAGCCGAGTTCCACTTTGGTGACTACCGAGCTCCCCTGGCCCCGGGCGGGGACCATGCCCATAACTCGCTAACAGCTCACTGACAAACAGTCCAAAGTACGAGACAGAAAACGGAAGTCAAAATTTGGCTTCCGTTTCATTTTGTAGCGCCTTTATCACAAGGAAAGTTGCATCATCCGTAGCACCTAGGCCCTCAGTCCACTCCAGAACATCCTTCTGAACGGCAGTAATCAGCTCACGTGCCGGAAGATGCCGGGAGGCCACCACGGATTGTGCAAGTCTTTCACGGCCAAACTCTTCGCCTTTTGCGTTCACTGACTCTGTCACACCGTCCGTGTACAGCATCAGGATCTCACCGGGCTCAATATTCAAATAGTATTCATGGTATCGGGTGTCCCGAAACATTCCCAGTGGAACACCGCCGTGCAAAATATATTTGTACTTACCAGAAGCATCCAGCATGAGTGGTGGATTGTGACCCGCATTCGCATAGCCTAAGGTTCGGTTCGATGCGTCCAGAATTCCATAGAATGTAGTAACAAACTGATTGCGTTCAATGGATTCCCATAAGAGATAATTGACCTTGGCCAATGATATATGCGGTGCGTAACCGATGTGGGTTGCAGCTCGCACACTGGCCCGCAAGAAAGCCATAAGAATTGCAGCGGGGACGCCTTTACCCGACACATCTGCGATGACAAGACCAATCTGATCATCGTAGATCCGTACCCAATCATAGTAGTCGCCTGAAACTTCCTCGCTTGCGAAGTTGTACGCGCTGATGTCGTAACCTTCAAGTTGCGGATCGCCAGAAGGCAGCAACTCCAATTGCACTTGACGGGCGACCTCCAACTGAGCTTCGAGACGTTTCTTTTCAATCAACTGCTCATGCAGCATCACCTTTTCTATGATGATTGCCACTTGGGAAGCCAACATCATCAACAACTGGAGATCATCTTCCGAGTAAGCGTTGTATTCGTCGCTTTCAAGATCAAAGACTCCTATAACCTCGTCGTTCGAGATGATCGGCGCCACCATTTCGGAACGAGTTCGTTCCCGAGCATTGATATAAATTGGATCCCTGGTGACGTCAGGTGAAATGATTGGATCACCGCTGAGCGCAACATGACCAATGAACCCTTCGCCAAGCTTCAGATGCAGCTCTGATAGCTCGTCAATGTCATACCCTCTCACAGCCTCTGCTTGAAAAACACATGGTTCTTCGCCGCGACTAACATCTGTCTCATCACACTTCACAACAAAGATTCCCGCTGCATCGTAGGGAATGAGGGAATCAAGCGTATCCATCACCAGGTTTAGTACTTCCTGTAAATCAAGGGAACGGCTGATCTTCCTGCTAATGTCAAGGAGCATACGCAGCTTATCTATAGTCGTAAGCCCCTGATCAAGCGCTTGTCTTGTGTCTTCCATCATCACAGTTTCGTCGTTACGATAATACGCCTCCAGTAAACAGAGTGATGATTATAAGCGCTGGTCCTCGAAAGAGGAAAAGTGGCGATTTCCTCTACGTCCAGGCGGTCGGGAGGCTTTGTACAAGGACCAGAGCCGAGTCACTTTCAAGCGATACTCAACAAGTTGCCTGCTGACACGGAAATGTCTCGCAACCTCACCAAGTTGTTTACCTTGATGAATAAACTTTCGCAGTGATTCGTATGGGACAAGAGCTGCCGCACCGATTGCGTAAGCCGCCTCTTCGTCATTCTTCGAGTATTCGCGCGCTTTCAGTTGGGAACTAGCTTCAGCTGTAAAAGACAGTCGATTGGGCCGATGACCAAGAAAAACATGAGAGATCTCTTCCATCAATGTAGCATTAGTTCTCATTCTTCCGTGTTTTGGATTGAGTATCACAATCCTTCTCCCGTCAGGTAAGGGTCGAGAAGAGGCTCCGCCAGACCATTCATCTACAGCACTTTCGAGGAGTCGCTGCTTGCTCTCGTGACTCAGGCCCTGGATTTGTTCAAAATCAACTACCAAGAGACGAGCAAATTTCGCGAGCTTAAACGGGTTGAGTGGTGAATCCCGGTGTACTTGTGCAAAATCGCGCAACCCGAGGGCTCTCAATTCGTAGCTGCGCCATTTCCTTCCTGGAGGTAGCTTCGGATTCAACATGCTGGATTAAACAGCTAGCGGCGCTTTCGCGCTTTCGCAGTAGGTATTTGACTAAACTGAGCATAGGCCACGCGAAACAATTCTGAGAGGGCAGCCGCGGTTTCCTCGGTAAGATTGCGGTCAGCCCTAAGGTGGGCTTCCACAACATCAGGTGTTGCTTCTTGCGGATAATAGATCACCGGGTTCTCACTGGTCTCGGCGCTGCGACCGCCGAGAATCCGATCCATAGGAACATTGAGCCATGAGGTCAACCGTGCAATGTTGTCAGCATCGGGCTTGCCAGTGCCATTCTCGATGCGAGAAAGAGTTGAGGCTGAAACCCCAGTGACACTTGCTACCTCGCGCAAGCTCAATCCCAGTTCCTCGCGACGCCGCCGTACCGAGCGTCCAAGCTCTGCGGTGTTTACCAGGTTCTTCGATGATCGTGTCATAGATTAGCGTTCCTTGCGCAAAACAGAGTGGCATTTCGACAAAAAACTTAACATACAGTTAGTTTTAGTGGCAAGATGTCGTTTTATTCTTGAAACAGAACCTCTCAACAAAAGGGCGGCTCAAATTGAGTCGCCCAAATTATTCGAATCCAGTTAAGGCTGTACACGCTGTCGCATCGCTGACATGGCCAAATCTCGAGCTCGAGGCAAGACCTCAATAGCTCTTGCAACTTGCGGATCATCGGTTTGGACAAAGACACGATCTGCCATCACACGTCCGTACGCAGCAGTGACAACGTTATAGCGTACTTGTAATTCAATGAATGAACGATTCTGCTCCAGCACTCCTGCCGAAAGGTTGTATGCTGGATTTTTTGCAAGAAACTGTTTGAAACTCTTGAAAAGTCCCTCTGTTACAGGAAAATCGGTTGGTTCAAGGTCGTGGTTGAAATCAATTGGACCCAAAACACGGTATAAATCCAGGCCCTCAATTCGGCCATTCACGAGTTCGCGCGAGAAGGCAAACATCGGGTGTAAAAGACGACGCTGAGCTGGAGTAATGGCCCTCGCATTAACTGCTTCATCAGGCGCTATGCCTCCGCCTTCATAAACAGCACGGCCTGTGTCTGTGCGCTTCTCAGGACCCAACGGTTTTGGTGCTTCCTCTTTCTGATCCAGCCGATTTGACCCACCGTGAGTGTAGTAGTCATAGAAACCACCGTTTGAGTAATCTCGCTGAATTAATCTACCAGAAGGTGTGTAGTATTTTGCTGACGTCAGCGTTAATCCAGCACCGTATTCAAGCGGAATAATGCTTTGCACCAAGCCCTTACCGAAACTGGTCTTACCTACTATGAGTGCTCGGTCGTGATCCTGAACCGCACCCGCAACTATTTCAGACGCCGAAGCGGTGTTCTCATTGATCAAGATCACCAAAGGAGTCAGATTGGGTGAACTGTTGCGTGACTCATAGCGGTTATCGCGAAATCCATTTCGTCCTTTCTGGGTCAGGATCAACTGACCGTTTGGCAGAAAGACCTCCGCAACCCGGATTGCCTGATCCAGAAAACCACCAGGATTGTTTCGAAGATCTAATACCAGAGACGTCATCCCGCGTGCTTGAAGAGCATCAATAGCTTCTCTGAGTTCATCGGTAGTTGTGTAGTTAAAGCCGCGGGTCATATCGACATATCCCACGCCCGGACGAATCATGTAAGCGTCAGGAATAGAAGGTTGAGGCACAGAATCTCGCGTGATTTCTATTGTCTGTATACGCCTGTCAGAAGCCCGCTCGAGCGTGACTCTTACAGAAGATCCTCGTGGTCCGCGAATCTTGTCCCGCACCTCGAGAGAACTCTTGCCCGTCATTTTTATCCCGGCAACTTCAAGAATCTTATCGCCAAACCGCAGGCCCGAACGGGCAGCCGGAGAGTTCTCGAAAGTTGCAGTGATATAAGTGTCAGTTTCTCCGTTAATGATGTAGTTCTGAATCGACGCGCCAATACCATAGTATTCAGACCGCTGATCCGTTTTAAGCTCGTCGAACTCTTCTCGGTCGTAATAATTCGAGTGCGGATCGAGCGACCGTAGCATACCTATGATTGATGATTTAAAAACGGTGTTGTAGTCCAACTTCCTACCATCCGCATAGTTGTCCCGAATAACTCTTAATGCCTCATCAAAATCTCTCTCGACATTGGCCGTGTTCCTGGACCCTCTCCGAACTACAGTTCCTGAACCGGAGGGAGGTCTTGAAGTTGAGGTGCTACCAACTGATGGCGGAGTCTGTGTTCTCTGTTGGGCAAACAAAAAAGCGGGGACCAGCAGGGCAATTGTGAAGATGGAGATGACGGCAAGCGCGAATGTCTTTTTCAAAGCTAACAAGCCTCTAATTAGGTTTTGTATATACAAAGCCACGCGCAAGCGGCGTCGAGATTACCGTCATAGCGTGTGGTGCCACAATACTAACGGATGCTGCACAAGTCGGCAAGGCTGCCAGTTTAAGTATTGTATTGCTTTTGCGCCAAAACAACATGCAGATTATTTTCTAATCCCCCCTTGAATAATTCGGCTTTTTTCGAAAGTCCTTATTGGAGTCACAACAACTTTGGAGGCTCGCTTGACGCACCTTTAGTGGCCTCCGTAGAATGAACTTAATTATCGGAATAGACGTACTCAAGAGAAGACCATGATCCACTGACCGGAAGGAGTGTCGTTTATGACTAGTCCATACCAAAGGGACGAAGAACCAGTCTCCGAAGACGTAGATGATTTGATGATCCGTGACCAGGATGAAGACGAACATTCCGATGACAGAGCTCGAACGGCTTCTTCTGTCCGTGACATTGCGTCTCGCATTCCAGAGTCTTTGAGTGCAATTGGACGTGACATTAGTCGCACAATTGAACGAGCTATGTCGGCCAAGGACGATTACGTTGTAGCAGTCAAGATCTCTCCCGAGGCCCAAGACAAACTGGAGCAACTGGTCCAAGCCGGAGTATTCCGGAACAGGGCGGAGGCCGCAGGCTTTCTGATTGACGAGGGTATTCGCACCCAAGCGGCACTTTTCGAGCGTGTTCAGGCGAAACTTGCCGAAATTGAACGGCTACGTGCCGAGTTGCGTGGCTTAATCAACGAAAAAACGATCTAGGTCGATAGCCCCCCAACCTAGTGTCCCCTAACAAGACGATGCTCCTCCCCACTGGGGACTAGCATGCCTGGCAGATTAATCGGATGAGATTAAAGTGACAGACATAATTAGACTCCCACCAACTCTTCTAGAACAGATCACACTTGAGAATGGTCTGCGCGTGATACTGAGCAAAGATTCGTCCATCCCGGTTGTGTCGATTGCTGTTTACTACGATGTAGGATCGCGCAACGAGAAAACGGGTCGAACAGGATTCGCTCACCTGTTTGAACACATGATGTTTCAGGGTTCTGAAAATGTACCAAAGGCTGGTCACTTCCAGTATATCTTCCATGCTGGCGGTACAATGAATGGAACGACCTCCACTGAGCGCACAAATTACTTCGAAACGCTGCCCGCCAACCACCTGCCTTTAGCCTTATGGCTCGAAAGTGATCGCATGCGATCACTAAAGGTTACCCAGGAAAATCTTGACAACCAGCGACAAGCTGTCCAGGAAGAGAAGCGCCTTCGTTACGACAATCAACCTTATGTAAATGCTTTTCTGAGAATCAATGAGTTGATTTTCAAGAACCCGGCTAACGCCCACTCCACAATCGGTTCAATGGAAGACCTCGATGCAGCTACCATCGAAGATATTCGTGAATTCTTCCGGATTTACTATGCGCCCAATAATGCCGTGCTTACAGTAGTAGGCGATTTTGAAGAGACAGTGGCCCTTAAGTTGATCGATCAGTACTTTACCTCGATACCGAGTCAGCCCCTTCCTCCACCAGTGGATGTGAGCGAACCTGAGGAAGTAGCCTTACAGCAGGAGACCTACTACGACAAACTAGCACCAGCGCCAGCTTTTGTCCTGGGCTGGAAAATTCCACCGAGAAGAACCCCAATCTACTACGCTCTATCACTTGCCGGTGATCTCCTTTTCGAGGGAGATAGCTCAAGGCTTTATCAGAAGCTTGTGAAGGGAGACGAATCCGTGGTCTCGATTCAGGGTGGGATCGATGAGCGTCGTGGCCCTTCTGCTCTTTACATTTTTGCCCTACCAAAACCTGGACAAGACGTGGCCGAGATTCGGCGTCAAATATTTGATGAGATAAGCAGGCTGGCAAACGAAGGTCCAACTCTCTCAGAGATGGAGAAACTGAGAAACTCTTTGTGCAATGACGCCGTGAGAGGTCGGCAGTCGACGATGTACCGGGCACAACGTCTTGCGGAATACGCTTTATACGATGGCGATCCCAACCTTTTCGATTCTGAACTACATCAGTATCTCGACATTACAGCGGAACAGATTCGCCAGGCAGTGAATCAGTTCTTGAATCGTCAGAATCGCGTTGTTCTCGATATTGTGCCCGCTGCTCAAGCAGAAGACTTACAAGAACCGGCTACATCGGCCTCGCCACAACCCCCAGGAGAACCGAGACAACCGGCCGCGCCGGCGCCACAAATTCCTCCTCAGCCGCCAACCCAGCCAGACTCCTCGGTTCCACCGGAGAGTTTGGTAGAACCTGGGGGGCCTCACCCGGAGCGCCCACAACAACCGTCTGATCCTCCGACCCAAACGGAACCCGGATCTGGCCCAGTGCATCCCTAAAATGTCGATATCTATGTATAACACTGAAGAGTTCCGTCGCCAGGCGCCAACGCCTCTCGAGCCACGCCCTATCAAAATACCACGGCGTGTCGAGACGAGACTTGCCAATGGTCTAACAATCCTCGCGGTTAAGGATGAAAGACTGCCTCTCGTGAGCTTTCGACTTGTACTGCCAACTGGCGATGCACACGATCCTTCCGACCTTCCGGGTTTAGCTGACATGCTTACAGGGCTGCTGACCGAAGGAACAGAAAAGCGTTCCAGCAAGGAGATGGCAGACGAAGTGGCACGTATGGGTGCGACTCTTACTTGTGGAGCGAACTCAGACTACACGACCGTGGCGGCTTCAGCCCTCGCCGGTTTTACTGACGAGATCCTTGAACTAATCGCTGAAGTTGCATTACAACCCTCGTTCCCAGAACATGAGGTCGAACTGGCAAAACAAAACACTAAGGAAAGTATCCGGCAGCAGCGAGCGCAACCTTCCTTCCTCGCCAATGAGATGGTTTCACGCGTAATATTTGGCGAACATCCTTATTCAATAATTGCTCCGACTCCGGAATCTCTCGATGCTACCCATCGCGATCATCTCGTCACTCATCATCGTTCTCACTTCGTACCTAATAACGCCGTGTTCATTGTTGTAGGCGATATTGATACGGACAACTTCGCACAGAAGGCTGAGCGGTTATTTGGTAGTTGGGTAAAAGGCGATCCCCCTTCTGATAACTTCCCTGCTCCACCGGTTCGCACTACTCGCTCGGCTTATCTTGTCGACCGGCTTGGTTCAGCTCAGTCAAACATTGTCATTGCAAATTTAGGAATCACGCGAACAAGCAAGGATTATTTCCCTTTGTTGCTGATGCACACTGTACTTGGAGCCACCGCTTCGTCTCGACTCTTTATGAACCTTCGCGAAGAGAAGGGTTACACGTATGGAGCATATTCGAGTCTCGACGCACGCCGAACCAGCGGCAGCTTCCGAGCTACGGCAGAGGTAAGGACTCCTGTAACTGGCGATTCACTCAAAGAGTTCTTTTATGAGCTAACCAGGATTCGCAACGAACCCGTATCCGCGAAAGAATTGGCAGATGCAAAATCTTATCTGACAGGAGTATTTCCAATTAGACTTGAGACGCAAGAGGGCTTGATCGATCAGCTTGTGCAAATAAAGATGTTTGGTCTCAACGATGATTATCTTGAGACTTATCGAGACCGGATACAAGATGTAAACATTGAGCAAATTCAACAGGTAGCTCAGAAACATGTGCGTCCTGAGGAAGCAGCTATAGTTGTTGTGGGTGATGGGGCTCAGATTTTTGAGCAAATCAGCCCCTTCACTGAGGCAATAGAAGTCTACAACACTGCCGGAAAGAGAAAGGACGCACCGTCTCGTATGATAGACACTTCAGGCGGCGAGCTTTCTCCTGATCAACTGTTAGGCACATGGAGACTTGAAATCGAAACGCCCTTTGGGCAGAACATTACAGCTAACTTGATACTCGATGCTGACGACTCAAAATACTCTGGAAGAATAGAATCTGAAATGGGCAATGCTGAACTCTCATCGGCCAATTTGAGCGGCAACAGGTTAGCAACCACTCTATCGTTTTCTGTTGAAGACCACGATTTTGAAGCTGAGTTCTTAGCAGAGTTTGGAGCAGAACACATCGAGGGCACAATCAACTTACCTGATTCTCCACCGTTAACTTTTACCGGCTCAAAAACCTAACATTAATATTCCTTAAACAAAAAAACACGCCCGGCATGGCCGACATGCCGAGCGTAAATCACAGGAGGAACCG
>CAZNPP010000043.1:16483-27695 GCA_964574785.1 uncultured Chloracidobacterium sp. | reverse complement strand
AGTTACAAATGAAAAATGGGCCTTAAGGAGTTTCTGGAGAGAAGTCAGGAGTCAGAAGTCAGGAGTCAGAAGTCAGGAGACCGAAGACTTCCGACTTCTGACTCCTGCCTCCTGTCTCCTGCTTCTGACTTCTGACTTCTGAACTTCGATCAGAATAGTTTTCTACTATCTAACAATAGCGTTACTGGTCCATCATTAACCAACTCAACTTGCATCATGCGGCGAAAGCTGCCAGTTGCGATGCCAGGAACCTGTTTTCTAATCTCATCACAAAAAAATTGATAAAGCGGTTCAGCTACTTCAGGCTGTGCCGCATCAGTCCACGAGGGGCGTAACCCGCGCCTCACATCGCCATAAAGCGTAAACTGCGACACCACAAGAACCTCCCCGCCTGATTCCTTCACTGAACGGTTCATGCGACCATTCTCATCGTCAAAGATCCGCAAAGCAGAAATCTTATCGGCAAGATAATCTGCATCTCGTTGTTGATCGTCCTGAGCAATACCTAACAAAACGACGAGACCTTTTCCGATCTCGCCGATAACCTCATCCTCGACTGTCACCCTAGCACGAGTGACTCGTTGAACAACTGCTCTCATTTACTTCTTCGGGGGTTTGCTTGGTCTAATCTCGACTCGACTTGGAAGACTGCGAGCGTCATGATGTAATAAATCCAGAACCACTCGAGCTATGTCATCAGGTGTGAGCTGCCAGCTCTTCTCTTCACTCGGCGTGTCTCCACCGAACTCAGTGTTTACTGAACCCGGCATGATGTAACTGACTTTGATACCATCATGTCTAACTTCCTGCATCAGAGCCTCGCTAAAACCGTTCAAGCCAAATTTCGAGGCATTGTAAGCAGCCATCTTCGGATGAGCATTCGTGCCTGCCAGTGATGAGATATTAATGATATAACCGGCGCCTCGAGCCTTCATTAACGGTATTACTTCATGACAGCAATAGAAGACTCCATTGAGGTTGGTTTCAATAACAGATTGGAACTGGTCTGGAGTCATCATCTCAACTGGCCCAAAGAAACCGATACCTGCATTGTTAATGAGGATATCTACTCCGCCGAATTCAGTCACGACTTTGCTGAAGAGATCACGAACTTGATCATAATCCCGGACGTCACAGACAATGCCCCCAGCCTTCCCCTCTCCAAGGCGGTTTAGTTCAGCCACAGTCTTGTCGATTTCCCTCCTACTACGAGCGCCGATGTACACGTTTACACCGGCTTCAACCAGCGCTTCGGCAATTCCCCGCCCTATTCCTCTAGTACCTCCCGTTACAACCGCCACCTTGCCATTGAGATTCATTACCTATCCCCCCTGGAAATGCTGTGTGATTCACTAGGCTTGGAGCTTTGCTCGCAGCCTTTCGTTGACAACCTTCGGATTAGCCTTTCCTTTAGAGGCCTTCATTACCTGCCCCACAAAGAACCCAAAGAGAGCTTCTTTACCCGCGCGATAACCTTTAAGTTGTGCCGGACTTGCGGCCAAAACCTCATCTATCAGGCGATCGATTTCAGAAGTATCACTAACTTGCGAAAGCCCGCGCTCTTCGATAATGGCCGCCGCACTCTTTCCGGTGGTAAACATTTCCACCAATACTTCCTTTCCCTGCTTGCCACTGATTGTTCCCGCATCTATCAACCGCACGAGCGCACCCAGTTCTTCCGGAAGAATAGGCGACTCCTTCGCTGTAAGACTTGCGTTCTCTAATTCTCGCAATAGTTCGGATCTCAACCAGTTTGCTGTTGCCCGAGGGTTGCCCGATGCTTCCGCAGCCTGCTCGTAGTAATCAGCCAAAGTGCGATCTGAGTTGAGTTGCGAGGCGTCACTGAAAGAAAGCCCATACTGCTCGATGAAACGTTGCCGACGTACTTCTGGCAGTTCTGGCATCGAAGCTTTTACTTGGTCAATGAAGGTAGTTGAAACTTGTAGCGGTGGCAGATCGGGCTCGGGAAAATAACGATAATCGTGCGCCTCCTCCTTGGACCGCATGACTCTAGTTTCCATTGCCCGTTCGTCCCACAGCCGAGTTTCTTGCGTAACTCGACCTCCAGATTCAAGTAAAGCAATCTGTCGTTTGATCTCGTATTCGATAGCGCGTTGCATGAAGCGTACTGAATTCAGATTCTTAAGCTCAACCTTCGTGCCGAATTCTGTTTCACCCTTACGACGCACAGAGACGTTTGCCTCGCAGCGTAGATTGCCTTTCTCCATATCTGCTTCAGAAGCTTCCACCCATTGAAGCGTGCGGCGCACATGATTCACGTAGTCATAGGCCTCCCATGAAGACCGAAAGTCTGGTTCGGTCACAATCTCAGCAAGCGGGGTTCCAGCTCGATTGAGGTCGATATAGGAGTACCGATCTACATCTGGCAATCCTTCGTGCACGTTCTTACCGGCATCTTCCTCCAGATGCAGCCGGGTAATCTTGATCATCTTTGGACGCCACTCGATAGGATGACCCGCCTCATCCCGTTCGGCAGTCATTATTTCCAATGTACCATTGGCGGAGAATGGCAGGTCGTATTGCGAAATCTGATAGCCCTTCGGGAGATCAGGATAAAAGTAGTTCTTACGTGCGAAGATCGAATTTGTGTTTATCTGCAAACCCAGGGCGAGAGCGGCACGGGCTCCCAGTTCAATTACCCTTCGGTTAAGGACGGGTAAAGCTCCCGGCAGCCCGAGACAAACAGGGCAGGTATTAGAGTTTGGTTCGTCGCCAAAACGTGTCGAGCAACCGCAAAAAATCTTGGACTCGGCGCTTAATTGAGCATGAATCTCGAGTCCAATTATTGTTTCCCAACCGTCTCGCATTTAAGTTGTCCTATCGTTGAATTCACTTAAGGTCTCAACCATCCCGGCATCGCGCCAGCTCGTCGAGCCTCATCCTCCAAGGTACGCCACCTGGCGTCCAGCCCCGCTCTTACTGCAAGGAGTTCGTTAAGACGGGTAACGAGAACTGTGCGCTCATATGAAAAATCATGCGGTTGGAACGGTGAAGCAAAGACTGTCGTGGATGGGAAGCCAAAGAATCCTGGTAACGGAAATGGATGATGCTTATGTGTAAGTCGTCCCGTATTGAGGACAACACGTCCTCCTCGAACAGGAGAAACAACAGTACCTGGATGTCCAGCGAATCGGCCTGGACGCGGCAATGTTGAAAATCTTGGACCGCCAAAAGTGGGCGCCCGGAACACTGGGCCAATAGAGTGGCCAAATGACCTGAAAGGCAAGACACTCGACACGATTGTAAATGAACCGGTTGCAGGGAATGACGGAATTTCGTTGAGTCGGGCTCTTAGATAATCTATCTCAGCGTCAACTGCCACAATCTCAGTTCTGAGGCTCGCTGCTCGGGACCGCCAGTAAGCTTCGTCCTCGCGTTGCTCTGAACGTCTTTGGTCGGCCAGTTGTCCCAAGAACTCTGCCTGAGCTGCAGCCAACCTTTTTGACTCTTCGAGAGACGGTAAACCGAGTTCTTTTCGGCGTTCCTCATAAGCAGCTTCACTCTTTTGGCGTAGACGACGATACGTTTCCAAATCACGGTTTGTGATTTGACGCGAGGTTTGTGCACCTGGCTTTTGTTCCTCAATCACCGGGGATGGGACTAGTTCAGCACGCTTCAGCAAACTCCCTGGAGGTTCATTGTTCGCCTTTTCAGTAGCGGCAATATCGATGGCAGACATCTGTAAGGTAACCTGAATCCCTGGACTCACTTCATAAGTCAATGTGTTTGCGGTGACTACGAACTCGTCAGGTATCGCGATCACTCTGCCGCTACGCATTACAACTGTATATGCATTGACGGTCACAGCGAGAAGAAAGACCATCACCACTGCTGTAAAAAATCGTTTAATTGACCTGCTCATGACAAATCCCCTAATAGCTTCAGAAAGGTCATTTTTACGGAGAATTTACGCCAAGTATATCATCCGCCTTTACAGCCCGGTCAATGTATCTAATGCCTAGAGTCCAATGTCCAATGTCCAAAGTCCAAAGTCCAATGTCAGGAGTCAAGAGCCCTTTGGACCTTGGACCTTGGACTTTGGACTTTTGACTTTGGACATAGGACTTTTGACTTTGGACGTTGGACTTTGAACGCTTTGGACGTTGGACGTTGGACTTTGGACTTAAGGATGTTATACAGTGCGCTGAATTTCCTACCTCGCATTTTTAGGGGCGGTGCGGATGATAAAGTTAGGCTCCGTCTGCTTCTCGACCAGTGAATAACAGAGGAGAAAACTACAGTCATGGCAAAGACCTTTTGCAAGATTCTAGGTGTTGCTTTCCTGCTCGTTGGAGTGCTGGGATTTACTCCGATATTGAATTTCCTGGGGGCACATCTCACCCCAATTCATAACGTGGTTCACATAGTTTCCGGTCTGGTGGCTCTATACTTCGGATTTGCCGGATCACTTTCCGCCGCAAAGGGTTTCTGTTACATCTTTGGTGTTGCCTATTTGACACTTGGACTTCTCGGGTTGGTACTGGGTAACCCAGCTGAGAATCGAATGTGGCATGTAGGACCGCTGATGCTGGGCGCCGTCGATCATGGCTTACACATGATTCTTGGTGTGGCCTTTTTGGCGGGCGGCCTTTTCACCAAGAAGACTGGTGAATAAGCATAGTGATGAGTGTGAGTGAAGAAGCCAGGAGTTAGGAGACAGCGTAGCACCGCCTTATGGCGGTTACGGGAACCTTGAACCCTCTGTTTCCAGGTCCTAGTAGCACTGGCTTCCGGGAGTTTCTGGAAAGACACCCTATGCGTCAAGTATAGGGTACCCTTCACTTAATAAAGGACCACTAACATCACTGTCGACAACTGACTTTTCTGGTTTGCTTGGTCCTTTGTCTGAGGAGTTTCTGCAGAGGACTAAGAATTCCGAAGGCTTCTGACTCCTGACTTCTGCTCGCTCAGCCTAGAACTTAAATGTCACTCCGGCGCGAGCCACTATGCCCGGGGCGCGGAAACCATTCTCGAAATATTCCTGATTAAATATATTGTCGGCGCCAGCAAATAACGACGCCGTCACCCGCTCAGAGACTCTCCTCTCGTAACTCCCAAACAGATCAAGCTTCGTATAACCACTAAATTTGAGCTCTGCGGATCTGAAGGGAAAGTTGTTCTCGAATACCGGAGCGATGTAGGGTCCAGTATGATTAAGATCAAGATTGACAGCAAACGATCGGTAGCGATGATTCACAGTTAACCCAAAGAGGTTTCTCGGAATTACGTATTGTGGTTGTAATCCCCTCGAAATTGTTGAGCGATCGCTATTTGTATAGGTGTAGGAAACCCGAATGTTCGTCGTGTGCCATGGCATCGTCTCGAGAAAGTTTTCAACACCTCGAGCTAAGCCTCCGCCGCGATTCACATATCCACTGAACCGGCCTACCCCCAGAGGATCCTCCTCGAATCCAGTGAATTCGATTACCCTCTGCAATCTGGTGTAAAAGTACGTTGAGCCGAAGACTATCCTGTCACCCAAGCGCTGATCGATCCCTGCGTCGACACTGATTGACTGTTCAGCTTTCAACGTGGGATCTCCAAAACGCGTTAAGCCGATGTTAGGAAACACACCTTCGCCAAATCGCTCAAAAAGAGAAGGAGCCCGAAAACCATTGCCAATGTGAGCCCGAAACTTGGTTGCCGTTGAATGGAAAAAATAGGATATCGAGCCATCAGCAGTGAGCGATTTTTCAGGCTCGATATTGTTAAGGAAACCCGGCCTGTCAGCCGCTCTTACCCGATAGAACTGCCCCCGTAGCCCAAGCGACAACTGTAAGCGTTCATCGAATAACAGAATCTGGTTTTGTCCGAACACTGCGAAAGTGCGTTGCCGGTCAGTAGTATTGTTAAAGGCGCTAAAGGATGGGATTGACTGCTGGAACATCGACTCGAACTCGGCCTCAAAACCAATGGTGAAAACGTTTCTGCTTCCGAGACGGGCGTTCATGCGACCATCGAGCGTATCCGTGATGCCCCGACTAACAAACATGAATTCGAAATCTCCAAATGGCAGAAAAGAGGCAAATCGTGGATCAACTTCAGGTCCATTGTAATTACGACGGTTAGCTGAAACACGCTGATATGCAATCGTGTATGAGAACGTCTCATTAATTCCATGGGACAGTCGCAGGGAACCGATCAACAAACGACTTCGGCGGCCTTGATCAGGGTTATTAAAGTCGGGTTGAAAAGTTACTCCTGCAATAGCGCTTGGAAACGGTTCAGCACTCGTGAACGCTTGCGCTAGAGCAAAGGGGCTGTCGTTCACACGCGCATTTGCGATGGTCCCATAGCCGTTTCCTGAGACCATTATGCTGGGGGTAAGATTGAATTGAATACGACCACTGCCAGCAGAATTTCCATACTCATCCTGATCATCAATTCCTCGTCTAACGTCGAGGCGCGTCAACCCCAAACTGTAGCCTACCCGCGTTCCTCCTCCGGCGACCTGAAATCGCTCTCTAAACGTTTTAAGTCCACCGCCCTCTAATCCCATTTCGAAATGTAAGCCAGAAGCGCCCGTCACCGGAACCATATTTACTACCCCGCCGATTGCATTGGTTCCATAGATCGAGGAACCTGAGCCCCTAAGTATCTCAACTCGATCAATCCCTACAGGTATGAGATCTGTAAGGAGCGATACTGCCGACCCGTTAATGTCGGAAGCATCTCTCGCCCTTAACCCATCAAGAGTGACGGACGTATCAAAGTTGCGCTGCCCTCTTAAGCGCACAGTAGTGAGAGCGCCTGGGGAGCCCTGTTGCTGGACCCTGACTCCGGGAATTCCTCGAAGTGATTCAGTTAGTGTTAGTTCACGCTTATCTTCGATATCGCGAGAATCAAGCACTGATACTACTTTAGAAACCTCTTCGGGCCGCTGGGGTAGCCCTGTGGCTGTGACGATGACACTCTCACTTACGGCCGCAACTTTAAGCTCAAGGTCAACCTGAACCGCGGCGCCCTGGTCCACTCTGAGTCGCTCAGACGTCAGAGTGGAAAAGCCCTTAGCACGAACTTCAATCAGATAATCGCCGGCTCGAAGGTTCCTAAACTCAAAAGATCCAGTTGCGTCACTGAAAGCAAATAGCTGGGTGCTATCGGAGAGTGTCAGACGAACTTCGGCCCCGGCGATTTTCGCGCCTTGCTCGTCTTTGATGGACCCTCGAAGCGAGGCTGATGATTGAGCAAAGCTGGTTAGCGGAAAAAGAACTAACAAAGCCAATGTGGTTGTCCACAAGTTTGAATTATTTTTCATGGTAGCTTCTCCTGCCCGTCGCAGTGCGAGCTGAATCGAGCAAGGGCAGGTTTCCTGACTCGCAGACATGACTCTCATTAAGAGAATCGCCTCCGTTCCCGCCTTCCCATTTCCATGAAACAGTGGCATGTGGGAACGTTGTCGCTGCTTACAGTTGCGCGGGCAGTGGCGGGTTTTCACCGCCTTCCCTGCACACTCGGCTCTTTGTTTTTTGATTACCGGCGCGTCTCATGCACCGGCGTTATCCTTGGCACTCCCGAGACGGGATGTGCGTCCACTAATACGTCTACGGCAAAAACTTCCTTCAATAGTTCCGGTGTCAGAACCTGAGGTGGTGGTCCATACGAAATCATCCTTCCTTCTTTCATTAGCAAAACATAATCAGCAAACTCGGCGGCCAGATTCACATCGTGAGTAACTACAACCGCTGCCGTTTCGCGACTCTCGCAACGGCTACGTACAAGCGCCAGGAGCGCCGCCTGGTGGGCCAGATCCAAATTTGCCGTGGGCTCATCCAGCAATAACATCCGAGCTTCGGTAGCGAGTGCTCGCGCGAGAATCGCACGTTGACGCTCACCTCCCGACAGTTCATTCATTAGCCGATGGCTTAATTGGTCCAACTCAGTTTCAGTAAGAACCCCACTCACAACCTCGATATCGCGTTCCGTTTCCCAACCCCAGGCGCTCGTACTTGCCCAGGCGTAACGTCCCCCCAGTACAAACTCCAAAACCGTAACCGGGAAGCGCAAGTCTGCTTCCTGAGCCACAACTGCAATGCGTCTGCTGATTTGCTGCCGCGTGTAGCTTTGAATCGGTGCGCCATCCAGTATCACCTCACCTGTAGCTGGCTTGATACTGCTATTGAGAACTCGCAGTAAAGTCGATTTACCTGCGCCATTTGATCCAATGATCGCCGTTATCTGCCCCTTCTTGATGTTGAGAGACAAGTCATCTACCGCTACTCGAGAATCATACTTGATGGTTAACTGACGTGCTTCAAGCATCAGTGAGTGCCTCTCTTTAACAGGTAGATGAACAAGGGAGCGCCAACGAGAGCCGTGATAGCACCCACAGGTAGTTCGCGCGGTGCAATAATCGACCGGGCTATTGTGTCGGCTACCACTACGAAGATCGCACCTGCAAGTGCGGCTGCCGGAATTGTGAGTCGATTGTCGCTTCCAAGTGAAAGCCGAACCAGGTGAGGAACCACCAAACCAACGTATCCAACAGAGCCGCTCGAAGCTACTGAACTACCAACCAATAAACTAGCTGTGATGAAGACAAGTAAACGCACCCTTCCCACTTCGACTCCTAAATCAAAGGCATCGCGCTCGCCCAGCATGAGGAGGTTCAATGAACGCGCGTTGGCCGCAAGTACCGCTGTCCCAGCTATCGCAACAACGGCTGCAAGTACAAGAAGCGAAGTGGTCGTTCCTGACAGATCTCCGAGCAACCAAAACGTGAACGAGCGGATTCTGGTAGCGTCCATGAGTGTCGTTACAAAGACGATTATCGAAGAAAGAAAAGTGGTTACAATTACTCCAGCCAGTATGAGACGTTCCGGTGTGGCCCCCGCTTTTCCTCGTGCTAACTGGTAAACAACCATTGTGGCTATTAGGGCCCCCGAAAAGGCCATCACAGGTCTGCTCCATTCAAAGGCACCAAAGAAAACCAAAGCAAGCATCGTCCCGACCGCTGCGCCATTCGAAATACCGAGTAGATAAGGTTCTGCGAGAGGGTTTCGAAGTAGAGCCTGATAGCTTGCACCGGCAGCCGCCAACGAGGCTCCAACAGATGCTGCGAGAATGATGCGCGGTAGACGAATATCAAAAAGGATCGCTGCTTGTTCAGTGCTTAATCCGCAAGGGGTTCCCAAAGTTATGAGAGCACATATAGAGGATCGAGCAGGAAGCTGCTCACTTCCGAGTAGCGAAGTTCCGAGAACAACAGCTATAAGTACTAGCAAAAGAGTTGTGCAGGCCAGAATCGTGCGGCGAAATGTAAGTCGTGCATCCGCAAAGCTATTTCGCCCAATCCGTTTTGTAATCGCTGCTGAAGTCATTACTTAAAAGCCTCGGGATGGAATGCCTTCGCTAGTTCCTCGAGCCCATCTACTGCTCTTGGTCCTGGGCGCGCCAGATAGTCATCATTGATCTTGTAAACTCGCCCGTTAAGAACCGCAGGTGATCTCTTCAGCACCGTTGCTACCTCCGCGCTGCCACTTCCCATGGAGCCACCGGTTGGTAGGATGATCGCATCCGGTCGCGCAGCCAGGGCCGATTCCCCGCTGTAGATTGGCCAGGCGCCGGGAATCGTAGCGGTGACCGAGATTCCGCCAGCGCGTGCGATTAGATCGGTAACAAAAGCATCTTGGCCCGCGGTGTAAAGCGGTTCCGCGGAAAGTTGATAAAAGACAGTGATTGGTCCACGCTCAGCTACTGCTTCCTCGACGGCGGCAACTCGGGCCTGCAATTGTTTCACGAGCGCTTCAGCCTCGTTGTGGTGAGAAAGCAAGTTTCCAATGTTTCGTATCGAAATGAAGACGCCATGAAGATCCCTGGGGTCATTCACGTAAACTGCGATACCTCGCTCATCTAACTGTTTCGTGAAAGCTTCTAACTGGGAGGCAGTGGATACGAGTACTAGTTGCGGTTGCAGGGCGATAATCCGTTCGATACTTGGTTGAAGTGTGTCACCCACCTTGTCGATGGACTTGGCCTCGGGAGGATAATCGCAAAAGGTGGTATTACCGACTAGTAGCTTGCCAGCTCCTATCGCAAAAACAATTTCGGTAAGGTTTGGAGCGAGTGAGACAACTCTATCGATATTGATAGGGACACGAACTGTTCTTCCGGCTTCATCAATCACCTCCCTGGTCTCTGTTGTTTGCTGGTGAGGATTGGGACCGGAACAGGCGAAGAGCGAGAACACGGCCGCTAGAAGTAGCAGTGTAGGAGGACACGATTTAAATACTGTTGATAACAAAAAGCCCCGCCGAGTGCTTCGTATAGAAAGGAAGCAGGCGTCGGCAGGACTTTGCGGGTATTAGGGAATCTAGCGCAGACCTAAGCAGCCTGAACACCTTTGCGCGAAGCGTTCATAAAAGGCAGCAAAGCAACACGGGCAGGTCTCCTGGCTTCGAGTGGGCTATCTGCTGAGAGCCTACTCATCACAGTGGCGCGACCGCGCGGGATTCTCACCCGCTTCCCTATTCTCCCCGACGATGGGGCACCCAGGTCACTTTCTACTTAAAAGATCAATTGAATCGAAACGAGCCGGACAGTATCACGCAGGATTTAGAAGTGTCAACCGGAGCTTCCGCTATAAGAACTTTGCCGCCCAACAGACTGACGCAACCATTCGCGAGCAATTGGAGAAAACGACGCGGTTGGCGCTTACGACAGGCTGAGTCGGCGCCCTTTTTTCTGAGCGAACCAGAACCCTCAGCGACCCAGGGTTACGGCTCATGGACTAGCGGCCCACGAGCGCTAAACCCTCAGAGAAATCGTTTGCAACTTTATACTGCAATGGTATGACAACCTTGCCTGAGGTATCTATGAAACCGTTTAGATTTGTTCTGTCACTATAAACAAGTGCTAAACCATCGCGGAATTCGCCGGCATAAAAGAACTCAGTGGCTAACACTATTTTTCCCGTCTTATCAATGTAGACGAATGTTGATTCCTTCGTCCGCGACGGATTAAGACCTTCGGATAAGGCAGCCAGTCCCTCCGAAAAACCGCTTGAGTTACGTCGAAAGTCGAAGTCGGTATTGAATGTTGGCGGTATTACAAAGTCACCTTTCTTATCAATGAATGCTAGCTTCTCGATCCCGTTCTCGATCACAGCGACTCTGGCGAGTCCCTCTGAGAATGGACCGGCCTCCGAAAATTTTGGTTGTATGATAAACTCGCCAGATTTATTGATATAGCC
>CAZNPP010000043.1:0-16383 GCA_964574785.1 uncultured Chloracidobacterium sp. | reverse complement strand
GCCAGATTTATTGATATAGCCCATCGCATCCTTCTCCGGGCTATAGGCACAGAGCACTCCTTCAGAAAATCTGGCATAGTCGATATTAACTTCCGCCTTCGTCCGTTCGAGAATTGCTAAGATTTGCCCGGCGGTGTCTATTATCAAGAACTCAGCATATTCGTGTCCTAGTTTGTCATCGTCATCCTCTAGTAGATTCCAGACCTCCACAATGACCGAGTAGGGCTTAATGTCTGACCCCGTAGGTGGAGGCACCTTCGGCTTCCGAGGTGTTAGCGACCGTTGAACTACCGCAACTCCTTCAGAAAACTCGGCGGCCCAGTCGAACTGATAGTCGATCACCAGAATCCCGTTCTTATTAATGAAGCCCCACTTGTCATTCAACAAAACAGCAGCCAGTCCATCGCTAAAGCGTAAGGCGCTTTCAAACTTTGGCGGTATCACGAACGCCCCTGTTTTGTCGATGTATCCCCACCCTTTCCGCGGGTCCAAGACGGGAGCCAAGCCCTCCGAAAAACCTCCGCCGCTTTCATAAGCGCTGGCGTCAATGACAATCTTTCCTGTTCGGTCGATGTAAGAGAATTTAATGTCCATCGACGACTGAATGTTAGCTGATGCCGCGAAGTTCATCCTCACCTCCCTTTGACCATTTAAGGTTCCTATGTTCGCTCCAATAACAATGAGGAGAGCAGAGGCCAGTATTGTAACGACCTTCCAAAGTACAACCGGGAATGGGCGACTTCTATAAAACCACCAACTCTCCCTCAACTAGGGCTAAATTCAGGCAATTATGGGTAAGTACCTTGTGGACCATATGAATTGCTGGTTCACTGCTTGGAGGACTTTACCTCTCGTTTCTGACCAATATGGGAGTCTGTCACGCCGACGGGCAAAAATCCATTAGTAGAGTCAGTTTGAATTGTGCCCTCGAGACCAAGCATGCTGAATCTCAAGCTTTTTCCCATAGTCCTTCTGCTCCATCAAGCAGTTATCGTTTTTGCGGTAAAGGACGCCAGCGGGTAAAAGTTATCTCTGTTGCCGACGTTATTGCTCAAGCTCAGTGAACTCGGAACCGTTGGCTTTGCTTCAGGAGTTCCCGTCCATTAAGATCTGCGGGTTCTTCCACCACTAAAGGAAGTTAATCCGATGATCGAAACGGTCCAATGGACATCTGAAGGGATCCGCATGTTGGATCAACGCCTCCTGCCAAATGAGGAGAAGTACCTGATCTTGCGTTCGTACGAAGAAGTCGCAGACGCTATCAGGAATATGGCCGTTCGCGGCGCGCCAGCAATCGGCGTCTCAGCTGCGATGGGCCTTGCTCTGGGTGCATCGCAATCCGTCGGTACGGCAGTTGCCGATCTCGAAGACGACTTTCTGTATATGTGTGATGTGATGAGTAAAACGCGCCCGACGGCTGTAAACCTCTTTTGGGCCATTGAGCGCATGCGCCAAACGCTTACCCGCGAAAAAGCTCGAACCGCGGATGTCAAAGAGATCAAACAGGCACTCATTGAGGAAGCTCAAAAGATTTTCCAAGAGGACTTGGAAGCCAATCGCGCTATTGGACGTTTTGGCGCTGAACTGATCGCTGACGGTTCGACCGTGCTAACCCACTGCAATGCCGGTGCACTGGCCACGGCAGGAGATTACGGGACCGCTTTAGGCGTTATCCGCGGGGCTCGTGATGCGGGCAAGTGCGTCGCCGTAATTGCCGACGAAACAAGACCGTTCCTTCAGGGCTTGCGGCTAACAGCCTGGGAACTGGCGAAAGACAATATTCCTGTCACTGTGATTACTGACAACATGGCTGGTCACGTGATGAAGAATGGAAAGGTCGATTGCGTCGTGGTAGGCGCTGATCGAATAGCAGCAAACGGAGACACTGCTAATAAGATTGGGACTTATATGGTGGCTGTGCTTGCGAAGCAGCACAACATACCGTTCTACGTTGCTGCCCCAATTACCACGCTTGATCTTTCACTATCTTCTGGAGATCAGATACCCATCGAAGAACGGGATCGAAGGGAGATAACACACATCGGTGAGCAACAACTTGGTCCAGACAACATCGAAGTACACAATCCAGCCTTCGATGTCACACCAAACGAATTGATCGCCGCAATTATTACTGATAAAGGCGTGGCCCGACAGCCATATACCAACTCATTACGGGGTTTATGTGAGGAGAAGTCCAGGTTCTCAGGCTCGGTTTAATTTGGTTTCTTTCCACCAATCAATGGTTCTCTTTAACCCTTCACGCAGGCCCACGTGAGGTTCAAAGTTGAGCAACTCGCGAGCGAGTGTAATATCAGCGAGGCTGTGCCGGACATCCCCGACTCGATTATCGTGATACTCCGCTTCCACATCCTTTTTTCCAGTCAGATCTTTTAGCTCTGCAAGCAACTGGTTAAGGGTAACCTGTTGACCGTTCGCAATGTTTATTACCTCGCCAACCCCCTTGGAACTTGTAGCCGCTTTAAGATTCGCATCGACAACGTTCTCTATGTAGGTGAAGTCCCTTGTCTGCTCGCCATCACCGTAAATTTCAGGCCTCTTATCTCCCAACAGCGCGGCAATAAAGCGGGACACAACCCCTGAATATGGGGAACTTGGATCTTGCCGTGGGCCAAAGACATTGAAGTATCTCAGCGCAATGGTTTCAAGACCATATACTCGGGTGAATACCTGACAATAGTATTCACCTACAAGTTTAGCTACTGCGTAAGGTGAGAGTGGCTCAGGCCGCATGCTCTCTAGCTTAGGAAGTGTTAGCTGGTCTCCATAGGCGGAACTGGAAGCTGCATAGACTATTCGCCGCACATTCCTATCACGAGCCGCCATTAGGAGCGAGAAGGTTGCTTCTACACATGCGACATGGGTCTGCTGAGGATCCTCAACTGAGCGCGGGACCGAAGGAATTGCTGCTTCATGAAACACCAAATCCACATCTTCCAGAGAGCGGCTTAAAACCCTCTCATCCGTGAGACTTGCTTCTATCAGATCTATGTCGCCACCGATGTGGGAAAGGTTTTCACGCTTGCCTGTGGAAAGGTCATCAATAATCCGGACTCGGGCACCGCTCTCAACAAGCGAAGTTGCAATGTGAGAACCTATGAAGCCGGCGCCACCAGTTACAAGTACTGTTTCTGATCTAGCCATATTAGATCTACCTGCCAACGCCCACGTACGTGAAACCAAATTCTCGCATATCGTCGGGCTGGTAGATGTTTCTCAAATCGGCGATTCTCGGAGATCTCATAAGGTCGTGAATTCGCTTCATATTCAATGCACGAAACTGGTTCCATTCAGTCATGAAGACGAGAGCATCAGCTCCGGTTGCTGCGGCATATTCATCCTCAGCATAATCGACTTGGGGAAGCACTTTTGCGGCTTCCGACATAGCAACTGGATCGTAGGCCCGAACAGTAGCGCCTCTCTCAAGAAGGTGATTAATGATTTCGATTGCGGGGGCCTCGCGAATATCGTTGGTTTCCGGCTTAAAAGCAAGCCCAAGCACTGCAATAGTTTTTTCCTTCAGGTTACCTACAAGATCCTCGATCTTCGATAGCATAGCCTGTCGTTGTTTCCGGTTGACCTCCACAACCGCCTCCACTATTAGCGAATCACAATTGAACTTGCGGGCGACAGAGGCGAGAGCCTGCGTATCCTTAGGAAAACAAGATCCGCCAAAACCTGGACCGGGATGGAGAAACTTGCTACCAATCCTGCGGTCCATTCCCATTGCTCTGGCTACATCGTGCACATCACAACCAATCCTGTCACAAAGGTTCGCAATTTCGTTTATGAAAGAAATCTTAGTGGCCAGGAATGCATTCGCAGCGTATTTGGTCAACTCCGCGGCTTCGAGGGAAGTTATGACGAAAGGTGCTTCGATCAAGTAAAGAGGCCGATACAGGTCTTTCATGATCGCTATCGCCTCTTCGTCGCGGCTGCCAATAACCACTCTATCTGGTCTCATGAAATCGTTGATTGCGGCGCCTTCACGTAGGAATTCCGGGTTGGACACAACCCCGAAATTCACGCGAGCTCTCTGATTTTCCCGAATAAGATTTCGCAGGTGTTCGCCAGTGCCGATGGGCACCGTAGACTTCGTCACCACCACCTTATAGCCGTTCATGTGTTCGGCTACTGATTTCGCGGCCGTTTCGACAAAGCTAAGATCTGGAGAGCCATCAGGTCTCGGCGGTGTACCAACCGCTAAGAAGATTACTAAAGCCTGCTCGACGGCCTGCCCTATATCGGTAGTAAATCTGAGGCGACCAGCATGAGAATTCTTTGCCACTAAGTGCTCGAGTCCTGGCTCATAGATGGGTATTACGCCGGCCGTTAAATTAGCTATCTTTTCGCTATCAACATCCACACAGGTAACGTCAACCCCAAACTCGGCAAAACAAGCGCCGGTAACCAATCCAACGTAACCTGTTCCGACTACAGCAATATGCATCGGGAATCTTCCCTTACTTCAGGAGGGTAATAACTGCTTACAGTCAAAACCTTGCGGGTCAAACACGTCTCGTCTGACCCGCAAGGTTGAATTAATTCGAGTAACCGCGAACTTGTTAGGCAAGTCGCAGTGTTTGTGTATAAGCCCAATTCAGCCGATTACTTGGTCGGGCTAACGACGTTTACGGTACCACCGAAATTAAGATCGTTATTATGCGTGGTAGCGTAGATGATCAAAGCCACGGCGCCACCCACCGCTAGTAACAGTGCAGCCAAGGCCCCACCACTTAAACCACCATCGTCTTGTGGCAGAGGATTAGGTGTTCCAGCTGTTGCGCTTTCACCAGCAGCGACGTGGGTGACTGTGCCACTGGAGATCAGTTCAGCCAATCCCATCTCAGTTGCCAGAACGGTATTTCCATTACTGGCATTTACTGTAAATGAAGTAGCCTCGCTGCCATCAACTGCTACCGAACCCTCCTTAGTAGTAATGTTGACTGTAATGCCCTCGAGAGTTGAAAGATGCGCACTACCAGCATCCAGCAGTCCCGCAATGCTGCCATCTGAAAAACTCAGCCTCATACTCGAATTGGGGGCTAACTGAATCCTGCCAACCTTACTAATGCTGACAATAGCGCTGCTTGCCTCTGAGGTAACTACAACACTGTCAGAGAAAACGGTACCACCAGAGATCACCTTTTGGCCGTTGACGGTAACTTGCCCGGTGATGGACAACTCGCCAGAAGAAGCCTTCGCTCCCGGCGCCGCCAATACAACCATCGAATAGACGCTGAGAACGGCAACTGCTGCACAGACCGCGATGGACTTGCGGCTCCAAGTTTTGCTGATCATTAACTTTCCTCCCGTATAGTGAAACAAAGAAAATCTTGATTGCGTGCAAGATGGCTCGAGACCGTGAAGACGGAGGTTATTCACCTTTCTCGTCTCGCTGCCACTGCGAATCGCTTCGAGTCTAAACTCGCGTCCGCAAAGGCTTAAGCACCGGGCTTTTATTACACGAATAACAGCACTCTGTCAACAATCATTTGGTCGTACATTGGCACAAAACTGTGCTTTTTTGAATCGCGCACCAAAGATACCATGCGGGCCCAATGCCGTCTAGAACTTTTAACTCAACGTTGCAGGGTATGATCGCAGTATTGGAGACCTGGATGACTCTTGTTTAGGGTTTGAAAGCCCGCGTATTTCGATCCGCTCCTTCGGAACTATCGTCAGCTCCAGTGGTGGGTTTCTTCTCGACCAATTCTGCCTGCTCATAAGGATCTAAACGTGCAAAGATATAAAACAGCTCATTCGCATTGACCGAGCCCAAATATCTGAACGTATTTTGGTACACATCTCCAATACGCAGCGCGTCAGGTCGAGGCGCGCGCTCGAAAAGTGTCCCAAATTCGTCACGGGCTATAGCTTCGAGCTCGGGAAGGTAATCGTTGCCACTTTCTCTGGCAATCCGGATTGCCATCTGTCTAAGGGCCCTTATTCTATTGGAGTTACGCCGGAAGTACACCCGACTTACTTCATGTCGGCTAACCCGGTCATCTACTACTTCTTGTTCACTCTTTAAGTAACCAAGATACGCGCGGACTACCGGACCGAACTCCTCGTCGCTACCCCCCTGGACTGCTAGACCAGGCGCCAAAAAGGTACCTACTGTCAGTACGCTCAGAAAGAGTAGACCAAAACTTCCCATCGGCAATTAGATTTCAAGCGGTTGTCCCGAGATTATATATAACATTCAAGAAGACCAACATTGCACGGTAATTTCAGCAATGTTACATTGATCTTCAATTTCCGTTAAGTAAGTTTGAAGACTCCGCCAGATGGCTGAAACCTCAAAAAGTTCCACCGACGGCAAGAAGATAGCTTTAGGCGTCAGTGGCGGAATTGCAGCCTATAAAGCGGTCGAGATCCTTCGTGGCTTACAGCGTGCCGGCTGTACGGTGCGAGTCGCCATGACGAAGCGTGCCTGCGAGTTTATTCAACCTCTTACTTTTAGGGCCCTCTCCGGATCTCACGTGTTGGTAGATGATTACGCTCCCGACAATCCAGATCCAATCGCACATATAATCTTTTCTCAATCCGTCGATCTGTTTCTTGTCGCTCCGGCAACTGCGAACTTGATAGCTAAGTTCGCAAATGGTGTAGCCGATGACTTCTTAACAACAACTTATTTGGCTTCCACTGCTCCTGTTCTTATTGCCCCAGCGATGAACACAGCAATGTGGCATCACCCTGCTACGCAGAATAACCTGAAGGTATTAAAGGAACACGGAGTTATCATACTAGAACCTGACGAAGGCGAGATGGCTTGTGGCACAGTCGGCCCAGGAAGGCTGAGCGACCCTGATCGTATTGTCGCAGCCGCCCTTGATCTGCTCCAGAATCATAGCCAAAAGGATCTAGCTGGTGAACGTTTCTTAATTACCACCGGAGCCACTCGCGAAGATATTGACCCGGTCAGATTCATATCTAATCGCTCGTCGGGGCGCATGGGTTTTGCCTTAGCTGAGGCTGCGCAAAAGCGTGGCGCCATCGTTACTGTTGTTGCGGGCTCCACAACCGCTAGTGCGCCATCGAACATTCGTGTGTTACAGGCTGTCTCAGCCGAGGAGATGTACCAGGTCGTGATGAATGAGATTTCAGCGACGTCTGTCTTTGTGGGCGCGGCCGCTGTTGCTGATTATAGACCAGCAAACAAAGCGAGAACGAAGATTAAGAAAAATGAGCCGGTTCTTGCGCTCACTCTCGAGCGCACGCGGGATATCCTGCAAGAGGTCGCCTCATCCCGTCAGGATGGTCTTTTGGTAATAGGTTTTGCTGCCGAGAGCGACAATATTATCGAAAATGCGCTGGAAAAACTCAGGAAAAAAAATCTCGACTTGGTGATTGCGAATGACATTTCCCAACCCAATAGCGGCTTTGATTCCCACTTTAATGAAATAACGATTATAACGAGGCCCAATGAATCCACGATTCAATTGCCATTGATGAGTAAGAAAGAAGCGGCCGACCACATTCTTAATGAAGTGAAGAAGCTGCGAGAGACCGAGCCGTTGAAGACTGAGTGATGAGTGATCAGTGATATCAGTGATGAGTGATGCGGCTTCATTCTTCATCGTTTCGACTCCTGATTCCTGACTGACTTCTGACTCCTGACTCTGGATTATGAAATCTAAAACATCTCTCTCTGAAACCTCTCTTAAGGACGAGCTGCTCTCTCTAGTAGAAAGCACTAAGGAACATCTTCAAGCATTTGGAGAGCTGGGCGTCGAATTGATCAATGCTGAAAGAACTCCGGAAAGAGATCGATCACCTGCTGGGTCTCAGTCCAAACCGGACGCGCTGAATAACCTAAGACCGATCTCCCGCAACAGCCTTTTTACTGACCGGGAAGTACCTGTTGAGAGAGCATCGCGCTCCGGCGAATCGCTCGAACAGATACATGGCGAACTTCTTAACTGCCGGCGGTGTCCTCTTTATGAAAGACGAACCAATATCGTTAATACCGAAGGAAACCGTAACGCTCGCCTGATGTTTGTCGGTGAGGCTCCAGGGGCCGATGAGGACGAGCAAGCTCGTCCGTTTGTCGGTAAGGCCGGACAACTGCTCACGAAAATCATTGAGGCCATCGGGTACAAGCGTGAAGAAGTGTTGATTGGCAACATCAACCGCTGCAGGCCACCCGGCAACAGACCGCCGACGCCGGACGAAGTGTCAATGTGCAAGCCCTATATTCTTCGTGAGATCGCTGCCGTTCAACCAGAGGTGATAGTTGTCTTGGGAAATACGGCCATGAAGAACCTGCTTGAGACCAAAGAAGGAATCTCAAAGATCCGGGGGAGATTTCAAGAGTACAAAGGGATTAAGGTTATGCCCACTTTTCATCCGGCCTATTTGCTTCGCGACCCCACGAAAAAGCGAGAGACGTGGGACGACATGAAAAAAGTTCGTGATTACCTGGATGAGAATAACACTACTTGATTAACGCGACCTCTCCTCATCCTCTTTCGTTATTTAGCATTTCGAGTTAACTTTTGCTTCGTGCCACATCCTACCGAGTTTAAGATCTCACCCAAAGGCTCACCTCAAATAACGTCAGAAAAGTACGCCGAGGTGGCCCTACCGCTTAATGTCGCACATCCTTTCACTTACAAGCTTTCGCCAACTATAAGTAGTCTCGCTCAACCTGGCGCACGTATCGTGGTGCCTCTGAATAGCACATTAGTTACGGGCTACATCGTCGCGATTAGGGATCAGCTTTCCAGTGGCCAAAAGCTTCACGAAGAGGCAATCAAGGATGCAATCGAACTCCTGGACAAGGAGCCAATGATTGTCCCTGAAGTATTAGAAGTAACGCGTTGGATTGCGGAATACTACGGAGCTCCCTGGGGTGAGGTTTTAAAGGCAGCATTGCCTCCTGGAATCACTGCATCCTCTGAACGCATCCTGTCACTTGTAAATGGTACACAAAAGCACCGCCTTACAGGCAGTTCGACCATTAAGGGTCAAGTGATAAACATAATCAGTGAGAAAGGTGAGATCAGTCTTGATCAGTTGGTGACGCTGGTTGGAAAACAGCAGGCAGTCAAGGCAGTTCGAGAACTTGAAAAGGCTGGGATCGTTCTTGGATTCCAGCACACTCAAAAACGCTTCACGAAAGCCAAGCACAAACGGGCCGTACGACTAAACTCCGCGTCGACTGATTTACGGCTCAATGAAGCACAACGCAAGGTCATAGCGAAACTCGAACAGGCGAAAACACTGCCATTAAAAGACCTTCTCGAAGAAATCAATGTCAATATTTCAACCATAAACACGCTTAAGAAAAAAGGGATTGTTGAATTGATCGCCATACCAGTTCGGCGTGACCCTTTAGCAACAACTAGAATACCAGCCGCACAGGACTATCGCTTAACTAAATCGCAGGAAGTGGTGCTAAAGGAAATCGAAGGGCCGCTTAAGGAAAAGATTTTTAGAACATTTCTACTCCACGGAGTCACCGGTAGCGGAAAGACTGAAGTGTACATTCGTGCAATGCGGCTAACACTCCAACTCGAACGCTCGGCAATGATGCTTGTCCCTGAGATAGCGCTGACCCCATTATTTTCGCAACGGTTGCGAGCGCACTTTGGAGATCAGGTAGCGATTTTTCACTCCTCGCTGTCCAAAGGTGAACGTTTTGATGAATGGACGCGAGTGCGAACCGGAGAGGCTCGGGTTGTTATTGGTACGCGTTCCGCAGTTTTTGCACCTTTGCAGAATCTTGGATTGGTAATTGTCGACGAAGAACACGAGGGCAGTTATAGGCAGCAAGACTCCCCCATCTACAATGGTCGGGACACAGCTATCGTGCGGGCACAAAAGGAGTCAGCAGTAGTTATCCTTGGGTCAGCTACACCTTCCCTCGAGTCGTTTCACAATGCGCAGACAGGCAAATATCACTATCTCGAACTTCCTGAAAGAATGGGTAAACGGCCACTGGCACAAGCTCGCATAATCGATATGCGTGAAGTGTTTTCGCGGCACGGGCGACCTCTGATTTTTTCGGATGAATTGCTGGCCTCAATCACGCAAACACACGACAGAGGCGAGCAATCGATCATACTTCTGAATAGAAGAGGATACTCGAGCTCCGTTCTGTGTCGCTCTTGCGGAGAGATGATTCAATGCCCAAACTGCGATGTGACGCTAACCTATCACCGCAGCCAGCGAACCATCATTTGTCACTACTGCAACCACAGCGAACCAGCCCCTTCACGGTGCCCTGCGTGTGATGGCGAATACATCTACTATGTAGGTGAAGGTACCGAACAGATTGAGGAAATCCTAACGAAACAATTCCCTACCCTGCGCATCGCGCGCATTGATCGAGATACCACTGCAAGACGTCGTCAGTTTGAACGAACGCTGTTTGACTTCAGCGAGGGCCGTTTAGACATGTTGGTAGGTACGCAGATGCTCGCAAAGGGCCATGACTTTCCAAATGTCACATTGGTAGGAATTGTTTCTGTTGATGCTGGCCTTGTGCTGCCTGATTTTCGAGCCGCAGAAAAGACTTTTCAACTAATTACGCAGGTAGCCGGTAGGGCCGGACGCGGGGACCAACCCGGTGAAGTACTAATTCAAACCTATCACCCAGAACATTATGCCGTATGCCATGCCAAAGCCCAGGATTACACGGCGTTCTTTAATGAAGAGATCCGCTATAGAAAGAACCATGCTTATCCCCCTTTTGTTTCAATTGCGATCATCCTTCTGCATGGTCCTGACCTGCGCCGATTAAAAGTCGAAGCAACAGCCCTACGAAAAGATCTGGAGGCCGCAAATCGTGACAGACTCTGCAGGATAATGGGCCCCGCTCCTGCTCCGCTTGCTCGCCTCAAAGGTAAACACCGAATTCAATTGTTGATAAAGAGTCGTAGCCGCAAGCAACTGCGACAAGTGATAGATACCGGATTAGCTAATGCCACCGCTCGGGGACTAAGTCACCGCTTCTATAATCTTGAAATTGATCCCGTTTCAGTAATGTGAAACGGGTGCGCTAAACTTCAACCATGAAACTTTCCGAACTTGCCAGCCTAACAGGTGCTCAGCTTGAATCGGATTCAGATATGGAGATCGTTGGGGCCGCAGGGCTCGACGATGCCACACCTGGGCAGGTCACCTTCCTTGCTAATCCGCGCTACACGCCGCGGGTAAAGGCAACCAAAGCTTCTGCTATCTATCTTGCCAGAAATGGCAAAATTGAAAGTGATATCGCAATACTGCGTTCGAAGGATCCATATTTGGCCTATACCCGGGCGCTCCGCATATTCAATCCTGAACCACTCGTAGAGCCCTTCATTCACCCAACAGCGGTTATCGATTCTTCTGCAAACATTGGCGAAGGAGTATCGATTGGTGCGTTGTCTGTAATTGGACGTAACGTGAATATCGCTGCTGGAGTCCAGATCTATCCAAACGTGACTGTGTATGAAGGAGTGAACATTGGCCCGAGCTCAGTGATTCATTCTGGCGTCGTTATTCGTGCCAAGAGCCAAATTGGAGCTCGAGTTATTATTCACAACAACACCGTCATCGGCTGCGATGGCTTCGGTTACGCGAAAGATGAAGACCGGCGCTGGCTTAAGATTCCCCAAACGGGCCGAGTGGTTCTTGAAGACGATGTTGAGATCGGCGCTGGGACCACTATTGACTGCGCCTCGGTGGGCGAAACTCGAATTGGGCGCGGAACCAAGATCGATAATCTTGTTCAAATCGGGCACTCCTGCACTATCGGTGAAGACAGTTTAATCTGCGCTCAAGTTGGACTCGCAGGCAGTTCTCACATCGGTAATCGCGTAGTGCTGGCGGGCCAAGCCGGTGTTGCGGGTCATCTCAGGATCGGGGATGACGTTGTGCTTACAGCGAAGAGCGCAACGAGTCATGATGTCCCTGCAGGAAAGGTCCTGTCGGGAATACCAGCGTTTGACAACCGCGAGTGGCTTAGGTCCACGGCTGCGTTTAGGCGACTTGGTGAAATGTATCGTAGTCTGCGCAGCCTGGAAGAGAAGCTCAAAGCTAGAAAAGACTCACCTCGCGATCAGGAACCTTAGCCTTTTCATTCCTCTAATGCGCATTACAGACTAGCTACCCTAGGGATGTTTAAGGGGTTGACGTGAAGGAGCGTAGTATAGATAATGAAAACGGTTTTCAATTTCGGGAACCACTCTTTAGACATTGGGAGTCAAAGGCTGTGCAAGAAGGCAATAATTTACTGTTAAATGTACCGGATGAAAGCCAGAAGCAGCAGAAGTTTGAGGTGCGCTTCGAAATCCTCGATGGTCAGCCGAATGTCGTCATTAGGCAGCTAACCTGGACTGAGGGCTTGGGCTGGTGCCGGCAAAAGACCATTTGCGTTCCGAGTGATTGCCTCGGTGACCTGCAACGTTCATTAGTTGCTGCCAAACACCAGATGGTTCGACATGAAGCAAGCACCGGAGACTTTAAGCCAGCAAGGATTCTCGAATTCCCTCTGAACGCATAAACCCCCTCCCCTTCAAAAGAAAAAAGGGCAGCGAGAAGTAACTTCTCACTGCCCTTTGTTTTTCGGATTCTACCCCGAACTTATCCGACCTGACGAAGAGTGATCTTCTCCTGAGTGACACTTGCCTTCCGCTCTGAGGTCAACTTTTCAAGTTCATCAATGTGTAGTTGCTCCTGGAAAATCCGCTCTTCGAGTTGAAAGCGGACAGGAGCGTCTTCGTCCTTGCATGAACGCCAAGCTGCCATATACGCCTCGAGCGCCTCTCGCTCCATCGCTAAATCCTGACGCAACATCTCCTTCAAATCCGTAGACTGCCTGATCATCGCAGGCTCAACTGTGGGTACCCCACCTAACGCCACAATCTTATCGCCCACGGTGCGAGCGTGTTTATGCGACTCTTCGCTGAGATCTCTGAAGTAGGAACAATAGACTTCACGTTCTTGACCCGTTACCAAAAAGCTGTGTTGCAGGTACTGAATTACCGCCGCGAGCTCCAAGCTTAAAACTCGATTTAGATTTTCAACTAGTTCATTATTTGCCATTCTTACCCTCCGTCGTCACGTCATCCGCTCTATTATGAGCGCATCATAGGCGGGCAAATTCAGCAAGTCAAACACTTAAAAAACTACCTGAAATCGAATTTCAGTTCCATAGACCATTTACCGTTAGGTAATGGCTCCACCGTCGACGATCACGACCTCACCATTCATAAAACTATTTCGCTCACTGACCATAAAAGCAGCATATTCGGCCAACTCCTCAGGACGTCCGAGCCGCCCGCGCGAGGCCCAAAACTGATGCATCTGTAACAGACGATCGGGAAGGGCTTGCGCCAAGTCTGTGTCGAAGATCCCTGCCGCGATAGCATTCACCGTAACACCAAAAGTTCCTGCTTCGCGCGAGAGACATTTGGTGAAACCGATCATCGCCGCCTTAGAGGTAGCGTAGTGAACTGCTGTCGGCAAAGCCCGCATAGCTCCAATTGAGGTGATATTCAAGATGCTGCCACTCCGCTGGCGAATCATCTGCTTGTAGATGGGCTTAGTAACCGCAAACAGACTGTCGACATTCGTGTGGATTACTTCGTCCCAGGCACGATCTGTCGTTGTTGCAAAGTTATCGCCACGATTGATGGCGGCGTTATTAACCAGAATATCGATTCCGCCCCACTTCTCTACTAGCTCACGCGTGACTCGCTTCATGCCCACGCGATCAGTTACGGATATCTTGAAGGTCAGCGCCCGCCTTCCATAGGCTTGAATACGTTGACAGGTAGCTTCTGCGAGATCGTCTCGCGTACCATAGTTGAACGCGACATCAGCCCCTTCGCGTGCAAAGACCTCACAGATGGCCGCACCAATCCCACGCGTTCCCCCTGTGACGAACGCGCGTTTTGCTTCAAGCAGAAGACTCACCAGCTAAGTATTCTCCTAAAAAGCCCGCTTGAGGTATAAGCGGGCAGGTAATCATGATCTGAAATTCTTTGGCGGGAATTAAATCCTGAAAACAGGTAACAGTCAAACTGAAGCGGCTTCAGTGATGACCCCTTCTTCTGAGCTTTTTACCGAAGCCGGAATTAGAGCCGCGATCTCTTCAACTATATATCGGGTTGCGTTTGGAAGTGCCAGCCCCACTGTGGCAGCGCGCATTGCCGAGTAATGTGCGGTATCTTCCATCATGCGTCGAATAACAGGCACAATATCGCTGGCCCTTTCGAGCAAAACCCCGGCACCACGTTTTACGATTAACTTTGCGGCGCCCGCCTCTTGAGGCATCGGTTTTGTTATGGCATCAGCGATGATTGGTACTCGACACGCCAAAGCTTCAAAAGTTGTCAGACCTCCAAGTTTCGAGATCATTACGTTCGCGGCCGTCATCAATTCTTCCACTTGATCGGAGTACCCAATCACCTTAATTGGAAAGTTTGCAGTAAGCGCTAAGGATTCAGCAGAGGCTCTAAGCTGTTCATTCCGACCAGCAAGAAATATAGCTTGAACCTCTAATTCGCCACGCACCAGTTCTCGGAAAATCTGGGGAATGTTGCCACCACCCACCCAGCCGGCATTCACGAACACGGTAAACTTTTCTGGATCAAGTCCCAGGGCTCGACGCGCAGCTTGTGCGGCTTCCTCCCCAGGAAAAGCAAATTTAGGATGCACCGGCATGCCTGAGATTTTTATTCGCTGCGGACTAATACCATAATCGAGCAACTGTTGCCGGGCTTCTTCGCTTGCCACCAAATAAAGAGTTACATCGTCACAGGCCCACCCCTTCCAGAATCCATAGCAAGGATCGGTAACAACCGAAACCAGTGGGATCCGATCGGCGAGCTTTAATTCCTTTAGCACCCGCGCGAAAACATGTTGGGTCAACGGATGAACGCTTACAACAACATGTGGGCACCACCGCTCAAATAATTCAGCGGCGTACCCAACTGTTCTTCGGTAGAAGAATTCTCTTGTCTCAGGGCGAAACCGGTTAACACACCAGTACAGGTATTTCATCCAGTGCTGCCGATTGCGTAATAACCAGTTGTACAGTTGCACGAGCCTTTTGGTGATCGCATGAGACTCCTCGATAGCGCGTACAACTCTGACTGCGTAAGCGTCACCTTCAAAGAACTTCTGGACTCCGGCGACAATAGCGGCAGCCGCGGAGCGATGGCCGCCTCCGGTATCTGAAGAGATAATGAGGATTTTCGGTACGCGCTCGCGGAACATTTATTCAGAGGATCGTCAGGCTTGTACTGTCACTCCATCAACTTCGCTTTCAGCTCGGTCAATGGCTTTTCGTGCCTTCTTCATTTCCCGCTCGAGTTTCTTGATCTGAATCAGGTGTCGCGGGTTGAAAGGTAGCGATGGATAGTAACTATTTGATTCATGAGTACAGAAGCAACCATCTGCAGCCTTCCTTCGTCGTTCTTGCATTGCGGGAGACAACCATAATTTTTGGAAGTTCCAATTGAAGTCGCGAAGATTGCCGATTGGTTCGAGATTCTCGCAGGAGGAGACCGTACCCTCGTCGTATATGACACCTCCAGCGGTTCCGGCGTAACACTTCATCTGGGCACTCTGCGTCTCCTGAACCTTCGCTATTAGGCCATGCATATAGATATCGATCGCAGCCTTAAAGTACCCAATGTTACCACCGTAGTTATTCTTGATAGCGGCACGTCGCGAGTCTTCGTCAATCATCTGCGCGAGCTTAGCGTAACGTGAGTGATCAATATCAAGCTCTTTGGGATCGGCTGATGGTGGTCTGATGTAGTTAAAATTCACTTTATCAGGTTTCAGTTCATATTTAAGAAAGTCGTACCACTCAAATATCGTATCCTGATTGGAATTCATGAAGCAGGTACACGTCTGCACGTCCAGTCGCGGGTATTCTTTCTTAATGGCTTGTAGCTGCCGCGCTGTGTTAATAGCAATGTCCCAGGATCCTGGTTTCTGTCTAATCTTTTCATGCTCCGTTTTTAGACCATCAATCCCGAGTGCCACAGTCACATTCAGGTTTGGGCACTCTTCAAGGATTCTCGTTACGTCTGGAAAGATCCGCTTCTGAATCTGTCCATTAGACATGATGTAAATTGATTCGAGTTTGTTGTTGGCATAGAAGGAGCGCGCTATTTCCGGCAGATCTTTTCGCGTGAAAGGTTCCCCCCCAGCAAGAATCAGAACCCCAAGGTTGCCGCCTAAAGTTTCTGAGATTCTTTCAATCTCATGAGTTTTCATCTGGAGCTTCTTACGAGGCCTGTCCTCGAGTTCATCAGTAAAGAAGCAGTGCGTGCAACGCATGTCGCAGACGGATGTAACCAGGATGTTCAGCAAAACCGGCGAGAAAGGTTGTCCTAACGCCAGCTTTGCGTATCG
>CAZNPP010000042.1:1278-27864 GCA_964574785.1 uncultured Chloracidobacterium sp. | reverse complement strand
GGGTTTTCATGGTGTGACAGATGCGCTGCATGAACAAACTTGCGTCCAGTTGCTGACTTAGCCTCATGATGGAAGACGAAACGGTGCAGAACGTACTCGACTAATCCCCAACTTAAAAAACCGCAGGTAAGTAGTATTAAAGTCTGGGTAATAGGCAGTGGTTCACTGACCGTCAGTGCAATTCCGAGAACGAGCGCAACTGATGTGTAGAAGTAGAAGGGGGTAAACTGTTTCCAACGTTTGAGTGACACCTCGCACCTCCCCGACTTAAAGCCAAAATCCGCGGGGACTCAATAGTTAGAGACTTTTTGAATGGTAGAGAGTTGCCCTTAGGTAAAGGCGGGCAACCTCCTATTCGTGCGAGTTCGTGTGATTTCGTGTGATTTCGTGGATGAGCTTTTCCACTGACCCACACGAAATGACACAAATAATCTCTCACTTTGGTTTTGTGCGGGTTCTCTGGCGCCGTCGAATGACGTAAGTTCTGCTTCGGCGGCGATGTAACCAAAGCTGGCCCACTGCTCGCTCGCGGTTATCTGACGAAAAACCTCAAGTGCGTCGAGCTTCCTACCGTTGTAGAGATACCAGTTGCCGATCCCGTAAAGAATGCTGTGGGACCCAGGAGATGGGCCTTGCTTTAATGCTTCCGCGTGTAATGCCTCAGCCGGAATCTGACCTTTGTACATCAACAGTAATCGGTGATATCCATCATTCTCGATTATGTCCATTTTGGCATGAATAGGACGGAGGACTTTCTCCGCTTCTGAGTTACGATTTAACCGTCTTAGCGTCATGTAGAGCCAGTGAGTCGTGGCTGCGAGACTGTCGGGATTCTTTGAAACTTTCAAACATTCGCGATAGCTCTTCAACGCCTTTTCGTTATTGCCGGTGAGGTAATAAGCAAGACCCAGGTGGTACCAAATGTTGAACTGCAACGTGCTTGTTGGAATATTACGTGCGTTTGGCTGTCCATCGGGCTCGATCTCATCCGGTCGTCCTTTGATAAGTTGAGCCGCTTTCTCAAAATCTGCGATCGCGAGTTCAAACTTCCGCAGCGTGATGTATCTATGCCCTCGATGGCGATAGAAGCGCGCGTCTCTAGGGAACTTTTCAATGCCCATCGAGTACACATCGATGGCTTCACGAAATCTTCCCAGGTAGGCGAGCCGCCTTCCATACCAAATTATTGAATCCGGGTTGTCAGGACTGGCTTCAAAGTTGGACCGAGCTTCCGCAAGATCCTTCTCCATGTCACGTTTTGCTTCCGCGGAGACGGGTGGAGGTTGTCGCTCGGCAAAATCAATCGCAGGTTGTCCCTGCTGCGCGTCAACGCTTAGCGGAGAAACTGTAGAACACATTAGCAGTGCGAGAATCAGAGAAATCATGGGCTCAATCTTAAGTTGCCGACCATATTTAACACAAAGGCGCGAAGCTGCGGAGATGCAAGGGGTTCTTTTTCATTTTGGATCTTGCTCGCACCCGTAGAAAGCATGTATAGATCGCCGGTGTACGAAACCTTTGGAAGTGACTGATATTCTACCTCTGCTAGCATAGTAATGCGTTTCTATTGATACCCTCTTATGAATCTTCGATCAACCATCACATGTCCAGAGTGCGGGTTCCAAAAGGAAGAGCAGATGCCTACTGACGCCTGCGTGTTTTTCTATGAGTGTTTGGGCTGCAATGCGAGGCTAAGTCCCCGTCCTGGAGATTGCTGTGTTTTTTGCTCGTACGGTAGTGCAAGGTGCCCACCACAACAACAAGGACAAGGGATCTGTCAGACCTCGGAATGCTTGTCCGCGGATTAGGAGCCTGCACCTATTTTGTTAGTGCAGCACTTGTTGAGAGATCTGGCTTATATATTTACTGTGGATGGAGAATTTAATGATAACCATGTCAACCAGACGCGTTATGTCCATTTCGCTGTTGATGACGCTCCTGCTTTTAGCCTCCCCCTCTCAAGCTCAGACGCAACGGCCCGACTGCACGCCCGGCGTTAGCTTCTGGAGTCTTCTCGATTCAGTTGCTGTCGAGTACACCAGCGGAATCCTTAGACTCGACAAGCTATACGCAGTGTGTCTCCCGGCTGCTGTTCGGCAAAGCCCTTCCAATTATCCTTATGACCCTGATGGCGGCGGCAAACTCTCGACATTGCTGAAGACAGCCGACGGTAAGCTGCTTAGCACTTATGTTTGGTATGCCTCAAGCATTGGCGGACTTTGGGAAATGAGCCGCTACAAAGTTCTGGGAGGATTTGAATCCATTAAGCCGCTAACAGCGGGAAACTACTTGCTTGAGTTCGCCATCGAGGACAAGCCCTTCTATCGTTTCCCGTTCTCTGTGGTCCAGATCAAGAGTGCCGATCCCTATCAGGCGGCCGGAAATCGATATTTCATTGAAGGCGCTTGGAACGAGTACGGCAACCTGTTTTACCAGCGCAACGATCCTCAACAATCTCTGCAGTTCACTACCTGGGTGCAAGAGAAGAGCGGGAAGCTTGAAAAGAAATCCGTACCTTACGAACTGAAGTTGATCAACTCAAAGAGTGGTAGGGTGTTGGGCGAAGAATCCGGAACACTTCGCCTCGAGCCACGCTGGCTGAGGGCGCGACTGTCTCTTAGGCCCGCTGGTGGTGATAAGAACTCTTATCTAAAGGCCGTGGAGTTACTCCAGGAGGATGGTCGGTACAATGTCAGGCTTCTGATTGATGGAAAGGTCTATGGAGATTACCCCTTTGTAGTCCAGGGAGGCCAACTGCAGTTTCAGGGCAAGCAGGTACGAGAGAAAACCGATCCGATGGTCTACATAGTGGATTATCTTTCGGGTGGCCGGTACAGCTCGTGGTGGAGTTCGCGCCAATTAGCTTCAAAGTGAAATGAAGCCCTACTTGACAGGTCGTGGACCCTCCCATAGGCTTTCTTCGCCCAAACTTCAGGAGGTTTAACTATCCGGCCATCCAACCTGGCAATAAGAGGAATTACATACTGACATGATGAAGGAACAGATTATCTCTTCCATCAAGGAGAAGCGCGCTCATGTGGGAGTTGTAGGTCTGGGTTACGTGGGTCTCCCGCTTCTTGTGGAATTTGGCAGTAGCGGTTTGAGGGCTACAGGCTTTGAAGTAGATGAGGCTAAAGCTGCCCAGATCAACTCCGGGAGTTCATATATTGGTGACGTTGATTCTTCAGTAGTACAGAACTTGGTCAACCCTGGCCGTTTGCGTGCCACCACGGATTTTAACAATCTGGACGAATGCGACGCGATCATCATCTGCGTGCCGACGCCACTTCGTAAAACTAAAGAGCCGGATGTTTCTTACATTCTTGCTGCGGCGGAAGAGATAAAACGACGGCTCCGTCGGGGCCAGTTGATCATACTTGAATCTACTACTTACCCTGGCACAACTGATGAAGTGCTGCTACCGATGCTTGAAGAAACGGGTTTGAAACTGGATAAGGACTTCCTGCTGGCTTTTTCACCTGAAAGAGTCGATCCCGGTAACCGGCAGTTCCAAACTCACAATATTCCTAAAGTAGTTGGCGGCGTGACCTCAGACTCAACTGAAGCGGCTGTTCATCTTTATTCGCAGATCGTAAAGGATGTATTTGCCGTTTCATCGGCACGCGTGGCCGAAGCTGCAAAGCTGCTTGAAAACACATTTCGCGCTGTCAACATTGCGATGGCGAACGAGATGGCTCGTCTCTGCTATGCTTTGAACATCGACACTTGGGAGGTGATCCGCGCCGCTGCCACTAAGCCGTTTGGCTTTATGCCGTTCTATCCTGGACCAGGAATAGGCGGACACTGTATCCCACTCGATCCTCACTATCTCTCCTGGAAGGCTCGCCAGCATGGTTTTGATTCTCGTTTCATCGGCTTGGCAGAGGAAGTGAATTCGCGCATGCCTGAACACGTCGTACAGTTGGTAGCGGATGGGTTGAACGACGAATGTAAGCCAATGAAAGGTTCGCGGGTTTTGCTGCTAGGGGTTGCTTACAAGAGAGACATTAACGATGTCAGAGAGAGTCCGGCTTTGTCGATCATCGATCGCTTGCGAGCAAAAGGCGCTGAGGTTCGCTTCCACGATCCGTTTGTAAAAGAATTGCATTTCGATGATGCGCATACGGAGAGAGGCGGCGAGCCATTGGAATCGATAATACTGAGTGATGATGAGTTACGAGCTGCCGACTGTGTTGTAATCGTCACTGATCACAGCGGCATCGATTATCAGCGTGTATGCAAGCTGACCTCACTTATCGTCGATACCCGTAATGCACTAAATGGGGACCTCAGGCGTGATAGCAGCGCCCGAATAATTCGCTTGTGATCAAAGTAATCAACGTAGTAGGGGCGCGCCCAAACTTCATGAAGGTGGCGCCAATTGTAGAAGCAATGAAGCGGCGCGTAGATCAGTTCGCGCCGCTACTTGTTCATACTGGACAGCACTATGATGTGAACATGTCCGACACCTTCTTTAAGGACCTCGACCTCCCCCAACCTGATGTCTATTTGGAAGTAGGTTCTGCATCGCACGCAGCGCAGACTGCGGCAGTAATGGAGCGTTTCGAGCCTGTTGTACTGGAACATCGACCTGATTGGGTGCTGGTAGTTGGTGATGTGAACTCTACGTTAGCTTGTGCCCTCGTTTGTGCGAAGCTAGGTATCAAAGTAGCTCATGTCGAGGCAGGTCTGCGCAGCCGAGATCGCACCATGCCGGAAGAGATTAACCGGCTTCTGACGGATCAGATTTCGGATCTTCTGTTTACTCCGTCGGAAGACGCGGATGAGAATTTGCGTGCGGAAGGCATCCCGGAGGAGCGGATAAGATTCGTGGGCAACATAATGATTGACTCGCTGATGAAGCATCTCGAGCGTGCGAAATCTTCGAGTATCCAAAGAGACCTAAATCTTTCTGCCGTCGAATACGCTGTGCTGACGCTTCACCGTCCTTCTAATGTAGATGAGCGCGATGCTTTTTCCAGGATTATTGATGCTTTGGAAGTAATCGCGAATCGACTGCCAATCATCTTTCCAGTACATCCGCGAACTCGGAAAATGATCTCTGAATTAGGGCTTACAAAAAGAATTGAACAGATTCAAGCCCTGCGTTTGATCGAACCGGTCAGTTATCTCGAGTTCCTAAGTCTTTACTCACAAGCCAAATTAGTTCTGACGGACTCCGGGGGAATTCAGGAAGAGACCACCGTGCTTGGTATTCCTTGTCTAACCCTTCGTGAAAACACTGAGCGACCGATTACTTTAACTATGGGGACCAACACTTTGGTTGGTAGCGATACGGAGAAGATCACCAGCGCAGCATTTGCAGCTCTCGATGGGTTACCACATCAAAATCACCGGTGTCCACCACTTTGGGACGGCCACACAGCAGAGCGCATTGTAGATGCGTTGGCGTAATCGGGCCTGAAGTTATCATCGAAATCTGGACCAATAACACACGTTATGAATGTGGGGGGCATTCGAAGCACTTACCGAGACGTCCAGAAGAGTCTCGCCGCAAAATGGGTCGATTATTCCATACTGCTGTGTCTGTTCCTTTTTGCTGTTTTTGCGCCTCATTCTATTGCAGCTACTCAAACCATCTGGCTGCTGGGAATGGTCCTTTGGGTAGCCCGCTTTGCATTCTATCCACCTCCAAATCTTTACCGCACACCGCTTGATTATGTGTTGCTCGGTTTCTTTATTTTGACTGGGCTCTCAGCTTTTCTCTCTTATGAACCCCTAGTCTCAATTGGCAAACTCAGAGCCGCAAGTCTCTTCACCATTGTCTATCTTTTTGCTCAGAATATTCCCTCTCGCCGTGTTGTTCGGTTGCTTGCAGTCACACTGATCGCCTCATGCATGATCAATGTCCTTTTTACGGTTGGTGAGCGCATAGTGGGACGAGGAATAAAGGTTCACGCTCTAAGTATGGAGAGCCCGCTTTACCAAAGCGGTGTGAGAGCCGGCGACACATTGTTGGAAATCGATGGCCGAAAGCTTAATCATCCACAGGACCTGATAACTGTGCTCTCAATGCCTGAAGCAAGGCCTACAATAATTAAGACTTATCGTTACGAGTTCTTTCCTACATTCAAAGTAGAGCGTGGGCGGTTCCTTGCTGGTATCGATGAGCTTCAACAGTTGGGAATAGAGCGATGGTCCAGGGGACGTGACTGGCGGGCCGCGGGTTTCTATGGACATTACACCACCTATGCGGAAGCTCTCCAGCTGATCATGGCCCTCGTGGTTGGAATGATTGTTAGCTTGCCGAACAAACGAGGTTGGGCGGGAGTATTTCTGTCTATATCTCTCTCAGGTCTCACTTATGCTCTGATTATGACAGTAACCCGGGCTTCCTGGCTGGCAGTTGTAATTTCAACCGCGATCATACTCGTGTTGAGTGTCAGGCGGCGCACAATCATCTTAATCGGCGCACTTTCAATCCCGCTCATTCTGGCTGGGCTGTTGGTCCTTCAGCAGAAGCGAAATGTTGCGTTCGTGGATAGTAAGGACGGATCAATAACCTGGCGTGGAACGGTATGGCGGGAGGGATTCAATCTGCTGGTGAGTAATCCTCGGCATCTTCTTGTCGGGATAGGAATGGATTCAATCAAGGCGCATTGGCGCGAGTGGGGCATGTTCGATCAAGGTCGCCTACCGAGGGGGCACATGCATTCAAATGTCTTACAGATTGCTCTCGAACGCGGAGTGCCTGCCTTGATTGTCTGGCTTATATTGCTCAGTCTTTATGGTTATTTACTGTTTCAACTTCATCGTCGATTGAAAACTGGACGAGCATCATCAAAGGACCTTGGAGGGACCAGTATTCTAAATTTAGGTCCGTGGATCGAGCGGGGTTTTGTTCTGGGTGCATTTGGAGGCTTAGTTGGCTTCTTTGTCAGCGGACTGGTCCACTACAACTGGGGCGACTCGGAAGTTGCGATGATCTTCTATTTCATCATGGGTTTGATTTTGGTGATTGAGCGCCATCACAGTCCTACGGGTGGGCATGATTAATTTATCGAGTAGCCAGACATCTGAGGCTACCCAGCAAGCTCCTTTGATGGGCCAGACTTTCGCGCGGCAGGCCGCGCTCATGCTAGTCCTTCGCGTGTTAGTGGGAGTGTCTGTAATTGGTTCGGGGCTGATTGTGGCCCGTTGGCTGGGTTCCGCTGGGCTGGGCATACTAACAACAATTCAGGTGATTGTGTTGGCAGCTGTCCGATTCGGCAGTTTCGGGTTGCCAGCCGCAGGGACTTACTTCATCGCCCTCAATCGACAGAATCTTTCACCAGTCGTAACGAATGCTCTTCTTTTCGGAGTACTTGCCGGGTCCTTGTTGTGTGTATCACTTATTGCGCTGGCGCAGGCTGGTATAGGGATACTTGATGACATTCCCTCGCTCGCGATTACAGCCGCCGCACTCTCAATTCCTCTGCAACTACTTATCCTGCTCGGAACATACGTTTTTCTGGGTTTGGGAAAGGTGGGCCATTTCAATCTGTTCGAACTTGCCGCGCATTCATCCTTCTTCGTGAGCGCTGTCATCGTGCTTGTTTTATCGAACGCTGGACTTGAAGCGCTTATGGTCTTTAATACATTTATCTACGCCTTCTTATGCTTCGTCCTTATCTACATCATCTATCGACTCGTTGCCGACGTGAAAGCGTTTATGCTTCGTCCAAGTTTCAATCTGTTTGCGCGTGTGGCTCGCTATGGACTGAAGTTTCATGTCGCCACGTTTGTCAGTACACTGGCACTTCGTGGTGACCTTCTTATAGTTAAGTATTTTCGCGGAGCGGAAGAGGCTGGCGTCTACGCAGTTGCTTCTCAAGCCGGTATGGCAATTATGTTATTGCCGACCGTGATTGCGACACTTCTGTTTCCGCGCGTGGCAGCCGCAAATGAAATTACAGGCGCATTGACCAGCAAAGTCACGCGTCATACAGCTTTCGTAATGCTCGTTGTCTGCTTGTTAGCGGCGCCGGCGAGTTTTGCGATTCCGGTGGTTTTTGGCGAGCCATTCTCCGACGCTACCCCACAGCTTCTGATACTTTTACCGGGAATTCTAATCATAGGTGTGGAATCAGTTCTAGTTCAGTATTTCAACGGTACCGGACTACCTCGAGCAATTCCGCTATTCTGGCTCCTGACGCTTCTGGTAAATGTTGCCCTCAATCTAATCTTGGTTCCCGGTTACGGTGGCCAAGGCGCCGCTGTAAGTTCAGTGATCAGTTATGCGTTGATCTTTGCGCTAATTGCTGGCTACTTTCAGTCAAAAACCGGCTCTCAGCTTAAGAGCTTTCTACTAATCCGGAAGGACGAAATACGAATGCTTTGGACGAACCTTGGACGCGGCTTGATATCTGGAAGGCGGAGTGAACACATCGTTTGAAATGGGAAACCAATGGCACTAGGAATCAAAGGTCCGGCATTCACCCCAGAGCGGATCGCTGAATTTTGGGAAAGCAACCCATGCGGGAGCGATTTCGTACATTTCACAAATTTTAAGCGATTCTTCCTTGAATATGACTCTTTTCGCTACGCCCAGCTTCCGCACATTACAAGTTTACTCGATCAGGTGGAACTCAAAGGGAAAAAGGTTCTCGAAATTGGACCTGGGCAAGGCGCAGATGCTCAGCAGATTATTCAGCGAGGCGCAGATTACACAGGACTTGACCTGACTGAAGAGAGCATACGCCGCGTACGGACCAGGTTCGAGCTGTTGAACCTCCCATATGAGGAACTCCGCGTGGAAAACGCCGAGGAACTAACCTCACCGGACAACTCGTTCGACATAGTTTACTCCCACGGAGTCATGCATCACACTCCACGCATTGAAAAGATCATCGCCCATATTTACAGATGCCTTAAGCCTGGGGGTCAAGCTGTCGTCATGCTCTATCACAAGAATTCGCTTAACTACCACTTCTCCATTCGGTTCATCCGAAGAATCGGAATCTGTCTACTCTTACTACCGCTTGTGGATAGGTTAGTAAGCAAGCTCACCGGCGAACCGCTCACTCGTTTGAACAAGCACAAGAGGAACTTACATATTGAGGGATTGTCTTACTTAAAGATGGATCGCTTTATTCACAAATCGACCGATGGGCCTGACAACGTTTTTAGCTCGGTTTGGACAAAGAGGGAATGCGACCAACTCTTCTCAGACTTTTCAGAGGTATCTTACAAGACGTGCTTTCTGAACGACCGTCACTTTCCAATTGTTAGGCATCTGGTGCCAACCTTTCTCAAGAAAAAACTTGAAAGCCGTTGGGGCTGGAACTTGTTCATCTTTGCCAGGAAATGATTTCGATTGTTACCGATTCCGATCCTGGGTGGGAGGGAGTCTCGAGGGTGGTAGTGCACTCGACTTGCAAGAAGTGCGCAATTATAGTCATAAGACTACTGATATTAAAGAGATCTCCTTAAAGTCTTCATACTTTTCCCCATGTGCGGTGTCGCTGGATTAGTCAGTCAAGAGCCTGAGCAGCACATCCAGAAGATGCTCCAAGCGATCGAGCATCGCGGGCGTGATGATGAGGGTGTATGGAATTCCGGAGTTATCGATGACCAAGGCCAAGCCGTGTGCTTTGGTCATCGGCGGTTAGCGATCATCGATACCAGCAGTGCGGGCCATCAGCCAATGCTCTCTCATGACAAACGCCTCGTCGTTGTTCTCAATGGCGAGATTTACAACTATCGAGAGCTACGCGAACAGCTCGCAGCCAAAGGACACCATTTTCGCACACAGACAGATACTGAGGTTTTGTTGGCCTCGTGGGCTGAGTGGGGCAGAGATTGCCTCTTGCGGTTGAATGGGATGTTTGCCTTCGCCTTGTGGGATGAAAAGGAACGTACACTGACGCTGGCGCGCGACCACGTTGGCATCAAGCCGCTCTATTACGCACAATGCCAGAAGCCCGACCATGAGGGGCCAATCTCGGCAGACTCGGGACTGATCTTTGCCTCAGAGATCAAGGCGATCCTTGCCAGTGGTTTCATTAAACCAGACCTCAACATAGGCTCTCTACATCAGTTTCTAACTTTCCTTTGGGTTCCCCATCCAAACACTCTCTTCAAAAGAATTAAGTCGCTCCCGCCCGGACACGTGCTCACCTTCGCTGAGGGTAAAGTCAGGATTGATCAATGGTGGGATGTCTCATTTGAGCAGATCGAAGAGGGGCGGAGCGAAGCGTGGTTTCGCGATCGTGTGCTGGAAACGCTCGACCGCGTGGTCAAGATGGAGATGATTGCTGATGTTCCGCTCGGGTCTTTTCTGTCGGGAGGAATCGACTCTTCTGCAATCGTGGCGATGATGAAAAACCACAGCAATGGAAGACCGATCAGCACTTATACCATTGGCATCCAGGCCGAAGATCTACATTACGATATCATTCCTGATGATCTCCGTTGGGCGAGGATTATCAGTCAAGAGTTGCGCACCAATAGCAATGAGATCATTCTCAATCCACAGGTAGCAGAACTTCTACCGAAGCTTGTTTATCACATGGATCAGCCGGTAGCCGATCCAGCGATCATAACCAGTTATCTGGTTTCACAAGCGGCACGCCAAACTCTCAGAGTGTTATTGTCTGGAATGGGTGCTGACGAAGTGTTTGCTGGCTACCCGCGCCTGTTGGCGATGAAGTTAGCTAGCGAAATCGAATTCTTTCCGAGCTTTGTTACTCGGCCCCTGCTCGCTACTGTCGCGACGATGACTCCTGGAGGATTGCCGGGACGATTTACTGCGGTGCTCAGAAATGCAAAAAAGTTTGCGCGCAGCGCCAGCCTGGACTTCGAGGATCGCTATCTTGGTTACGGCACTTATTTTACGGATGCCGCGAAGCAGAATCTGTACTCTGAAGATCTGCGCGACGCCACGCGCGAGCTGGACGCTTACTGCGAGCATCGTCGCTATTTTGCGCAGCAGCAGCACGCCGATCCACTCAACCGTCTCCTTTATGTCGACCTAAAAACTTTTCTGCCGTGCCTCAACCTAGCCTACACCGACAAGACTTCGATGGCGGCAAATCTGGAAGTGCGAGTGCCATTCCTGAACCGCGAAATAATTGAGATGACGGCGCGCATGCCACCTGATCTAAAGTTGCGCGGCTACAAACGCAAATACATCCTGAAGCGGGCGATGGAAGGGGTACTGCCCCACGATGTGGTATGGCGGAAGAAGGCGGGGTTTGGCGCGCCAATCCGCTCATGGCTTCGTGGTCCACTACGCCCGCTTGTAGCAGACTTACTTTCTGCAGAAACAGTTAAACGCCGCGGATTATTTCGGCACGAGGAGGTGCGCCGAATAATTGACGCCAACCTCTCAGGAAGAGAGGATTACAATCTGATGGTTTTTCAACTTCTAACGCTTGAATTGTGGTACCGCGCTTTCCTGGAAAAAGGCTAAGTTCAGATACTTATTGGTTGGCCAGAGCGTAGCGATTCTTTAATGCAAAACGTTGCTCGAGTAGTAGTTGCCAAATCCTCAAGTGAAATTGGCGCAGGACCACCTGAAAGGACTACGTCGCAAACGGCCTTCACTTCGTTCGCCTGTCCTTTATCCTGAGCGCGTCTCGAAATGCGTCTTTCTTTTCCCCTGCTGTAAGTTCTAGCGCTACAAAAATCTTCAATTACAAACGTTTTGCCTTCGCTGAAGATCTCTATTCTCTCCTTCGGCAGGCTCACATCGCCTTCAGACAGGTAACCTATCGAACCGTTCGATCCATCAGCAAAGCGGAGCGTTATGAAAACCGAGTCTTCCTCAATTAAATCCCCGCTTAGGCTGACTATAGGTTCTCCAAATACCCGGATTGGAAGCGAGCCAGTTAAATACTGCATAAAATCGATAAAGTGACAGACTTCACCAATAATTCGGCCGCCACCTTCGTGGGGGTCTTGAATCCAATGAGTGTGGGGAATTCGTCCAGCACTAACTCGGTAGGTGATTGACAGTGGCGCCTGCCGATCTTTAAAAAACTCTTTGGCAGCTTGAGCGAGTGGAGAAAAACGGCGGTTGAATCCCACCATAAGCCGACCCTTTGCTTGTTTGGCAGCATCGAGAACATTGCTCAGCTCTTTCTCATCAAGGGCCAGCGGTTTTTCAACAAGCACATGATGACCTCTTAGAAGCGCCTCACGAGTAAGTCTTGCGTGGGTATCGTGACGTGTGGATATAACTATCAAATTAACGTCTGCATCCTTAATGACTTCTTCAGCGCCAGAGACACAGTAGCGGAAGCCGAATTTCTCACCTGTACCGCGGGCGGATACTCCCGAGGCAGTGGCAATTGCTAGAAATTCTGCGCCCGCTGCCTTGAAGTTTGGCAGCAGCATTCTTTTAGCGTAGCTTCCGGCTCCAATCATTCCAATGCGAACGCTCTTTTCAGACTTCCGTTTTGGGATCCTGCTGGCTGAGATCTCAATCCGATGTCCAATTTGGTGCTCTATGTCATACTGAAGAAGAACTCCGAGATACGGCTCATCTAATTCTCCTGTTATTAGTCGGTATGCTTGTTCTGCCTCGTCAATGCTAAAGCGATGAGATATTAGGGGCTCGACATTTACTCGTTCGGATGCAACGAGATCGAGAAAGGCTTCGATGTTTCGACCCTCAGTCCAGCGAACATAGCTGAAGGGATAGTCATGACCTCTTTCCTCGTATTCAGGATCATAACGGCCTGGTCCATAGGACATGGAAACTCTGAGGGTTAGTTCCTTTTGATAATAAATGTTTCGCGGCACATCCAATCCGACGAGGCCGACGGCTACAACTCGCCCCTTGAGGCGTGAAATCTCACCGGCTAGTTCTATTGGTTCGTTGGATTGTGTTGCGGCAGTAAGGATCACGGCGTCAGCGCCATGCCCACGGGTCCATTCCCCCACCAATTTCGGTGTCTCGCTGTTGGGCGCACTACATATATCAGCGCCGAGTTGGTGGGCTAAGTCAGCACGGCTTTTATCTGGATCTACTCCAAAAACTCGACAGCCAGTGGCCCTCAAGAGCTGAACCGTAAGTTGTCCAATGAGACCCAGTCCAATAACTACTACAGCCTCTCCCAATGTTGGCTCTGCTAGCCGGACACCCTGCAGGGCTATGGCTCCGAGTGTTCCAAAAGCGGCTTGGTCGAAGCTAGCGCCATTAGGAATGCGGACACACAGGTTTGTTGGTACCGAAAGAATCTCAGCATGGGAAGCGAAGCCGGCTCCAGCGCACGCTACACGGTCACCGATCTGAAAACCCTGAACATCTTCACCAACTTCAAAGACTACGCCTGACGCGCTATAACCTAAGGCTACCGTTGAATCAATCTTGGCTTGGACAGCTTTGAATGTGCTTTGAAAGCCTTCAGTCTTAACTTTCCGAATTACTTGTCGTACCACATCGGGGCGTTCGCGAGCCTTTCCGAGGAGGCTTCGTTTAGCCATTTCGACGGTCATGCGCTCGGTACCGGCGCTTATTACGGAGGCAGCGGTACGCACAAGGATCCGGCCCCTTTGGACGACAGGTGGAGGCACATCTGCAACTTCGAGGAGTCCGGTTCGATTGTTTTGGAGGACTTGTTTCATCAAGAGGCGCAAGGGTATCAGATCTTGCGATTCTTAATAAAATGTTGACAACCACTCGGCCAGCGTTCTAATCTGCTTTTACCCGGGTCAATCCCGGATGTTCACTCCAGTCAACCTCACGCCGCAAAGTTTTCTATAGATCAATGATTGACCAAGAAAAGATTGCATTTTCACAGCAAGGCACTGCCGCCCCACATGCCGACAACCCCGAGCCGGATCGTTGGGTATTGCTTGTCGAGGATGATGCCTCCCTGCGACGGTACCTTGAGGTTATTCTGGAAAAAGCTGGATATAAAGTAATTGCCGCGGCCGATGGCTTGGCGGCAATGAAGATTGCGCTTACCTGCGCCATCGACATAGTAATCACTGACGCAATGATGCCAAAGCTTGATGGATACGAGTTGTGTCGGTTCATCAGGAGCAACCCTCGGTTTAATCACTTACCAATCATTCTGCTGAGCGCATTAGTGCGCAACGAAGCCGAACGGGAAGCCCAATTAGCGGACGCCTTTATTTCTAAACCAGTTTCGGCGGAACACCTTATTGAAGTTGTTGAGAGATTGTTAGTCCGCCAGAACGACTAAGGTAGTCAGGAGTCAGAAGTCAGGAGTCAGAAGTGAGAAGCCAGAAGCCAGAAGCTTCTGGCTTTTTGACTCTCGGCTTCTGGCTCCTGCCTTCTGGGTACTGCCTTCTGACTTTCGACATATTCATCAAACCAATTCGTCGACTGGAGTGTATTGAAGACCTTGATCCAACGCCACGGCTTCGTATGTGCATCGGCCCGCGTACGTGTTAACGCCAGCCTTCAGCCCGGGATCGCTGGAGATCGCCTTAAAGAAACCTTTGTTCGCAATCTTTAAAGCGTAAGGCAGGGTCGCATTTGTAAGAGCAAACGTCGAAGTTCGAGGAACCGCTCCGGGCATGTTGGCCACGCAATAGTGGAGCACCCCTTCGACATAGTAAGTGGGATTGGAATGAGTTGTTGGGTGAGTTGTTTCGATGCACCCACCTTGGTCCACGGCGACGTCTACGATTACTGCGCCATTGGGAACATCTCTGAGCATCTGGCGCGTTACAAGTTTAGGAGCCGCCGCCCCAGGTACCAGAACCGCTCCCACGATCAAGTCGGCTTCACCTATAGCATCGTGGATCATGTAAGCGCTGGAAGCTAACGTCGAGATCTTAGAAAGAAAGATATCGTCAAGCTCCCTGAGTCGATCCAGATTGTTATCGATGATAGTGACGTGAGCCCCCATGCCGACTGCTATTTTTGCAGCATTTGTACCTACCACGCCTCCGCCAATTATCACTACTCGAGCGGCAGGCACGCCGGGCACTCCTCCCAGTAGAATGCCGCGGCCACCACTCATCTTTTCAAGGTAATGAGCACCTACCTGAATTGCCATGCGACCAGCTACTTCCGACATGGGCGTTAACAGCGGCAACCCACGACGCCTGTCGGTGATTGTCTCGTAGGCAATGCCGGTAACTTTTCTTTCAAGGAGTTGTTTTGTGAGTTCCAGATCCGGCGCTAGATGAAGATAGGTGAAGAGCAATTGCCCCTCGCGCATTTTTGGGTATTCGGGCTCGATCGGTTCTTTGACCTTTACGATCATTTCGGCGTCAGCCCAAATGTCATCGGGGGATTCGATAATTCTTGCGCCGGCCCGCTCATAGAGTCCGTCTTCGAAGCCTGAACCCTCGCCCGCAAATTTTTCAACTATCACCTTGTGTCCTGAGTCCGTTAAGGCGCGGACACCGGCTGGTGTCAGTCCCACGCGGTATTCATTGTCCTTTATCTCTTTGGGTAGGCCTACGATCACTTGATTCCTCCCGAACGGTGTTGTCAGGATTATCTAGCGGTTAGTATCAGGGAAAATGCTTTTAGATATCGACTTGATCGATCTGAGCCCGCTGAAGTTTTCCGCTATAGTCCACATAGACGGACTTCCATTCCGAAAATATGTCAAGCACCTGAGTGCCTGCTTCACGGTGCCCATTGCCGGTAGCCTTGGTACCACCAAAAGGAAGATGAACTTCTGCGCCGATTGTTGAAGAATTTACGTAAAAAATTCCGGTGTACATCTCATTCATCGCTTTGAAGGCACGATTGACATCGCTTGTGTAGATTGCGGCCGACAAGCCGTATCTCACACCATTAGCGATTTCGATTGCGTCGTCGAGGGACTTAGCGGGAATTACCGCTGTTACTGGTCCAAAGATTTCCTCCTGAGCAATGCGCATCTCAGGCGCCACATCCGTGAAGACGGTTGGCTCGATGTAGAACCCGTGAGCATAATCGCCCTTCGTGAGATGCTTTCCACCATAGGCCAACTTGGCACGATCCTCTCTTTGGCCAATCTTGATGTAACTCAAAATCTTCTCAACAGCATCAGCATTAATGACTGGTCCCATATCGGTATCATGATCGATGCCGTTACCAATTCTTAGAGATTTGGCTCGTTGGACCAGTTTGTTTGAGAATTGTTTATAAACTTTACGATGAACAATTAAACGGGAGGATGCGGTGCAGCGCTGACCCGAAGTGCCAAATGCCCCCCAAACAGCACCATCGACAGCAAGATCAATATCTGCATCATCCATCACAATGATTGCGTTTTTGCCCCCCATTTCGAGCGAACAGATGGCATTCCGTTCGGCACAGGCTGCAGCGACGAGCCTTCCCGTTTCAGTTGATCCGGTAAAGGAAATTAGACGCAGCCCGGGGTGGTTCGTCATGGCTGCGCCGACAGTTTCGCCAAAACCCGTTACCAGGTTTACCACTCCCGGAGGTATTCCTGCTTCCTCACAAGATTTAACCAGATTGTAGGTTGAAAGCGGGGTATCTTCTGCTGGCTTGATCACGACCGTGTTGCCGCATACGAGTGCAGGAATCAACTTCCAGGACGGTATAGCCATCGGAAAATTCCATGGAGTAATCAAACCGCATAGACCAACAGGTTGCCGAACGCACATCGCAAACTTTTCCGGCATCTCCGCTGGAGTAGTAAATCCGTGAAGGCGCCGACCTTCACCTGCGGTGTAGTATGTGCAATCTATGGCTTCCTGAACGTCGCCGCCGGTTTCTTTGAGCACCTTACCCATTTCCCGCGTCATGTCAGCGGCAAAACGTTCCTTGTTCTTGACCAGGATCTCGCCAAGGCGGAAAAGGAGTTCAGCGCGGCGAGGCGCGGGAGTCTTTCTCCATCGATCAAATGCTTCCTGCGCTGCGTTTACGGCAGCATTAATATCTTCGTTGGTGGAACGTGGAAATCGACCGATCACGTCCCGAGTGTCAGCGGGATTAACATTCTCGAAGCTTTCGCCAGACTTGCTGGCGACCCACTTGCCGCCGATGAAGTTGTGGTAGGACCTAACAGAAGTACGGGAAGTACCGCTTGAATTCTGCTTTCGGTTTTTTGGGAAAGCTTTCTTTGCTTGAGCCATGTCCTGGTAACAGCGACCCTTCCTTCCTCTATTGGTACGTAAACTGCACGATTCTCTGTACTATGCGATCCGCGTCACGCTGATAGCGAGAAACGTGTAGGACGATCGGGTCGCCAGCTTTCAACCCGCTCAGCACACGCTGAAACTCCGCGAGTGTGGTCACTGGCATACGGTTGATACGTGTGATGACGTCGCCTTCGCTCAGTGCTGGAGTAGCCGTACCTTGCCGAATTTCCGCTGCGAGACCGTTGGGATCCACTTCCCTAACGTAAAGTCCCTGCAGGCCGACAAGATTCTTTTCGGTAATAAGTTGTTGACTAAGCTCGGCAAGGGTAACTCCGAGTTGAAGTCCATTACCTTTCAGTTTTGAGTCTTTTGCCTTAGTTGGCGTGTCTGAATTTCGAAGCGCCGCATTAGGTCCTGGTGGTCGCTCCCCGAGGACAACACTCACCGAACGTTGCTCTAGTTTTCCATCATTGTCGCGGAGGAGTGTTAACATCGCAGTCGCACCAACGGGAGTACTCGCAACTCGCTGAATCAGGTCTTGCGCATTCACCACTTGGTGGCCATCGAACTCGGTAATTATGTCATTTGCCTGGATACCCGCTTTGGCGGCTGGTGTCGGTTGCCCATCACTTGTTAGGACCACGTCCATGACTACAGCTCCTCGTGCCTCGGGCAGTTTGTAAACAGTGGCAAACTCCTCACGAACAGACTCAAGGCTGATACCTAAATAACCGCGCGTGACTTTTCCTTTGGAAACAATTTGACGATAGACAAAGCTCGCTTCGGTAGCTGGCAGGGCAAAGCCGATGCCGTTGTAGTCCCCAGTGGAAGTGGCGATCTGGGAATTGATACCTATGACTTCGCCACGCATATTAACTAGCGGGCCTCCGCTGTTGCCGCGGTTGATTGCTGCATCGGTCTGCAAGAAGCGTTGAAAACTTCCAAAGGAAGGACTTTCGCGTTCTTTCTTAGAGATAATGCCGGCGGTAACTGTTTGGTCCAGGCCGAACGGCGAGCCAACTGCTAAGACCCAGTCGCCCACTTGAGTTGCATTTGAGTCGCCCAGTGTAACCGTTGGAAGATCTTGAGAGGCATCTATCTTGATGACAGCAACGTCAGTTTCTTGATCGATGCCAATTATCTTACCGCGGTATTTTTGACCATTGTGCAAGATCACGGAGATGCGGGAGGCGCCTTCTACAACATGTTCGTTTGTCAGTATGTACCCCTTGGGATCAACGATAAAGCCACTCCCAACTCCACGAGTGGGGCGCCGCTGGCGTTTGAACATATCGAGGAGTGGGTTACTGTTCGAGCTCTCGTCAACTTCCTCATCTTTCTCAGCGATTTCGGCAGCTGCTGTAAGTGTCTCGATGTTGACAACGGCGGGCTCGACACGTCGGGCGATTTCAGCAAAGGAGGCGGATAGGGCTTCAGGGGCACGTGCGATCTGCATGTCATGTTGTGCCTCAGTCGGTCGGCCTGAGAGCATGGCTCCAACCCCCATACCAGCGAGTAGGCAGGCAATGGCGAGTGCAGCTATCCACACGCGAAGTTTTCTTAAGATTGCCAATTCCTGAGTTGATGTTTGGTTTTGCTGATGCTTGAACATAACCACCACCTTCGAGAACAACTGATGCCGCGGCCCACCGAAGTTACACCAAGGGTAGTGTGACCGTTGAGCCAGAGAGAAAGGACTAAAGTATAGCGAAAGGTGCAGCCAGGGGCAAAATCCTTTAGGGAGTTGGTTTTTGGTCTTGGTTCTTTGGCCTTTGGTCTTCACTTTAACCTCGGTTTGGCTCGTGAGACCAAGGCCAAAGACCAAAGACTCAAAAACCAAAGGCCAAAGACCGATCAATCTGGTCTCAATAAAACCTTCAATACCCCTTTTTTGGTTGCCCTACTCATTGCAAAAGCTCCGCGCGGGAGTGCGTATTCCTCACTGATCAGACTGTCGATATCAATTGCCTTGCTTCTCAAAAGATCTAATGCCGGACCGAAACGGCCGCAACGTGATCCAACTATGCTGATTTCATCGACAACGATCTTGGCTGCACCAATTTCAGTTGACCCATGAAACGTAGATTTAAGAACAAGGACTCCACGTGGTTTCAGTAACTCAAGCGCAAATGAAAATCCAGAAGCGGAGCCCGAAGCTTCAATAGCCACATCGAACTCACGCTTCCTTTTCACAGCTCGCTTCGCCAGGCTTGTCTCGATACCACGACGTTCCGCGATTCGAAGCTTTTCAGGATGCTTCCCTACTAGCAAGAGTGAAGCGCCCGTAAGCCCAATCGCTTGAGCGCAAAGCAACCCTAGTTTGCCATCGCCAATCACGACCACCGTGTTTGCTTGATCTATTGTCGTGCGTTCCAGAATACCGCAGGCTGCGGCAAGTGGCTCAGCAAAAACTGCGTGCTCATCTGGCATGTTTTTAGGGACAGAAAGGAGGTTGCCGGTCGGTAATCTTAAGAACTCTGCATGAGCGCCATCGCGGCCCACAATTCCTAATACTGTTCTGCGAGGACAATGTCTCGGGTCACCCGCTCGACACAACTCGCATTCTCCACAACCAGCATTGATTTCCCCCACAACTTTTTTTCCTACAATCGATTCATCGGTAGATTCTTCCACCACGCCTACGAATTCATGTCCTATGGTCCCTGTGAACCCGGCGTAACCTCGCGCGATTTCGATATCTGTGTTGCAAATTCCTGAGAGTAGTACTCGTACAAGCGCTTCATTACCCGCTACGAGTTTTTCAACCTCTCGAACTGCCAAACGACCTTTTTCGACTTGCAATGCCTTCATTTTTTCAGAAGGTAGAAGAAGGGCTTGAGATACTCAAAAGCTCCGCATTCGTGCATAGGCATTTTGAGGTGTTAGCTCGATTGTTTGTCGCCGCGCTCCAACCTTTACCGGCAAACGCCATTCGAGATCCTCGTCGCCGCTAAGAACCGCGTGAAGCCACCATGTTCCTGGAGGGATAGTCATAGCACCTTGCCCTTCCTTATCAAGGCGGGTGCTGATTGGCGTGCGGCCCCTCATACGCTCCTGAAGAAAGTCGTCAAAACGTTTACCTGGACGCCTTTCAGTAAAATATTCATGTCGGACTGCCACAATATCGACTGGATAGAACTCGATCTTGATATCAAGATCAGGAGAACTGCCGTCGGCAGAGTTGCGTAAGATTACCTGAATAGTTGTTCCACCAGTAATAGGTTGAATGTTACTCACCGCTGAGGCTGGAAGATTCCGGTAGATTGCCCAACCTGGTAGGAAAAGGGCAAACACGAGGGCGACGCGCAAAAGCCCGGTGGCTAGCTGATAAATAATCGATTCACTTCCCACGTACCAACTCCTCTGATGCAGAAGTTACTTCCTCAGGCTCCTCACGTGATTAACGAGAGCGTTTAATTCCTCTTCGGACAGCCTATCACTCCAGGCTGGCATTCTCCCACGACCTTTTCGGCCATTTGCGATTGAATTAAAAATCCGCTCATCGCTGACCTTTGTTTGCCACTCAGGATCGGTGAGATCCTGAGCTCTTCTGAGCCTTGATTTCAGGCTTCTCGCACGACCATCTCTTCCGTGACAGGTAGCGCAGTGTTTTGTGAACAATTCATTGGGATTAGTACCCTGGCTTTCAAATGCGGTATTTGATCCCGCACCTAAAAGAACTATACTCACCAAAAGCAAAACAAGTACCAAGTTATTCCTCATCGAAATTGCCTTACTTACTTCTGCCAACCTCGTGGGTCGTACCGCAATCAAACATCTTGCGGGGTTCCTTCGGGTTTAGCAATGATACAGAAGCCGCAGCTTTTTGTGTACGGACTGCGGGTATTTACCAGAGGTTGAAAGGTTTCACAATGAGAAGTAATCTCAGTGTGTTATCTCGCGAGCGTACAACCAAGACTTATATGAGCGAATTAATCGAAGACAAATTTCGCGATGAATGTGGTGTCTTTGGTATCTATGGGCAGCCAGAAGCGGCGCGTCTGACATATCTGGGTCTTTACGCGTTGCAGCACCGCGGCCAGGAATCCTGTGGCATCGTTTCTTCTGATAGCGTTGAACTCAGACTCGAACGCGCGATGGGACATGTTTCAGAAGCCTTTGATCAATCGCGTATCGATAGACTTCACGGCGCCAGCGCCATCGGTCACGTTCGCTATTCAACATCCGGTGAAGTATCAATCCGCGAAGCACAACCTTTTCTAGTGACATGCCAGCACGGCCAAATTGCTGTTTGTCACAACGGAAACTTACCTTTCGCGGGCGAGGAAAAGATAAGGCTGGAACGCGAAGGGGCAATCTTCTCCTCAACTTCGGATACTGAAATTGTTCTGCACGGTGTTGCCCGTTCTCGAGCGCCTAGTGTGCGGGCGGCAATTCCGGAGGTGCTCCGCAATACCGAAGGGGCGTTTTCGATGCTCTTTCTAACACCTAATGAGCTTATCGCGATTCGTGACAGCCGTGGCTTCCGTCCTTTGGCGCTGGGACGTCTTGGTGATTCGTGGGTCGTTGCTTCAGAGACCTGTGCCTTTGATTTGATCGACGCGCAGTATGTACGTGACGTAGAACCCGGCGAAATGCTCATCATAGACAATGAAGGCCTTCGTTCATCACATCCTCTTCCACCGCAGCGACACGCAATGTGTCTATTTGAACATGTCTATTTCGCGCGTCCTGATTCATTGATCTATGGCCGGTCCGTAAACGAAGCCCGTCACCGTATGGGTAAGCAGCTTGCCATTGAACAGCCAGCTACGGCCGACATAGTGGTTCCAGTTCCCGATTCAGGCACGGCAGCGGCCATTGGCTATTCTGCGCAAAGCAGAATCAGCTTCCGTTTTGGATTGGTGCGTAATCATTATGTAGGCCGGACTTTTATTGAGCCGAAGCAGGCAATTCGTTCTTTCGGAGTAAGGATCAAGCTAAATCCGGTACGACATCTGATAAAGGGCAGACGGGTGGTATTGATCGATGACTCAATAGTACGTGGCACAACTTCGAAAAAAATTGTACAGATGGTTCGCGAGGCCGGCGCTACTGAGATTCACGTACGAGTCAGTTGTCCACCAACCATTAGCCCGTGTTACTACGGAATCGACACTCCTAACAAATCTGAATTGATTGCCTCCCGTATGTCAGTTGAAGAGATTCGTAGTTTTATCGGTGCAGATTCGCTGGGCTATCTTTCATTGGAAGGCATGATCCAGGCAACAAGTATTAGTCGCGATTCAGCTTGCGTCGCCTGTTGGAACGAAGATTATCCAACACGCATTACGCGAAAGGCGGAAACGATGCGTGAAAGAGAGCACGAACCTGCAATTGCCGAAGGTTAAGAGTTACGATCAATTCTAGTTCTCCCAGCAAGCTGGTGCTACGTAATTTTAAGTCGAGAGCCTGGGTGTATTAAGAGTGGGAAAGGCCACAAAAGGATGCGGCTGCCTTGTTGCAGTTCTGGCTATAGTATTTGTGACTGGAGCGTACTTTGGTTACAAGTATGCGTTGCCGTGGTGGCAAACGAAGCCTCCGCCAGCCTCTGGTGGCGAATTACAGATACATGTTCTTAATGTTGGTCCAGTACACGGAGATTCAATATTGATCATTTCTCCCGCTGGCGCCGCTGTCCTCATTGATGCAGGAGACACAGGTAAAGGAAAGGTGATACTCGAAGCGTTGAACCGCCACAACGTGCAGCAGCTTGACTACTTCATCGCAACTCATCCTCATCCCGACCACATTGGCGGGGCAGACGAAGTTCTCCGCGGTATCACAATTCTTAATGTGATAGACAATGGCTTGCCACCCACGTTGCCAGAGAGTCTGGTGGCTCAAAGAAAGCCACAGGCGCAGGCGACCAAAACTCAAAAGAGTTCCTCCGTTACAAAGTTCTACGACGATTACCGTGAAGAGATAGATAAAAGCGGTGCTCGTTATGAAAAAGCCACTCCCGGTAAAGAGTACTTTTTAGGAGGTGGAGTGCGGCTAACCTTGCTTGGTCCAACTGAGCCATATTTTACTAAAGAACAGTTAAAAACTGGCGGTAACGAGCCGAATGCAAACTCTATTGTGGCGCGCCTGGATTATGGTAGTTTCTCGATGTTGCTTCCTGGTGATGCGGAAGAACAGACTGAGCACCGAATGATTGATAAGGATCTTAATCTAAGAGCAACTATCCTTAAGGTTGCTCACCATGGTTCGAAGTATGCAACGTCGGCTGACTTTGTCAGACGTGTTAGGCCTGAGGTGGCGATAATTTCTTGCGGCGAATGGAATCGTTACGGGCATCCGTCCCAAGCTGTGTTAGATCGGCTTAAAGCCGCGAACGTAACACTCTATCGCACAGACCTTCAAGGGGACATATCGATCACAACTCGGGGTAAAGCTAAAGACTTTGTAATCAAGTCGTCGAAGGAAGCGCCGTCTGATCTATGGACGGGCAGAGTGGGACAGAAGGATGACTCCTCCAGGAGCGGGTTCATAGCTTACGGCGACTTTGGACCACCCCCGAAACAGGCCCAAAGTCCAAAGTCCAAAGTCCAAAGTCCCTAGTCAAGTTGGTTTTTGACATTGGACGTTGAACGTTGGACATTGGACATTGGACTTTGGACTTTGGACTTTGGACTATGATCAAACCAATCACCTACCGCGAATCTGGCGTCGACATCGATGCTGCAAACCGCGCCACCACCCGGATTAAGGAACTCGCTCAAAAGACCTTCAATGCTAGAACTCTTTCAGATATTGGCAGCTTTGGGGGAATGTTTGACGCCGCGTTCCCCGGGATAGAGAAGCCCGTATTAGTTGCGTCGGCAGACGGTGTTGGTACAAAGCTGAAGATTGCCTTCTTAACTAACAAACACAACACAGTTGGTCGTGATCTGGTTAATCATTGCGTCAATGACATCCTCGTCCAGGGAGCACGGCCACTGTTCTTCCTTGATTATATAGCTACAGGAGTCCTAGCGCCTGAAGTGGTTGCCAGCATTATCGAAGGTGTTACGGAAGGCTGTCGTGAAAACGGTTGTGTACTGCTCGGCGGAGAGACGGCTGAAATGCCCGGCTTTTACAATGAAGGCGAATATGACATTGCTGGTTTCATTGTCGGCATTGTCGATCGAAAAAAGATAATCGATGGAAATAGAATAGTCCCCGGAGACCTTCTGCTTGGTTTGCCGTCTGTGGGGCTTCATACAAACGGCTACTCGCTTGCTCGAAAACTCTTCTTCGATGTTGCCGGTTACGATGTGAATAATAATCTCGCTTCCCTCGACCAGACTGTTGGCGAGGCGCTCCTGGCGCCTCACATAAGTTATCTAACTCAGCTTGAAGGGCTTTTAGATTCCGGGATTATCAAAGGGTTGGCCCATATAACAGGAGGCGGACTCACAGAAAACATCCCCCGTATTCTTCCTGAGGGCACGGGCGTAAACATCATCAAGGGAAGTTGGCCAATTCTTCCAATCTTTAACCTTATGCAATCGTTGGGGGATATAGACGAAGTGGAGATGTACCGCACGTTTAATATGGGTATAGGAATGGTAATAGTATGCAACACTGAGAGCGCAGGATCGGTAGTTGCTCATCTTGAATCAGTTGGTCAGCAGTTGTACGAGATTGGTAAAGTAATAGCAGGCGATCGCGTGGTAACCTTCATCTAAGTAGCATTCTTGAGAGCTGTGGCTGGTGAACGAAAAACACGAGTTGGTATTCTGATCTCCGGTCGTGGCTCGAATATGCTGGCACTTGAAGCAGCAGTTCGGACCGGACGCATTCCCGATGCAGAGCTCGGGCTTGTCATTAGCGATAATCCCAAATCTTCGGGGATAACACTGGCACGCGAAAAGGGTTTAGATACTCAAGTTATTGAGCGTCAAGGCCGCCCAAGAGAAGAACATGATCGTGAGCTGGTGTCGACGCTTAAGGAATACAGAATTGATCTTGTTTGCCTTGCGGGCTACATGCGCCTGCTGTCCCCTTACTTTATCGAAGCTTTTCGGGGACGGATTCTGAACATTCATCCCAGTCTTCTTCCCTCGTTTCCGGGTTTAGCGGCTCAGAGACAAGCACTTCAACATGGAGTTAAATGGACAGGGTGCACGGTCCATTTTGTTGACGAAACGTTGGACGGTGGCCCAATCATCTCCCAGCGAGTCGTGCCGGTTCTGGATGAGGATACGGAGGAGACCCTTTCTGCGCGCATCCTTACGGAGGAGCATGTGTTATATGCTGAAGCCTTGGCGTTAATAGTGAGTGGCAAATTTACCGTCGAGGGTCGTAGAGTTATTCGAATATGACAAAACCGATCGATGAGCAGCTTGATTACCTGCGCAAGGGCACAGTGGAAATTATTCGCGAGAATGAGCTGCGCGCCAAGCTTAAGAACTCAGCCAAAACTGGTAAGCCGTTACGTGTAAAGCTTGGCGTTGATCCCACTGCACCCGACATACATCTGGGACACACGGTTGTAATTCGGAAGCTGCGAGCATTTCAAGAACTAGGCCACACAGTAATTTTCTTGATTGGCGATTTCACGGGAATGATCGGCGACCCTTCTGGCAATTCTGCCACCCGCCCGCAACTAACACGGGAAGAGATCAACGCCAATGCGGAAACTTACAAGCAGCAGATTTTTAAGCTCCTGGATCCAGATAAGACGGAGATCCGATTCAATTCAGAATGGATGGACAAGCTGGGTTCCGACGGGTTTATTCGTCTTGCTTCCCACGTTACTGTCAAGCAGATTCTAGAGCGGGACGATTTTGCTAAACGCCTTAATGAAGAACGTCCGATAGCCTTGCACGAACTGCTTTATCCACTGACGCAGGCTTATGACTCGGTTGCGCTCGAAGCAGACGTTGAGTTGGGTGGTACAGACCAGAAGTTTAACCTGCTATTGGGCCGCAATCTGCAACGTGAGTATCAGCAGGAAGCGCAGATTTGCGTCATCACTCCACTTTTGGAAGGTACTGATGGCATTCAAAAGATGTCCAAGAGCCTGGGAAACTATATTGGAATCAATGAGCCGCCCAATGAGATCTTTGGCAAGGTGATGTCTATTTCAGATGAGCTGATGTGGCGCTACTACGAATTGTGCACGGACCTCTCAATGGTTGAAATAAATTCACTGCGGCGGCTGGCGAGTTCCGGCGAGACTAATCCAAGGGAAATTAAGGCTAAGCTGGCGCGTAATATTGTCAGTGATTTTTATTCTTCAGCGGATGCTGAGCGAGCTGAAGAAGAGTTCAATCGTGTCTTTCGTTCGCGGCAAATGCCTAAAGAGATCGAGGAGAGGGCGATCCCGTCCGGCAGGCGAACGGTGATTCAACTGCTCGTCGAAGTAGGTCTGGCTCCTTCGAAAGCCGAAGCCCGTCGCTTGATTGAGCAGGGTGGTGTGTACATCGACGGGCAGCGATTCTCAGATGTTAGCGAGTTAGTTAGTTTCGAACCCGAAGGATCGGCACGAGACATAAGAGTGGGGAAGCGACGTTTCCTACGCGTTAGTGGTGTCTGATTCCTCTTCTCTTACTAAGCTTGACGTGATCAAGT
>CAZNPP010000042.1:0-1178 GCA_964574785.1 uncultured Chloracidobacterium sp. | reverse complement strand
CTCGTTGGTTACTGAGTGGGTTGAAATTCATCGTGAGGAACTCCTGGAAATGTGGGCTCTTGCTCGACGATCAGAGCCGCTCAGAAAGATCGATCCACTGCCTTAGCTCTTGTTTCAATGCAAGTGTCTTCCGTCGCTAATGAAGAGGTTCTGATAATCGAGACCCCCGAGCGGGTGCCGTTGCATTTTGCGTTAGCCTCTATCGGCAACCGCTTTCTGGCCTGCGCCCTCGACCACATTATCCAGGTGCTCACCATAGTCTTGATGGTTATCAGTTTCACGGTCATTGGTGACTTCGCAAGCTTGGGCGACAAGGTCGTAAGTGCTCCAAAATGGGTACATGCAATTCTTATCGTGATTCTTTTTCTGATCTTCTCAGGATACTTTGCGGTCTTTGAATGGATTTGGAGAGGACAAACACCGGGAAAACGGTTGTTGAAGCTGCGAGTGATTCGTGAAGATGGCCGCCCCATAACGTTCTGGGAAGCTATCGTCAGAAATCTTCTGCGTACCTTCGACATGATGCCTGGGGTGTTTTACTCCGTTGGCCTGATCACTGTGTTCGTGACTTCGAGGGACCAGCGAGTAGGAGATCTTGTAGCTGGCACCGTTGTAGTTCGTGAGCGCGAAGCAGAGGCTCCCGCCTTCGCTACCGTTTTTGCGTCGCCAATAAGTGATCCAGCATTGCGGCGGTCGTTCAAGCCAGTCGAGTTTAGCGCCGACCTCAGTGACCTGAACGAACGCGAGATTGAAGTTATCGAAACATTTCTTCGGCGTCGCTGGGATCTTGCAGATCTTGCTCGGCAATGGATGGCTTGGAGAGTCGCCTTACCAATTATGTATAAGCTCCGTCCCAGTTATGATCTCTCTACTTTCAGCTATGAAGGTTTTCTCGAAGAGGTTCTTCACCGCTATCGCACCCAACATCGCTTCAATCGGTAAATGGTGAAATGGTAAAAGGTGGTGATGAGTGATAGTCAGGACTCAGGAGTCAGAAGACAGAAGTCAGGAGTCAGAAGTCAGCGTCCGACCACCTGGAGGTGGTTACGAGAACCAGAAACTCTCGGCAACCATTTGTCATTTGTAACTTATTTGTAACTTGTCATTTTTCATTTTTCATTTTTCGGTCTTCGTAGTTTTCATGGTTGGCCGCCAGCCCTCAACTCATTGCTCAGCGA
>CAZNPP010000041.1:5429-28712 GCA_964574785.1 uncultured Chloracidobacterium sp. | reverse complement strand
GGGTTTGTCGCGGATCATCTGCTCACCGCCGCATTGCCTTTAGTCGAGTTTAAAGAGCAGCACCAACGCGCCAACATAGCTCACGAAGTGATCGCTCGCATATCACAGATTCCCGGCGTGCAGGCAGTCAGCGGTGGCAGTGGATTGCCTCCTCAAAACGCGCAGCGTGCGACTCGCTTTGCTGTACAAGGAGTACCGACGAGCGACGGCAGCGCACGGTCAGCCTATTTTCTCGCCATAAGTCCTGATTACTTTCGGGCGCTCGGTTCACAATGGTACGAAGGTCGTGAGTTTAATGACAGGGACCACGCCGATGCCCCCAAAGTCCTAATCATCAACCGCACGATGGCGCGAGAACTGTTTCCGAACGAAACCGCAATCGGTAAACGTCTGCAACTGATTAATCCCGAATACTCGGACGAATGGCGCGAAGTTGTGGGCGTAGCAGGGGACGTTCGATATCAGGGTCTTGATGATCCAGGGGAAGCCGCCATCTACGCTCCATTCGCACAGACTCCCTTTCTATGGACCAACCTGATGATTCGCACCCAGGCTCCGCCACAAACTTTGATTGCCGGCATTCGGGGTGCTGTGACCTCAGTTGATCCGGGACTCACGCCAATGAGCTTTCGTACGATGGATGAACTGGTTTTCGAGTCGGTAGCGCAACCGCGTTTCTACGCTGTCTTGCTGGGCGCATTTGGTCTGTTGGCATTGGCTCTTGCGGTGGTCGGAATCTATGGGGTCATCTCGTGTTCGGTCGAGCAGCGTACTCATGAATTCGGAGTCCGGATGGCCCTTGGCGCGCGTTCCACCGATGTCGTCAAACTGGTTTTGAGGCAAGGCGGCCTCATGTTGTTGATGGGAATCGCTCTTGGGGTTGCCGGAGCTCTGGCTACGACAAGACTGCTGACAAGCCTTTTATTCGAAGTCAGCGCCACCGATCCGATGACAATACTTGTCATCAGTTCTCTGCTGGCGATCGTGGCGCTGCTGGCGTGTTGGATTCCGGCTCAAAGAGCAACGAGAGTCGATCCTGTGGTGGCTTTGCGACATGACTAGGGGATCAGGGATTAGCGATTGGTGATCTGCGATTTGGCGCAAAGTCCACCAACGGCAGTTGGTGGATATTTCGACCCGACCTACGGAAAGGGCCAGGACGGGAAACGGAAGTAAGCCCACCAACGGCAGTTGGTGGTGAAGAGTTTCCCTTAACGGTGAGCGGTAGGCCGGGTCGAAGGAATCCACCACGGGTTGTTGGTGGTCTTAGGTTTCTTGTTGTCGTTACGGTTGGGTGACAGGAGATAGAAATGCAAACTCTGATTCAGGACCTGCGCTATGGCATCCGGATGTTACTAAAGAAGCCAGCATTCACTTTAGTAGCGGTTGTCACGCTGGCGCTGGGTAGCGGCGCTAACGCGGCGATCTTTAGTGTGGTTAACGGAGTGTTATTGCGTTCGTTGCCATATCCGGAACCGGACCGAATAGTCACTCTGTGGGAAAACAATTCGAGAGAGAGCATACCCCGCGACGACGTGTCGCCCGCCAATTTCCTTGATTGGCGTGAACGACAGCAAGTGTTTTCAGAGATGGCTTACGCCAACCCGAGCAGCCTCGAATACAGCAGCGGCGACGAACCGGAAGTGCTTCGCGCAGCGCAGGTCTCCGCAGGCTTTTTTAACATCTTTGGAGTCAAGGCCGCTTATGGACGAACCTTTCTGCCTGAAGAATATGAAACCGGAAGAGATCGAGCTGTGGTGATGAGCTACGGTACCTGGCAACGCCGGTTTGGCGCAGACGAGAACATAGTTGGGCGAACGCTGACCCTGGATGGAACACCAACAACCGTTGTGGGCGTAATGCCGCCAGATTTTCGTCTCTACCTATTCGATCGTGAAGAGGAGATGTGGTCACCGCAAGTTCCGGATGAGCGGATGAAGCAGCAGCGCAAGGCCACTTATCTAAAGGTCGTCGCCCGGCTGAAACCGGAGGTGACGGTGTCGCAGGCGCAAGCCGAGATGGATCGCATAGCCACGCAGTTGGCCCAGGAGCATCCCAATACCAATGAAGGTGTCGGCGTGACTGCAGTCACCTTGCCTGAACACCTGAAAGGAAGATGGCGACTCGCCTTATGGATCCTTTTCGGCGCCGTAGGGTTCGTTCTGTTGATTGCCTGCGCGAATGTAGCAAACCTGCTTCTGGCTCGAGGTTGCGAACGTGAACGGGAGTTTGTCATTCGTGCTGCGGTGGGCGCCGGACGCCGGCGTATTCTGCGCCAACTGCTTACCGAAAGTGCACTGCTTGCTATTGTGGGCTGTGCCCTTGGTCTATTGCTGGCTGTGTGGGCCGTAGATCTGCTTGTGGCCTATAACCCCGGCGATGTCCCACGGATAGAGCAGGTCAGGCTCGATGCTGCAACGCTTGGATTTGTTTCGCTCTTGAGCTTTTTTGCCGCGCTGATTTTTGGCCTCGCGCCCGCGCTCCAGTTTTCTCGTACGGACTTACAGGCTTCGCTGAAAGATTCCGGCCAGACCAGGAGTTCATCTCTGCGAAACCGACTGCGCAACGTACTGGTGGTTAGTGAGATCGCGCTTGCTTTGGTCCTGTTGATCGGGGCCGGATTGTTACTGCGAAGTTTCATTGGTTTACTGAAGGTCGACCCGGGCTTTGCGGCGGACAGAGTTGTCGCTCTTCAAGTCTTTATCTGGAGCCGTTACAACAAGCCCGAACAGCGGGAGGCTTACACCAGGGAGACTTTGGAAAGAATCGAATCATTGCCTGGAGTCCAGGCCGCTGGAGTAACAACATCGATTCCTTTGCTTGAAAGCAGCATGACAACTTCGCTGCCCTTTCTCATTGAAGGACAGCCGCCGCCACCCCCGGGCCAGGAACCGGTTTCCCAGTTTACTATCGCGTCAGCTAACTACTTTTCAGCAATCGGCGCTCGCTTGCTGAGAGGGCGAGTGTTCACCCAATTTGACACGAAGGACTCACCGCCAGTTGCTGTTATCAACGAAACCATGGCGAACCGCTTTTGGCAAAACGAAGATCCGGTGGGGAGAAAATTTACACTGAGGCGGGGTGGCCGTGACGCTCGCAGTGGAACACCACTCGAGATTATCGGCGTAGTCACTGATCAGAGACAGGATGGACCAGAGAAGGCGCCAAGGCCCGAATTCTTCGTACCTTATTCGCAGTCTCCTACGGGTTCGCTCATTTTTGTGGCCCGCACGAAGGACGACCCTCAGGTATTAGTTCAGGCGCTCAAAGCCACCATCTGGGAGAGCAATAACTCCCAACCCTTCTATGCCGTGACCACGATGGACAAGCTAATGAGCGACTCACTGAAAGCCCGTCGTTTCAACCTGGCGTTGCTGGGTGCATTCGCGGTTTTGGCATTGGCCCTGGCAGTGGTTGGAATCTATGGAGTGATGAGCTTCAGCACGGGCCAGCGGATACGTGAAATAGGATTGCGCATGGCATTGGGAGCACAGACAAAAGACATCATGAAGTTAATAGTCGGGCAGGGCTTGAGACTTACTTTGATTGGAGTCGGCGCCGGCTTGCTGTTGGCACTTGGTTTAACTCGCTTGTTGTCGAGTTTGCTCCACGAAGTGGGCCCAACGGATCCGGTGACCTATGTTCTTATCGCACTGTTGCTAACTAGCGTCGCCTTGTTGGCGTGCTACATCCCGGCGCGACGAGCTACGAAAGTCGATCCGTTAGTAGCGCTGCGATATGAGTAGAAAGGGTGGGCTTAGATTCGAGTAAACAAAAAGGGAGGGAAGGCGCACATATGCACACCTTATGGCAGGACCTGCGTTACGGCATACGGATGTTGTTAAAGAATCCCGGCGTGACACTGATTGCAGTCTTCACCTTGGCGCTTGGTATTGGCGCCAACACTGCGATCTTCAGCGTCGTCAATACTGTGATGCTCAGACCTCTCCCTTACAAGAATCCGGAGCGCCTGGTCTCCCTATGGGAGAACGTGCCGGATTATGGTAAATGGCGGGTCGCGCCAGCGAACTTCTTTGACTGGAAAAGCCAGAACACTGTCTTCGAGGAAATGGCTGCTTTCGGAGGCTTCACTATGACCTTGACCGGCGCTGGTGAGCCCGAGCAGATCCAGGGTGCACATGTCAGTTTGGGTTACTTCAATGTTATTGGTGTAGAGCCATTCCTGGGCCGAGCCTTTCTTCCTGAAGAGTATGAAGTTGGCAGAGGACAAGTTGTTATCCTAGGCCATGCGTTTTGGTTTCAGCGGTTTGGAGGCGATGAGTCGGTTATCGGCAAGTCGATTATCTTAAACGACGCCAGCTACACGGTCGCTGGCGTGATGCCTCCTGCAATCTATCCCTCTCGACCCACAACGTCGGGACAGATCTCCTTTGAGCAAGGCCTACAGCAATTCTGGATTCCAATGTCATTTACACCAGAATGGGCTGCGGTGCGGAGTGCACACGTCCTTGGTGTGCTGGGCCGGCTCAAGCCCGAGGTTACTCTTAGTCAAGCTCAAGCCGAGATGAATAGCATTGCAGTTAGGCTTGAACAGGAGCACGCCGCTAATAAAGGGGAAGGGATCATCCTCAACAGTTTCATGGAGGAAGTTGTAGGGGATGTTCGTCCGGTGCTACTGATGCTGCTGGGTGCGGTTGGCCTGGTGCTTTTGGTTGCTTGCGCGAACATCGCCGGCCTGCTGTTGGCCCAGTATGCTGCACGCAGTAGAGAGATTGGGATTCGCGCTGCATTGGGGGCGGGGCGTGCGCGTTTAGTTCGTCAGTTCTTTGCGGAGAGTCTGCTTCTGTCATCGTTAGGTACAACCGCAGGCCTTGTGCTCGCTCGTTTCGGCATTGATTTCATCGTTAAGTTTATGCCTCCGGATGTTCCGCGCTTAAATGAGATTCAACTTGATTTTAGAGTGCTTGGTTTTACGATCGGCCTTTCCTTCATAACGTGCTTGCTGTTTGGTTTACTCCCCGCGTGGCAGGCATCCAAGCCCAATTTACAGAATGCGCTTGAACAAGGCGGACGCACCGCGGGTCCCGGCAGATCTCGACAACGGTTCCGGCAGTTGCTGGTTGTTTTTCAGGTCAGTACGGCAGTGGTGTTGGTGGTTGGCGCCGGGCTGATAATTAGAAGCTTCGGGCGTTTAACCCAGGTGGATCCCGGATTCAAGCCTGAGAATGTGGTGTCACTAAGCCTGACGCTGCCCCACTCAAAGTATGGTGAGACTCAGAAGATCAATTCGTTCTTTGAACAGTTGACCGAACGCATCTCTGGTCTACCAGGGGTGGAGGCAGTTGCCATTGCTTACGATCATCCATTAGAAGCTAATTGGGTCGATAGTTTTACGATTGAGGGGAGGCCAACAACTGAGGGCCAGAAGCTTTCGGCAAACTTTCATCCAGTAAGCTGGGATTACTTTCGCACAATCGGCGCCCAACTTATCAACGGTCGCCAGTTCACGGCGCATGATGATCAGAATCATCCCGGCGTCGCGATTGTGAATGAAGCTTTCGTGCGACGGTATTTCCCTCATGAGAAGGCAATCGGACAACGATTAAGGCCGAGCCCTCCAGCTCGGATTTGGAAGAACGAGAAATTAATCTCGTTCGAGATCGTCGGTGTTGTTCGAGACGTAAAATCTGCGGGATTGAAGGCCGAGCCAGAACCTACTTATTACCTACCAGCATCCCAAGCCCCGTTAGGTGATATGACCGTACTCGTAAGAACTCGAAGTGAACCAAGTGCGTTTGTTCCTGCTATCAGACACTCAGTTTGGACTATCGATCCAAACCAACCTCTTGACAATATCCGGACTATGGAAAACATCGTAACCGAAAGTATGGCTCCCACTCGTTTGAGCATGTTGTTGATGGGGTTCTTCGGAGCATTGGCACTGATGCTCGCGGTGGTTGGAATCTTTGGGTTGCTTTCCTATGCCGTTACTCAGCGCACCAAAGAACTGGGTATACGTTTGGCTTTAGGCGCCACTACAGAGGATGTGCTGATACTAATTCTTAAGCAGGGGATGCTACTTGCACTCGCTGGCATTGCGCTTGGCCTGGTCAGTTCTTTTGCGCTTACGCGATTGATCCGCGGCTTACTTTTCGGTGTGACGCCCACCGACAAAGTTACTTTCGTTGTGGTTGCTGCATTGCTGACAGGGGTTGCACTTTTGGCGTGTTTTATTCCAGCGCGCCGCGCAACTAAGGTCGACCCATTGGTGGCGTTAAGGTACGAGTGAAGGGATTGATTCTGACATGGAAACCCTAATCAACGACATTCGCTATGGTCTTCGCAGTCTGCTCAAGCGACCGGGTTTTACTGCGATAGCAGTGATAACGCTCGCGCTCGGTATCGGAGCAAACACGGCGATATTTAGCCTTGTGAATGCTGTGCTGCTGCGTCCCTTACCCGTTTCGGATCCGGAGCAAATAGTCTCAGTTGCCATTCGTGGCAAGCACGATTCGATGGGTGCGTTTTCTTATCCTAACTACAAAGATTTCCGCGAACGCAATGAGGTGCTTTCAGATCTCCTGGTTTATCGGTTTGCGCCACTGAGCTTGAGTCGCTCTGGAATTAACGAGCGCATTTGGAGTTACGAGGTTACCGGGAACTACTTTGACTTGCTGGGAGTCAAGGCATTTAAGGGTCGCACGTTTCTACCGGAAGAGGATCACACCAGACTGACACATCCAGTGGTGGTGCTTAGTTATAGCTGTTGGCAAGGCCGGTTTGGTAGCGACCCTGATATCGTTGGTAAACAAGTAGTACTCAATAATCGTCCGTTCGAGGTTATTGGCGTTGCACCTCAGGGTTTCGGAGGGACCGAGCTTATTTACTCACCGGACTTATGGGTGCCGCTGGCGATGCTCGAATGGACCGAGCCCGGGGCCAAATGGATTGATGATCGAGACACTCAGAACCTCTTTGCCATCGGTCGTCTCAGACCCAACATCAATGCTTCAGAAGCTGAGGCTTCACTGACTCTACTGGCACAGCACCTTGCCAAAGAGTATCCGGACACGAACGAAGGTCAGAGCGTGCGCCTCACACCAGCTGGCTTAATACTTCCTGACCTCCGAGGTGGCGTTGTGAGCTTCACCTGGATCCTCATGGCAGCCGTGGTGTTGGTGCTATTGATTACCTGTATAAATCTCGCAGGCTTGTTGCTGGCCAGGGCCACAGACCGTCGCCGGGAAGTGGCCATTCGCCTGGCTTTGGGCGCCAATCGGGGTCGCCTAATTCGTCAACTCCTCACCGAGAGCACCTTGCTTTCCGTCATTGGTGGAGCGATCGGTTTCTGGATTGCCCTTTGGATGATCAACTTGCTGCTAGCGTTTCGGCCCCCTTTAGATTTTCCCCTGACAATCGATCTCAGCATTGACTGGCGTGTTCTGGCATTCGCTCTGCTCGCGTCACTCATCACTGGCGCATTGTTTGGCCTGGCGCCTGCACTTCAAGCCACAAGCCCGGGACTGGTTGACGGGCTAAAGGACACTGGTAGTCACTCTGGCTATCGTCGTTCACGTTTGCGCAGCAGCTTGGTAGTGGCCCAGCTAGCCTTCTCGCTTGTGATCTTGATTGCCGCGGGGCTAGTCGCCCGAACGCTCTGGAACCTGCAACAGTTAAAGCCGGGATTCGATACAACTAACACATTAACCCTCTCCTTCGATCTGGATTTGCAAGGATACGACAAGAAGCAAGGGCGTGAGTTTTATCGACAAGCGGTTGAACGTATTGAAGGGTTACCAGGAATCCGATCTGCGGCAGCGACGAGTTATCTTCCACTTAGTCTTAGTTTCAATGCGAGCGCCATTCACGTCGAAGGACAACCATCTGAACGCGGCGCAAACGCCCCAGTGGCAATGACGGCCTCAGTTGGGCCAAAGTATTTCTCTACAATTGGTAACCCGCTCCTATTTGGGCGCGAGTTTAATAGTCAGGACCGCGAGGATACTGAACCGGTAGCAGTTGTGAACGAAACATTTGTACGCAGACTGCTTACCGGAGTTGAACCAATAGAGAATGCCATCGGTAGGCGTGTCAGTTTTATTGGTAATCAGGGCCCGTTTAAGCGAATCGTAGGTGTTGTGAAAGACGGCAAGTACTTCAATATTGCTGAAGAGCCACGGTCCTTCATTTGGACGGCCATTGAGCAAAGTTATAACGGCACTGGAAAGCTTGTTGTTCAGACCACCAGCTTTCCTGACGGGTCGCTTGGAGCTGTTGCCAACGAACTGCGGATGCTTGATCACAACCTGCCACTTTACGAGGTCAAGACCATGACTGAGCACATGCGGTTAGCGTTCTTTCCCGCGCGTGTTGCTACGACCGTACTTGTGGGTTTTGGCTTCGTGGCGCTCACCCTGGCGGCGATAGGCATCTATGGAGTGACGTCTTACTCGGTCGCGCAGCGCACTCGTGAAATCGGGATCCGAATGGCATTGGGTGCAAAAGGGCACGATGTCTTGAAACTAATCCTGACTCAAGGCGTAAAGTTAATACTCATCGGAGTGGTAATCGGATTGGTGAGTGCCTATCTGGTAAACAGCGCGCTCGAAAGCGTGCTGTTTGGAGTCAGCGCCACTGATCCGATTACCTATCTTCTTACAGCGCTTGGTTTAGTTGCGGTGGCCGTGCTTTCAGCTTTTCTGCCAGCTCGCCGAGCAACGAAGGTGGATCCACTGGTTGCGTTGAAGTACGAATAGAGCCGAGTCCAAAGTCCAAAGTCCAAAGTCCAAGGACCAAGGACCAAGGACGACCAAAGACCAAAGACCAAAGACCATGATACTTAAAGACATTCGCTACGCACTTCGAACCTTACTGAAGCAACCGGGATTCACCCTGATTGCCATCGTTACCTTGGCTCTTGGCATTGCTGCAAACACGGCAATTTTCAGTGTTGTTAATGCCGTGTTGCTGCGACCACTACCATATCCAGAGCCAGAGCAGTTGGTAATGACTTGGGAGAATCATCAAGCCTTAGGTGGTCCCGAACAGGAGTGGTTGTCACCAGCAGGTTTCGATGACTGGCGCACGCAGAATAATGTCTTCTCGCACCTCTCAGCCGTGGTTGGGTGGGGACCAACGCTCACTTGGCAGGACGAATCAGAACAGTTAGTAGGGGCAGTCGTTTCTCACGATATGTTTTCCCTTCTCGGTGTGTCGCCATACATTGGTCGGGGTTTTATGCCGGAGGAGGACCAGCCGGGCGCAGAGCGAGTCGTTGTCCTAAGTCATTCCTTATGGCAGCGACTTTTTGGGTCGAATACAGACACTTCCAGTAAAACAGTTCTACTGAGCGGTGAGCAGTACACAGTTGTTGGCGTAATGCCCGCGGGGTTCAAGCTTCCAATCATTCCAAACTCGGAGCTTTGGAGTACTGTTCGCCCGACTCTTAATCCTTCGTGCCAACGCGGCTGCTATGTGCTGCGCGTTATGGGCCGTTTGAAGCCAGGTGTGTCGCTGGCAGCCGCACAGGCCGACATGAGCGCGATAGCCGCCAGACAGGCAGAACAGTTCCCTGATACCCACCAAAACGTTGGCGCAACACTCGTTTCCCTTCACGAGCAGATTGTCGGTCCACTACGTCCAGCAATGCTTATGTTGTTGGTGGCGGTTGGCTTTGTGCTGCTGATTGCTTGCGCAAATGTCGCTAATCTAATGCTGGCACGTGGCGTAAGCCGGCGTAAGGAGCTGGGGATTCGTTCAGCACTTGGGGCTGGACGCTCGAGAATCATCCGACAACTTTTAACCGAAAGTTTCGTGTTTGCTCTAATTGGCGGCTTGTTGGGAGTGTTGTTGGCCTTCTGGATGGTCCAAGCGCTCGTTGCCATTAGTCCTGAGGGGACACCACGCCTTGACGAGATTTGGATCGACAGTGGGGTCCTCGCGTTTACATTTGTTACTTCAGTGCTGACAGGGCTGATTTTCGGTCTGGTTCCGGCCGTTCAGATTTCCAAGCCTGACCTGAATGAGTCACTTAAAGAGGCAGGCAGAACATCTCATGTTGGCGGTGGTAAATTCCGTAGTGCCTTGGTAGTGTCTGAAGTAGCGCTCGCTCTCGTACTTCTGATTGGCGCCGGCCTGCTCTTGAAGAGTTTTGTACTTCTACAGCGTGTAGATCCCGGTTTCACTGCGAGCCAGGTGCAAACGTTCGGCTTCATACTCAATCGTAACCACTACCCTGAGCGTCAACACCTTGTTTCCTTCTATTCGCAGTTACTTGAACGTTTGTCAGCCTTACCCGGAGTTCAATCAGCAGGGATGGTGTCGACGCTACCACTCAGTGGAAGCAACACTGATACCTCATTCTCTATAGAAGGACGGCCCGAGCAACCTGAGAATCGACAGCCGGTTGCTTGGTACAGTTCGGTAACTCACGACTACCTCCGAACAATGGGCATCCGACTAATTGCAGGGCGTTGGTTCACCGTGAATGATAATGAGCAATCGCCCCGCGTTGTAGTAATCACAGAGACGCTCGCTCGTCGCTATTGGCCAGATGAGAATCCCTTAGGCAGACGAATCGGGAGCGGTCCAGATAACTGGCGGGAGATCATCGGAATCGTAGCAGATGTAAAGCATTTCGGACTCGACGTGGACGCACGCCCATCAATGTACTTCCCGGCTCCACAAGTTCCAGCTCGGGGGATGACTCTCGTGGTCCGAACCACAGGTGAATCTGCATCTGTGAGTGGTCTAGTACGTTCCGAGATTCGTTCGATTAATCCTAATCTTGCCGTGACCAACGTGAGGTCTATGGAACAGATCGTTTCCGAATCGATCGCCCAACCACGTTTTCTAATGTTGCTGATAGGTATCTTTTCTGGTCTTGCGCTGACGCTCGCCGCGATCGGTATTTACGGCGTGATTTCGTATGGAGTTAGCCAACGTACGCAGGAGTTCGGTATCCGCATGGCACTCGGCGCCCGGAACTTCGATGTTCTGAAGCTGGTCATTAAGAACGGTATGTTCCTGGCTCTTTTGGGTGTGGCCTTGGGACTTGCCGCTTCGTTCGCCGTAACGCATCTGATGACAAGGTTGTTATTCGGCGTGACCCCGACCGATGCGCTGACTTTCAGCGCTGTCTCGCTTTTTCTGTTGGTAGTGGCCCTGTTGGCTTGTTATGTGCCGGCGCGCCGTGCGACGAAGGTCGATCCGTTGGTGGCACTGAGGTACGAGTGAAAGGGTATTGGGGAATTGTCGATTTTCCATTCGCGATTATCGGATTGGCGATCGAGGAAAATTTCGATGGCGCAAAAAGACCGCCAACGGCAGAGACTGTGTCAATATCCTGATCTCAGTGGGTCTCAGTTAGTACCGTAACGCGGTAGCGTCGGGTCCTTCCACCGATCTACGCCTATATAAGAAAGGCGACCCGACGCTACCGCGTGACGGTACTGACTGAGACCCACTGAGATCAGGATATTGACACAGTCTCGGCAGTTGGTGGATGGTTTCGACCCGACCTAAATAGAGGCGCAAGAATGGGGGAAGATCCCCAACGGAGGTTGAGGGATTTTTCGACCCATCCTAAGAAATAGTGGCCCGCCTCGCAGGTTGGGTCGAAGGAATCCACCAACTGCCCGTTGGTGGTCTCTGCAATCAACAATCGCAAAATCGGCAATTCACTAGAGGGATTTCAACCAATCGTCGAAGCAGCGTAAGACATTGAGTTCGCCTCGTCAGGGAGGCGGAGCAAAAGATCAGTCAAAACGTCACTGTTGAGCATTGGTAGGGCTAAGCTTGTTTCGGTCTCATGGTACTGCCCACTATCGAGCAGGTAAATGTTAAGTGTTTGACTAATGGGATAGTGTCCTGATTTTGAGAGTTGGCATCGCGGTAAGGGCCATCCACGAAGCCACACGAATAAACACAAAAACTTGTTCGTGATTTTTCGTGATATTTCGTGGATGGTTCTTGCCGCCTCAGGACTGCGACCTTTGAGAATTTTGAAATTAGCACACCACCAATCAGGGTAAAGCATAATAGGACGTTTTTTAACCCGCGGTAACTTACGGACAAATACCTAACCATGCCTCGAATTCTGATCGCGGACGACCAAGCAGATGTACTCGAAGCGCTGCGCCTACTGCTAAAAGGCGAGCGCTATACGATAGAAACCGCCTCGTCTCCAGCCGCCGTTCTCAAGACAGTTGACTCACAGGAACTCGACGTCGTCCTCATAGATCTCAACTACGCTCGCGATACAACCTCTGGAACTGAAGGCCTCGATTTACTCACAAAGATTCACGAAAAGGATCCAACCTTACCAGTAGTGGTCATGACGGCGTGGGGAAGCGTTGATCTGGCTGTCGAGGCAATGCGGCGTGGAGCTCGCGATTTCATCCAAAAACCCTGGGATAACGCCAGACTATTGACTGTCTTGCGCACACAAGTCGAATTGGCTGCGGCCCTGCGGCGAGGGCAACACCTCGAGGCTGAAAACCTGGCGTTGCGAGACAGTGCCGGAGGTGGTGTCCAACCTGTCCGAATAATCGCTGAATCGCCAGCCATGAAGGCAGTTATGAACGTTATAGCCCGCATTGGTCCAGCCGATGCCAATGTACTTATCAGTGGTGAGAACGGTACTGGTAAAGAAGTTGTCGCGCGGACACTGCATTCAGTTTCATCGCGAGCGTCACTGCCGATGATCTCAGTAAACGCCGGAGCACTTGCTGAAGGTGTATTCGAAAGCGAATTGTTTGGTCATGTGCGGGGCGCCTTCACTGATGCACGTACCGATCGAGTGGGTCGATTCGAACTTGCTGATGGTGGTACCTTGTTTCTCGATGAGATTGCGAATATTCCCTTGAACCTACAGGCCAAACTGTTGCGTGTGCTGGAGACGGGCGAGTTCGAGCCTGTAGGCTCATCAAAGACGCGAAAGGTGAATGCGAGAGTGCTATCCGCGACTAACGCCAATCTGCATTCGGAAGTTGCCGAAGGTAGATTCAGGCAGGATCTGTTGTTTCGCCTCAACACAGTCGAGATTCATCTGCCACCTTTGCGCGAGCGGCGCGAAGATATTCAGCCACTGGCGGAACACTTTCTTCAACAGCATGCCGAACACTACCGCAGGAAACTGCATGGATTTAGTTCCGGCGCCCTCGAGGCCTTGATTCAGCATCCGTGGCCTGGCAATGTGCGCGAGCTGGACCACGTGATCGAACGGGCCGTTTTGATGACATCTGGCGGTAGCGTTCTCACCGTTTTCGATCTTGCGCTGCAACCTGTCCAGGATGCTGCGGTGTCATCTCGAATCGAAGAAATGAGCTTGGAAGAAGTCGAGCGATTGCTTATTCGTAAGGCTTTGGCACGATATGGAGGCAATGCTAACCGGGCTGCCGAAGCTCTCGGGCTAAGCCGTAGCGCGTTGTACCGCCGCCTGCAGAAGTATGGGTTATCATAAAGAGGTGGACGGTAATCCTCAGAAAAAGATCACAACGTTCGCAACTCTCGATCCTGCTCTTAAGCGTGGAGGGCGGATTGGATTTGAGCGAAGGATTACTCTCCTCGCTCTATTCGCAGGACTGCCAGCAATTCTGCTGTGCGCACTGCTGCTTTGGTCAGGCGGATACTCAGCACGAGTGCAATGGACGGTTAACCTATTTCTCATTCTGGTCTGGCTTGGAGTCGTCTTCAATCTAAAGCAACGAATCGTCCGCCCTCTTCAAACTCTCTCGAATATCCTTGCCGCTCTGCACGAGGGTGACTATTCGATTCGCGCTCGCCGGGCAACGAGTGGTGATGCTCTCGGAGAAGTACTTCTCGAGGCGAACGAATTGGGACAGACATTGCGCGAGCAACGGTTGGGGGCAATGGAGGCCACCACTTTGCTTCGTACAGTGATGGCGGAGATTGATGTAGCTGTATTCGCGTTCGACGGTGAACAACGCTTACGTCTGGTGAATCGAGCAGGGGAAAGGTTGTTGGCCCAACCTGCAACTCGTCTACTAGGTCGAACCGGTAGAGAGCTTGGCTTAGCCGTTTGTCTCGAGGGTGGCGACGAGCACGAGACAAGAACGATGCAGTTGATTTTTCCGGGTGGCGTAGGTCGCTGGGGTGTGCGGCGCAACACGTTTCGTGAGCGTGGACTGCCACATCAGTTATTAGTATTAACAGATTTGAGTCAGACGCTGCGGGAAGAGGAGCGAATAGCCTGGCAGCGATTACTGCGGGTGCTTGGCCATGAACTGAACAATTCGTTGGCGCCGATCAAATCGGTGGCTGGGAGTCTTCGTGATCTTATCGGTCGTGAACAACCACCTCCTGATTGGCGAGATGACGTTAATCGTGGTCTCGAGGTGATTTCCGCCCGAGCTGACTCGCTTGCTCGATTTATCGAATCGTATTCGAAACTTGCCAGACTTCCGCAGCCCCGCTTTGGAGAGGTAAGCATAAGTGAATTGGTGCGGCACGTCGCGACGTTGGAGACGAGGCTGCCGGTGAATGTTGTTCTTGGGCCTGACGTTCGAGTGCAGGCCGATAGCGCACAATTGGAACAGCTATTAATCAATCTGGTACGCAACGCCGTTGATGCCTCTTTAGAATCTGGAGGGCGAGTAGAACTTGGGTGGGGACAAGTAAATGGTCAGCTTGATGTGTGGGTTAAGGATGAAGGGCCGGGGCTGGCGAACACTACAAATCTGTTCGTGCCATTCTTTACGACGAAAGCTGAAGGTTCAGGCATTGGACTAGTGTTGTCTCGGCAGATTGCCGAGGCGCACGGCGGAAGGTTGACTGTGATGAATCGAACTGCCTCGCACGGTTGTGAAGCGCGTCTGACACTTCCACTCAGTGATTCTAAGAAATCAGGAGGCAGGAGGCAGGAGGCAGGAGGCAGGAGTCAGAATAGTAACTGGTGATAAAAATATGCTGCCTGGAAAGTCCCACATTGTTGACATCTCCGGTTCCCGTCATTGCAGCTTCACTCATTGCCGCCCGTACCTTTGTTGCGATGATAACAGAATCGCGGGGAACGCCTGCTTCCTTAATAGCTGCGCCCAACAAGGTTTCTGATTGTCCATAGGAATATACGTCTGCTGTATCGAAGAAATTAATAACTGCTTCGAGCGCTCGTCGCACCATCTGGTCGGCGCCCGTCTGGTCGACGACAGCGATATTGAAGAACTTTTCACCGAAGGTCATGGTGCCAAGGCACAACTCAGAGACCTTAAGGCCCGTTTGTCCCGTTGTTCTGTATTTCATCTAATCCCTCCTAAGTGGACATCCCAAGACTCTGATCCCTTGATAGCAAACGTGTATCATGATTCATATGGTAAGAAGAATCCGCGTTTACATTTAGAACTTTTTAAGGAGTATGAACATGAGAGTTGATGAAATTGGGCCGGATCTGTTTCGCTTCTCGCTGTTTGTTCCGGAGATGAATATTCAGTTTAACCAATTTCTTGTTAGGGACGACGAGCCGCTCTTATTTCATACGGGTATGCGACAGATCTTCCCACAGGTTAAAGAGGCAGTCGCTCAAGTGATCGATCTGGCTCGCCTGCGATGGATTGGCTTCAGTCACTACGAAGCGGATGAATGTGGAGCGCTAAACGAGTTTCTTGGTCGCGCACAGGTTGCCGAACCATTCTGCAGTTTCGTCGGAGCTAACGTCAGCGTGAATGATTTTGCCATTCGGCCTGCTAGAGCGATGAATGATGGCGATATCCTGAATACAGGGAAATATCGGTTTCGGTTTCTTGCGACACCTCATGTTCCGCACTGTTGGGAAGCGAGCCTGCTTTTTGAAGAGACCTCGGGAACGCTTTTTTCCTCAGATATCTTTTTCCAGTGGGGCAACGGTGAGCCAATAACCAGCTCGGATGTTGTCGAACCTTTTCGGGAGGGGTTGATTAGGGATCAGCAGGGGCCATTTGCCAATGCATACCCGTATACGCCCCAGACAACTGCCACGCTTGCACGGTTGTCATCGCTAAAGCCAAAGACGTTAGCAGTGATGCATGGATCGAGTTTTAATGGTGACGGCGAGCAGGCATTGAATGACATTGCTAATGTCATGAATGAAGTGTTGGGGTTCAAGTGATGGGTCTTTGGTTTTTGGTCTTTGGCCTCTGGTGTTTGGCCTTTGGCTTGACTCGCATTACCAATAACCAAAGACCAAAGCCAAAAAACCAAAGTCCAAAGCCCTACTTTCCTGTGTGGCTATGTGGACTATCTACCGGTTTCGACTCAGGCGAGCCTTTCTGCCGCAGAAAGATGGAAAGTATCACCATCGCGGCTACTGCCAGGAATTCGCTTTGCCAGTTCTGAAAGGATTCAAACCAAAAACGCGCTGTACCTATGTACTCCAAAGGCGATACTAGATCTGTCTGGCCGTGATTCACTTGTTCCTCGTTGTACTGGGCTGCCCCTCCTACTGCATGAAGGGCGAAAGAGATTAAGAAGAGCAGGAGAAAAGCCAAAGAAAGTGAGTGCTCATACAGTCTGAGTACCACACCTCCCTTCCGTACGGGCCAAGGCGTGTTTTTCTTCCTACGGTATCGGTCCGGATCTCGAGCAACAGGTCCTTCTTCATTTAGTTTCTTTGAGTCAGCAGAACCCTTCTGATATAGGAAAGCCGTTAAAATCACAAAGACAAACATCTGGAGAAACTCGCTTTCCCAGTTCTCCATAACAGACTCGAGGAAATGAGCGCTGCAAACATACCTTGAATAACTGATTGCGGGCTTCCCGTGTTCCTCCTGCTCGCCAATATAGTCTTGGTATCCGGCGACCGAGTGGCCCACCAGGATGGCGATAAAGAAGAAGCCAAGGACTATTGATAAGCTGTTATCCCGAACTAGTTTTTTCATCTAAGTCCGAGTCTCAGAGCATATCGGTGCGAGCATGTTTAGCTCGAGCCGCGCCGATTGCAGTCTTAACCTCCTTTTCCTCTTCTGGAGGAGGAAGGACTGCTGGCATTCCCAATGACTCAATCCAGAGTTCTCTTGTCCAACCGGACGTGTGATAGAGGTGTTCATCCTCTTCTTCCTCGACCGCATCGTGAGCTTCCTTGAGCGCTTTTGCTTCGGCCCCTTTGAGTTTCTTGGAGGTTTCTCCAATGAGTTCCCAGTTCAAATGGTCCTTGGTCTCGGCCAGTGTGATGCATTCGGCAGCTACCAGTTGTGCTGCCGCAGGATTACCCGACTGCAATGCCATCCTCATCGCTTCTACTAGAGACTCGCCGATGTGACGCACTACCAACCGGCCCGGTGTCTCTATAGTCTTATCGAGTCCCAGCGCTTCCATCGTATCTTCGACGATCTGCACATGCTTTCTTGTCTGTTCAAGGTACTCTGACCATTCCTCTTTCAGGTCGTCATTTATTGCGCATTCCAACGCTGTGGTGTAAACCTCTACTCCGCCTAGTTCAGTCTCCAGCGATTGGTAGAGTAGTTCCTCTAGCTGTTCTCTTTTCATCTTGCCTCCACTTACTCCGATGACAAAAATTCGTACACCCAACATGAACCGACCACGCAAACCTTGAAAAGTGGTGTTCTCTTGCTGCTCTGATCGGTGCAGCTTTGTCCGCTGCAAGCTACGGGCCAGATTTTTAGGGGTGGCGCTGCGTGGTTACCTATTGTTCACCGGGAATCAAGGAGGGATAGGAGAAGGTAACCAAGAAGGGGTGGCACGGAGGCAAACCTATTTTTCTGATGGGAAAACAAGAAGGGGTGGCCACGGAGGGCCACCCCTACAGTATGATCTTTATCGATTCCAGAGCCTTTAGATACTCAATCACCAATTCAAGCGGCACTGGTCCATAGATTGCCGACACGGCATCTCGAATCTCCTGAGCAGTGCGGCGGCCGTCAACGAAATTCAGAACCTCATAAGCGTATTCACCACCGGAGCCACGCAGGCCTTGATACCGTAACAAGCGAATCGCTGCCTCTCGCTCGGCGCTTAAATGTTCTGTCAAATAGTCGTATCCAAAAGCGGACATTGGCCCCTTTACTTTTGAATTGCGTCGAAACACCAGTTTGCCCTCGCCCTGCGGCGCCGCAGCAGCTCCAGCCTCTCCAAATATGAGCTCTAATTTAGAGAGAAAGTCTAATGCGTCAGTCTCTACCGTCTTGGGAGTACGAAAGAACCGACTCATCGAATCCACAAGGGTCCGTTCCTGCCACATGAAAAAGCGAGTTACATTGCCAGCTTCTTCTGAAGACAATTGCGAGCGCCGCTGGAGCATTGTAGAAGTACGACGAAGACTGCCCCTTTGCAGTAGGCGCAGGATGGACGTTGCATTCTCTTGTTTCACGTTTGCTAAAAAGTATGCGCTAGCTGCGCCAATGAACGCCGCGCGCTTAAGTTTTGTAGGATCAACATTGGCCGGTGTATCAAAGTTAGTGTGAATATAGCGGTCGGGCCAATCGTTAAGGTAAATGGCGGGAATACTGAAGGAACTATCAGTGTAAACTTGATGGTCACTTCCCATTGAGAACTCAGCCAACTCTGCCAGAAGGGGTTCCTTACCTCCTTCAGGTGATACGAGAGGAAAAGCGACATTCGTTCCCTTTGCGAATTCTGCTGACTGATCATTGACGAATTCACCGAAATGCTCGGCGACGTCGTTGATAAAGGAAGGCAAACTTGCCGGACCGCGAGTGACGTGGAAGATGGCCTTCGTTTCTGGTCCACCGCCAACCATATCCATGTGAATCACAGCTTTGATACGCGCGGTAATTTCTGGCTTAGCATTGAGAAGTGCAAGCGTGCCTTCAATCTCCGGCGGCCAGATGAAACGTATAGTTCGAGCGGGCGGAGCAATGCGACCCTCGCTTATCAGTTTTCTGAAAGTACGCGCTACTTCGAGAATGGCCACACAACCACTCGCATTGTCGTTTGCACCTGGACGCTGATGGTCTAAATGACAACTGAAAGCAATCTCTTCTGACCGCAGTTTTGGATCAGCACCAGGAATCGTGGCTGTGACTACCTCATAAGACCCATCATGTTTTCCGGCTTTTACTAACGCCTGAAGACGAATCTCCTCGCCTTGGGCTAATCGCTGTCGAAAGCTGCGCGCTTGCTTAAGGGAAATCATGAAGGCGAATGTAGGCTTCCGAGCAAAGGTATCAAGGTGGCCCCAGCGGACCAGATTCTCGTTTTCGCCCCACCATGCCGTCCGTTGATTTTGCGCGTAACTCACAATTCCTACCGCGCCAAAACGCTCAACAGCAAGCTGAGCCACCGCTCCCGGCTGCGCTGCAACCAACACGAGCCTGCCACGCACGTCCTTTCCCTGATAATCGCCCTCTGAGGTTCCATTGCCTACATCCACAAGTTCTGCCGAGGCCTCGCCGCTTTCACTGTCCTGGGCTAAACTCACTGGCATAGCTTCCCAACTAGCCAATCTAATGTGGCGGCTCCATTCGCCATTGTTCTGACGCAACTCCCAGAGCTCAGCAAATTCTGCATCCCATGTTGGCCGAGATCTTTGTGTGCCGTAAAAAATCTTTCCGTCTGCAGGGAACTGAAGAATTGTGGAGTCGGAAATTCCATAGTCTCGCAGTTGTCTTAGAATGTGATCGGCGGCGGCTCGGAATCCTCGCGAGCCTCGCATGCGGTGGTGTCGAGCGAGGTATTCGAGATTTCGTTTTGCCGTTTCGCCCGAGAGTTCCTGAGCAAGGGCAGCTATAACTGAGTCGTCAAGCAGCAGTGAGTAATTCCTCTGGCGCGGGAGTGCCTGCCCGCCAAGTGTCCCCTCACTTTCGGCATGGGAGTACAAACTAATCAGCTCCTGACTGAGGGCCAGTGACAAAAACAAGAAGAGAATGGTCCTATGCACGCTTTTCTCCGATTTGTTGTATTAATCCTTACTTTTTCTCAAGTTGTGGACGTTGAATGCCGAGCTTGCGCATGCGATAGTTCAATGTAGTTCGATTTAGACCCAGTCGCGCGGCGGCTCCTTGTGGTCCCCCAACTATCCAGTTCGTCTCGCGCAGTACCTGGAGAATATGTTCACGCTCGACATCCTCTAGTGTCCTCATCCCGTAATTGCTTGTTACTTTCGAAGACCGTTTAAGCTCGCCGAGCGGGATTTCCAATACTTTACCGCGCGTGAGAATTACGGCACGTTCTATAAGGTTTTGCAGTTCACGAATATTGCCGGGCCAACTGTAACCTGTCAGAACATCCATGGTCTCCCTTGGGATTTGTTCGATAGCCTTGTTCATCTGCTGCGCAAATTTGTGGACAAAGAAGTTTACTAGTAGCGGAATATCGTCCGGGCGTTCTCGCAATGCCGGCAAGGAAATCGGGAAGACGTTGAGACGATAGTAGAGATCACTGCGAAACTTCTTTTCAGTGACCATCTGGGCCAGATCAGCATTCGTTGCCGCCACAACACGAACATCAACACGAATTGTGCGACCACTTCCAAGTCTTTCGAACTCGTGTTCTTGAAGCACCCGAAGCAGCTTCGGTTGCAGCTCGAGCGGAATCTCTTCGACTTCATCAAGAAAGATTGTTCCTCCATGGGCCAGTTCGAAGCGACCCTTGCGCTGTTCCACAGCGCCAGTAAAAGCTCCCTTCTCATGACCGAACATCTCACTTTCCAGCAGACCCGTTGGTATGGCCGCGCAGTTAACCTTCACCAATGTATGCTCGCGTCGCGAACTTAAGTTGTGTATAGCCCGCGCTATCAGCTCCTTGCCAGTTCCGGTTTCGCCAAAAATCAGAACACTTGAATCAGTTGGAGCGACAGTCTCGACGTCCTGCAAAGCGCGTTTTAACGAATTGCTTTGACCGATGATCTCCTCAAAGTTGTATTCCGTGCGGATCTCACTCTCAAGATAGAGCTTTTCCTCTTTCAGTTGGTTCTTTAGCGTATCAATCTCGCGAAATGCCAGCGCGTTTTCCACGGCGATTGCCACTTGTGTGCCGACCTGGCTGAGTAAGTCGGCGTCATCATCGTTAAACGCATTCTCGCTTAGCCGAGCAACGCCTAGAATCCCGAGTACGCGACCGTGAGACATTAGCGGAACGGTGCAACCTGACTTTAGGCCTGCACGTTTCCCGACTGGGTCTGCGGAATGGTTCAAGCCGCTCATTACGGGCTTCTGGGTAGTAAACGCGAGTCCGCCCGGAGTGCCCTCCATCTCGATGATTTCATTCTCGACAAATACGTTTTCATCTGCCGGGAATTCTAAAGCAGTGACCCTCAGCTTTTTGATTTTGGAATCGTAGAGTGCAAGACCAGCGATATCGTGTTGGATAACGCGCCGCAAACAGGTCGAAATGGCTGAAAGGAGCTCGCTAAGGTTCAGGTTGGAAACTAGGGTGTTGTTTATCTCCAACAACAGTTGTAAGCGATCTCGCTCACGGGCCAATTTTTCTTGATCATTAACGTTGATATCAGTCTTGCTGGTCTGGTCCATACCTCGGAGTCATTGCATCCAAATTTTGATGCCGCAGAGCATACTCGACCCAAGATCCTTGGGCAAATAACCTCGATGAACTACCGTAAAGCCAGACAAAATACAGTCACTCGCCAAACTATGGTCACTGCGGCTCTTACTGCAATGAACCTAACCCCAAAGTCAAACCGTAGAAATAGACTAATTCTGCGGGGATTTGACCTATTGGCTACTCTGTTTGGCAAGTCAGTTGCTCACTCGATTTAACGAGTTTTGTTAAGAAGAATTTGATTTGGACTCTTAATAGATTTAACAAGGACGAGATAACTTCTGAATTAGAACAGGGAGGTTGATTAACAGAATGATACCTTTTCCATTGGATTACGTGATTGAACGAGTGCTGCTAGCGGAAGATCACAATAGTGGTCGCCGAGAGCAACGAATGATTAATGAGTTAACTGGTGTGCGGTTGGATAAACAGAGGGCTCGGCAGGTTTGGTCAGCGATATTGGACCACAAGTGGTATCTGGGTGAACAGCTTAACCGCGATGTTGGGCTACGAACTGCCGCCACAGATTTTTTTGAGAACATTGCCCCACCGGAAGTCGCTTCCCGAAAGCGCCTCGATACCTTACCACCTCGCTTACCCATGATGCTTCCCTTGCTTTCTCAATCTTAGTTAGTAAAAGCGGACCAAAATCATGCAAATATCTTCGCCTCTATCAATACTGACAGCCATGATTACACCCGCCGTGCTGATCTCGGCGTGCGGCGCGATGATACTTTCGACCTCGATTCGGCTCGGCCGTGTAGTGGATCGCGTTCGTGTTCTCTCAGAGCGTCTGGAGGAGATGGTGCATGGCGAACCTCAGCTTGAACTATTCGAGGAACGCCGCGCTGTGATCTTTAGTCAACTCGATAAGCTAACCAGGCGCGCTCGTATCCTGCAGAGGAGCATGACCGCAATCTATTTGGCACTTGGAATTTTCGTAACTACAAGCGTCGCGATTGGAGTGGTGTCAGTGAGTCGCCCAATTCATCAATGGATTCCAGTGGGCACCGGCTTGGTAGGCGCATCCTTCCTTTTCTACGGAAGCATGCTGCTGGTATTCGAGGCTCGTCTTGCTCTGAGCACTATCCAGACAGAGATGGACTTCATCCGTCGCCTAAGCAAACATCACGTGCCAAACGACATTATCGTCGAAGAGAAGCCGCGTTCACTGCTTCGTTTTGCGAGGAGAAGCGGGTAATGTTGCAGTCAAATATGAGACAATCTCCCTCTAATTGAAAGGAGAAGGATGTCATGAAGAAGATTTTGATGTTGGTCGGAGATTTTGTTGAGGACTATGAAGCGATGGTACCTTTTCAGGCGTTGCAGATCGCAGGTCACGAAGTAAATGCAGTCTGTCCTGAAAAGAAAGCGGGGCAGAAAGTGCGCACAGCGGTGCACGATTTCGAGGGGGACCAGACTTATACAGAAAAGCGTGGCCATGACTTCGCCTTGAATGCTACCTTCGCGGATATCAAACCAGAGGAATATGACGCATTGATAATCCCTGGTGGTCGGGCTCCTGAGTATTTACGCCTAAATGAGCGGCTAATTGAAGTAGTTCGGCACTTCGCTGAAAAGAACAAGCCAATCGCGGCAGTCTGTCATGCCGCCCAAGTCCTTACCGCAGCGGATGTCGTTAGGGGGAAACGAGTATCTGCCTATCCGGCGGTTGGACCAGAGGTGAGAGCTGCTGGCGGTGAATATGTTGACGTAGGCTTCGAAGGAGCGGTCACGGATGGCAACCTTGTTACTGCCCCGGCGTGGAGCGCTCATGTCGAATGGCTACGTCAATTTCTGGCTGTTTTGGACATCGAAACGAAGAGGGAACAGGCAGGTACCGCGAAAGCCTGA
>CAZNPP010000041.1:0-5329 GCA_964574785.1 uncultured Chloracidobacterium sp. | reverse complement strand
TACGGGTTCAGAGACCTCGGCACATCTCTGAGCCCCACGGTGTTGCTACTACACGTGCATAGGTCAACCTGATCTCGGCAAAGTCCCAGTCTTTGCGCTGCCAGATCGACCCATCCGCATACTCGACTCGGTTAATCACAACCTTCTCCTGCAAAGGGTTCCCGGCTTCCCTGGCCAGGCTTTCCACGCTGATGACGTCTGTCGGGCCCAACAAACTGAAGGACCGCAATTCTTTCGCTTTGTCAGGCTTTATTTTGACGGCGCAAAGGAACTGTCGGCGCGTCACCTCGCGTGGATTCGCGGTTGTGGTGAATTGATACTCCCAGAACAGAACCTCAATGACCTTAGTGCCTGCGTTTCGTACTTTGGCCCGGTAGGTAAAGCCGTCTACAGGTTTAGGCCTGGGCTTGCGCGATTCCTGTACCGCCTGTTCCAAAGCTGCACCACGCCCGGCAAGCGTATCGATATTTGGCTCTCTCACCGGATCATTTACTTTGTGATCTCGGTCGAAGCCTCTATTGACCGGTGTAGTAGTTGCGGTCGAGCTGGAACTCGCATGCTCGGTTTCTTTTACTGTCAGACGAGATTTGGACCAGCTGAAGTCGAGCACCATTAATGAAGGAGCTTCTTGCGATTTTGTCAGGTTCTGACCGGGTGAGAGAAATACTAGAAGAAGCAGAAGTGGAACGGTTCTCATCGGATTATCTTTCAGGATGCTTATAGCGCTAATGTTGCGGCTCCGCAAGCAAAACTAACGGGCAGGCGAAACAAAAGGACAGTATTGACGATAGGATCCGAAGCGGTTTAAAAGGGGCGAACTGCAGATTCGCAAAGATCGAACCCAAAGTGTATGATGCGCTGGCTTTTCCAGGTTGACTTGCACTTGCTCCAAGGCTTCAATTGGACCATGCGAGCGAGGAGACTGGTGCGTTACGGTCCTGCCTGGTTCTCACAACAATGCCCGACGGAAAGCGCAGCAGGCCCATAACTTGAAAACAATGATCAAAATGATTACCGGTTGCGTTTCAAGGGAGAGGAGTGATGTTGGTGCTTCACGCTTCATCGCCGGCTTTGAATCCAACCCATCGTCGGGTGTTGCACTTCGAATATTCTTCTGCGACGTTACCACCCGGCCTGGAATGGTTTGAGTCATAGGAACATGAGAATTCTCTTTGCGCTATTTGCAACTTCCGCGATTTTCATTTGTGGCAACCAACAGGTTGAGGCACAGCCGCCAAAGAGTACTCGTATCAGCAGCCCTGATAAGCGGATCGCAGTTGTCTTCCATCTAAACTCCGCTGGCGCACCACGTTACTGGATAGAACTCGATGGTAAGCCCGTCTTGCGTGAGTCGCGCCTGGGCCTGGTACGCGACGACATCGACTTTTCTAAGAACCTGAGGCTCGCCTCACAATCGCGTATAACGCAAGTTAAGGATCGCTACGAGATTCTTAACGCCAAGCGACGCCTCAATTACTATCTTGCGAATCGAAAAGTCTTCCACCTGCAGACCAAAGCCGGTCAGAAGATGGACATTATCTTTCAAGTCTCGAACGATGGCGTAGCGTTTCGTTATTTCTTTCCGGACAAAAGTCATGAGACCCGCCGAATTAAAGAAGAAGTGTCTTCTTTTCGTTTGCCTCCGGGTTCAAAGGCCTGGCTACAGCCAATGTCGGTCGCTAAGAGTGGTTGGCAAAAAGTGAATCCTTGTTATGAGGAGTATTACGAAAAGGAGATTACGGTCGGCACACCGTCACCAATTGGAGCAGGATGGGTCTATCCTGCACTATTCCGGTCTGATGAAACGTGGTTGCTAATCAGCGAAGGCTCCCTGGGACGTAATTACAGTGCAACGCGGCTACGCTCCGAATCTCCTAATGGCGAGTACATGGTTGGCTTTCCTGATACACGAGAGGAATTTCAGGATGGTCCAGTGAATCCCGTCTCAACGCTTCCCTGGCTTACACCTTGGCGGATCATCGCAATAGGCAGTCTCAAGACAATAGCCGAGTCGACGTTAGGTATTGATCTCGCCGAGCCGGCGCGCCATCCGGCAATATCCATTAAGCTCGGGAAGGCGTCCTGGAGTTGGCCACTCTTAAAGGACGACAATACGACTTACGAAGTGCAAAGGCGCTTCATCGATTATGCAGCAGATATGGGCTGGCGGTATTGCCTGATTGATGCGCTGTGGGACAAGCAGATCGGATACGAGAAAGTTGGTGAGTTGATCGATTACGCACGCGGTAAGGGTGTGGAGATCCTTCTCTGGTACAACTCGGCGGGGGACTGGAACACGACACCGCAGACACCGAGAGACCTTATGGTTACGCGCGAGAGTCGAATCAGGGAATTCGAGCGGCTGAAGAAGATGGGTGTTGCGGGATTAAAAATTGACTTCTTCGGAGGCGACGGCCAGTCAGTCATTGGATATTACCTGGATATTCTTGAGGACGCGGCGCCGTACGGCTTCATGCTGAACTTTCACGGTGCGACATTGCCGCGCGGTTGGCAGCGAACCTATCCCCACCTGATGACAGTTGAAGCAATCCTCGGCTTTGAGTATGTGACATTCGAACAGGTCAATGCTGACAAGCAGGCTGCGCACGCAACGATGCTTCCATTCACTCGGAATGTTTTCGATCCGATGGACTATACGCCGGTGGCGCTGGATCGAATCAACAAGATCGAGCGTCGCACAACGGGCGCTTTCGAGCTCGCTTTATCAGTACTCTTTACGTCGGGAATTCAGCACTACGCTGAGATTCCGGAAGGAATGGCTAAAGCGCCCGATTATGTTCGTGATTTCCTCAAGAGTGTGCCGAGTATCTGGGACGATGTGAAATTCTTGGATGGCTATCCGGGTAAGTTCGTGGTCCTTGCGCGCCGTGGCGAGGGTCGATGGTATGTTGCCGGAATCAACGGAGAGATGGAGGCGAAGAAAATAGTTCTGAACCTTAATGAATTACCTGTGCGCGGTTCCGGAACACTGATCACTGACGGTGGCAGTGATAGCCTATCCTTTCGCCACGAGACAGTCGGAGTAACCTCCGAAGGCAAGTTGGAGGTTTCAATTTCTCCCAACGGCGGCTTTGTCATTGTCTTCAAATAAGTCGAACAATGTCCGACAAACCTTCAGTTTGTTGCCCCGTGCTCTTACGGAAGCGTTAAGGTGGACCAATAGGCATTGACTTCCACCAAAACTGTATACTGGGTGGTGATTGTTTGTGTTATTCAATGTGGTTTGGTGGATCGCTTTTCCCTTAATCGCGCAACTGACGTGAGGACTCAAGCAGCCTCTAGGAAAGTAACGACCTACTACATCTTAATCATGCTCGAAAACTTTCAGAATCTTGCCACCGATCTGGTAACAATTGCTAATGGCTTCTACTCTCGTGGTTGGGTTCTCGGCACGAGCGGAAACCTCAGCGCTGTTGTGGACCAAGAACCACTGCGTCTCGCTATGACGCCAAGTGGAGTGGACAAGGGGGCTCTCGAGGTTAAGCAGATTCTGATGATTGACGAAAGCGCTCGTGTGGTCAGCAATCACTCCGCAAAACCCTCCGATGAGAGTCCTCTGCACATTCGCATCGTACAAGATCGAGGCGCAGGCGCGGTTCTCCATACTCATTCAATATGGAGCACGATGCTTTCGGACCTCTACGCCAATGATGGCGGACTAATCATCCAAGGATATGAGATGTTAAAAGGGCTCGAAGGTGTCAAAACGCACGAGCACTCCGAGTGGCTGCCAATTATCGAAAACTCTCAGGACATGTTGGCTCTATCAGATTCCATCGGTGATACTCTTACGCGACGCTCCGACAATCACGGCTTCTTGCTTCGGCGCCATGGGCTTTATACGTGGGGGGCCGACCTCTCGAAAGCAAAAAGACACGTCGAGATTCTTGAATTCCTATTGGAGGCAGTCGGCCGGACGCAACTGGTGAAACGGCATTAGAAAGTAGGTGTTTACGATGGCTTTACTCAATATTCCTAATGAAGACCGCACGATTACCGTTACCGAAGAGATTCAGGAATACCTCTCAAGCCATGGGATAGATTATGAACGCTGGGAGTCGAGTCATCCGATTGCTGCGGACGCGCCGGCAGATGAAATCCTTAGCGTTTACTCGAAAGAGATTGAAGAGTTAAAGGCTCGAGGAGGCTACGTTACAGCCGATGTCATCGATGTTGGACCAGAAACGCCTGGCCTCGACGCAATGCTTGCAAAGTTCAATCGCGAACACTGGCACGATGAAGATGAGGTGCGGTTCATTATCTCGGGCCATGGACTATTTCATATACATTCAAAAGAAGGCGGTGTCGTTGCTATTGAGGTTGAGGCAGGAGATCTGATTCGAGTACCACGGGGGACCTGGCACTGGTTCAACCTTTGTGCTGATCGCCGTATTCGAGCAATTCGCCTGTTTCAAGACATGGCTGGATGGACTCCACACTATACGGAAAGTGGCGTTGACGAGAATTTCCAGCCTGTCTGTTTTGGCGCCAACTACTTCGAGGCGAGTCATACGGTGTGACCGATGTCACATCTCACAAAAGCCATCGTTCTAGACATCGAAGGTACCACCTCGCCCAACTCGTTTGTTCACGAGGTGCTCTTCCTTTATGCCCGCCATCATGTAAAAGAGTATCTTTCAGCAAATTTCAATTCGCCTGATGTACAGGCGGACATTGAGAAGCTACGTGTGGAACACAGCATGGACGTTGAGCAGAATCTCGATCCCCCTGCTTTGGTTAACGCCCCGTGCGATGCTGAGATAGATTCGCTTGTCTCTTACATAAACTGGTTAATTGATCGAGACCGGAAATCACCAGGTTTGAAATCGCTTCAAGGAAAGATTTGGAAGCAAGGTTATCTTGATGGCACTTTGAAGGCGCCAGTCTTTGAGGATGTTGCGCCTGCTCTTCAACGATGGCATGAAACGGGCGTAAAGGTCGCCATCTTCTCTTCAGGTAGCGCGCTAGCACAAAAACTGCTCTTTGCTCACACTGAGGCCGGCGACCTTACTAAACTCATTGCTCATTACTTTGACACCGCAATCGGATCAAAAACTGATTCTGAGAGCTACCGACGTATTGCATCTGTGCTCGATGTGCCAGCGGCCGAGGTTCTATTTATCTCAGATATAGTCGCCGAACTTGATGCAGCAAGCGCGGCGGGGATGCAAACACTTTTGTGCATCCGACCCGGCAATCCCCCTCAGCCAGAGCCAATCCGCCATCGCATCGTTCATAATTTCCACGAGCTCGATAATGGACCACACCTGTAGGGGCGTCCCTCCGTGGGCGCCCCTTCTTTCTTTCC
>CAZNPP010000040.1:0-29100 GCA_964574785.1 uncultured Chloracidobacterium sp. | reverse complement strand
GCGCGCTGTATGCTTCATGAGACTGATCACTGTGATGGTATTGTTTTCATTGACAAGATGAGCCCGCTGAAACGAGAACTGGTGAAACGTAAAATTAAGAAGCTACAAAAGGCCGGACAGTGGTTTTCAGGCAGATAATCTCGGCTCGAGCTTTATGGGGCGCCTACCGAATTTTATTTATCACCTCTTTACCTCTTACTGACTTTTCTAATAGGTGAATCCGCGCGTAATCTGCGGATTAGTCCTGTGGTAGTATTTGCAAAATCCAAACAACGGAGAACTGAAATGTTGAGCGAATTTCGCAATGAACCGCTGACTGATTTCAGCAAAGAAGATAATGCGAAAGCTATGCAGTCCGCGCTTGAAAAGGTCAAGAGCGAACTTGGCCGAGAATATCCGCTAGTAATTGGTGGGGAAAGAATTACCACCGCAGATAAGCTTGACAGTATCAATCCAGCTAACCGTACTGAGCTTGTGGGACGGTTTCAGAAGGCTAATAAGGAGCTTGCGAGCCGAGCTGTAGAAAGCGCGTTCGAAGCTTTTCAAAGTTGGAAGAACACCAGCGCAGAGGAACGGGCCGACTTACTGTTGCGAGTTGCATCTATTCTGCGCGAACGGAAGCATGAGATGTCTGCCTGGATGGTTTATGAAGTTGCAAAGACTTGGCCAGAGGCAGATGGCGATACGGCTGAAGCAATCGACTTCTGCGAATTTTATGCGCGCGAAATGCTCCGCTACGGAGCGCCACAGCCTTTGACCAAGATCAAAGGGGAAGAGAATCGACTCGTATATATTCCACTTGGAGTCGGGGCGGTGATTCCACCTTGGAATTTTCCCCTTGCGATTATGGCGGGAATGACCGTCGCTTCCTGGGTAACGGGCAACACCGTTGTGCTCAAACCCTCATCGGATTCTCCTGCAATCGCTTACAAATTTTTCGAGATCTTAGAAGAAGCCGGCCTTCCCGCAGGCGTTGTCAACTTTATGACAGGCTCGGGTGCAGAGGTTGGTGATGTCGTGGTAGACCATCCTAAGACTCGTTATATTGCATTCACTGGATCAAAAGAAGTGGGTCTGCGCATTAACGAAAGAGCTGCGAAGGTTCACGAAGGACAATTATGGGTCAAACGTGTGATTGCCGAGATGGGAGGCAAAGATGCCATCATTGTTGCTGGAGATGCTAATCTCGACGATGCGGCTACCGGCGTGGTCCAATCTGCCTTCGGTTTTCAGGGACAGAAATGTTCAGCCTGCTCACGGGCAATAATTGATGCGTCGGTTTATGACTCCCTGCTTGAAAAGATTGTCGAACGAACTGAACAGATCAAGGTTGGGAATCCAACTGAGCATTCGACAACTATGGGCGCAGTGATCAACCAGAAAGCATTCAAAACAATCAATGAATACATCGAAAAGGGTAAAGCGGAAGGCGGACGGTTAATCACTGGTGGAGGCTCCGACCGTGAAGAGGGGTATTTTATTGAACCAACCGTAATCGCCGACGTTAAGCCCGGAGCAACGATCGAACAGGAAGAGATCTTTGGTCCTGTACTCGCAGTGATTAAGGCCGATAACTTCGATCACGCGCTCGAAATTGCCAACGGAACTCAGTACGGTTTGACCGGTGCTCTGTATAGCTCTGACGAGAACAAACTTGAGCGAGCCCATCGTGAGTTCCATGTAGGCAATCTTTATTTGAATCGGAAGTGCACCGGAGCTCTTGTTGGGGTTCATCCCTTTGGTGGCTTTAACATGTCCGGAACAGACTCAAAAGCTGGTGGTCGAGATTACCTTTTGCTTTTCATGCAAGCAAAGGTTACTTCTGAGAAGGTGGGCGCTACCGAGAGTCGCAAGGCCGAAATGAGTACAGCAATCTAAATTGAGTTCCAAACCTTTAGCTCGACAGGTGGCAGTAAACTAAGACTGTCACCTGTCGCTATTTAGAACCCGATATATGCGAATAGTTTTCATGGGTACGCCAGCCGCTGCTGTGCCGACATTACATCGTTGCGTGGAAGATGCCCACGAAGTAGTCGCTGTTTGGACGCAACCTGACAGACCCGCGGGAAGGGGATACAAACTTTCCTCATCTCCAGTGAAGGAATTTGCCGTCTCTAAAGGTCTCACGATTCATCAGCCCTCCAAAATAAGAACTGAAGAGGCGCGAGAGCTATTTGCTTCACACCAAGCTGATATCGCCGTTGTAGTGGCGTATGGGAAGATTCTTCCAGCCGAGTTCCTACAAGCGCCTAAACGTGGCTGTATCAATGTGCACTTCTCTTTGCTGCCACTATACCGTGGCGCTGCTCCGGTAAACTGGGCGATTGTGAACGGCGAAGTAAGAACTGGTGTCACTACCATGTTCATGGAGGAGTCCCTGGACACTGGTCCAATCTTGCTGCAGCGTGAGACCAACATCGGTGAAGAGGAGACAGCTCCCGAATTAACAGACAGGCTTGCTCTAATGGGGGCCGACTTGTTGGGCCAGACCCTGCGAGATCTTAACGGGATCACTCCACGACCTCAGCGTGATCGTGACGCTACGTTTGCTCCGATGCTTAAGAAAGAGGATGGTCAAATTGTCTGGACAGACGATGCCTTTGTAATCCAGCGGGCTATACGAGGCTTTCAACCCTGGCCAACTGCTTATTCTTCCTACCGTTCCCACCGGCTGATCATCTGGAAGGCAACTCCACTTGCTAATGACTTGCGTCAGGGATTGCCGGGTGAAGTGCTCACAGCAACTGAAGATCTTGTTATTCAATGCGGCCACAATACCGCCTTGCGAGTTCTCGAAGTACAACCTGAGGCAAAGCGGCGAATGAGTGTGCGAGATTTCTTAAACGGCAGTCATGTAGAAGCTGGCGAGCGTTTAGGAGAGTAGAGAAATGCCGCGTCCTGAGAGTGAACGGTCGATTTCAGTGTCTCCGGCTCGCCGCGCAGCCTTTGAGATCTTAAATCGTGTTCAAGAAGGTGCATACGCATCGATTCTCTTGAATTCTAAAGAGCAATCTCTCAAGCCTGTAGACCGAGCGCTTTGTCATGAACTAGTAATGGGAGTCTTACGTCGCCAACTATGGCTGGACCGATTGGCTGAATACTACTCGAAGCGGAGCATCACTACACTCGATCGGCCCGTTAGAATTACTCTCCAGCTTGCTCTTTATCAGTTGCGATTCCTATCGCGGGTTCCTGCCTCCGCTGCTGTAAATGAATCTGTAAATCTTGTGGTTACTGTAGGGCTCCGTTCAGCTCGAAGTTTCGTAAATGCCGTTCTGAGGCGAGCCACACGTGAACCAGATTATGATCCAGTAGCAAATCTTTCTGATCCTCTTGAGAGACTTTCGGTGGAAACCTCGCATCCTCTTTGGCTGCTTACAAAATGGTCTGCCGCTTTCGGATTTGCTGAAGTTCGGAGATTAGCAAGAGCCAATAATGAGACAGCTCCGACCGCATTCAGAATTGTAGAAGGACGAGCAGCGGAGAGCGAAGTTATAGAAATGTTGCGCCGGAATGGCGCTGCTGTGGTCCAATCACGATTAGCTGCTGGTGGCTGGAGAATACAAGGTGGCCAAGACTTATTACGAAAGTTAGCTCGCGACGGAGTGGTCTATATTCAAGACGAGGCTTCACAATTGATCGCGGAAGCGCTGGATTCACGAACCGGAGATCGAGTGCTCGATATTTGTGCGGCGCCAGGGGGCAAGGTTACTCAGGTCGCGAGCAGTCTCAACGACTCTGACACCGTGATTGCAGCGGATCTTCACGCAAATAGGCTCAGAACGGTTGTCGACAATGTGAGGCTGCAGCGTATTAAAAACATCCTGTGCGTGGTTGCTGATGGTCGAAACCCGCCTTTTCAGCCAAAATCTTTTGAGAGGGTTCTACTTGACGCACCTTGTTCCGGGACAGGCACGTTGAGACGCAACCCCGAGATCCGGTGGCGCATCTCAGCCGAGGATATAAAGGTGCTGTCGGAGCAGCAAAAACAGCTTCTTGTAAATGTCTCACAGGTTGTTAAGCCCGGAGGTCGACTCGTTTATTCAACCTGCGCTCTAGAGCCAGAGGAGAACGAGGAGGTTGTGGCATTCTTTATCGAGCATCAGAGGGATTTTAGGATGACTTCCCTACCATACGATTCTGCTCTTCTGACCCCCTTTGGTGCAGCACGAACCTGGCCGCACTTGCAAGATACCGATGGGTTCTTTATTGCTGTTTTTGATCGTAAGTAGTTAGTCCGAAAGTGCCTTGCGGCTCATGTTTGAGGGTGTTAGACTTCAAAACTTGTATTTCTATAAGTTATGCACTCGCCAGGAGAGAAACCTAAGCCGATGAGCCTGGCATGGCACGCGTTGTCGGCGCTCCGAAGAATCGTAATGGTGATCGCCATTGGGGTCGCCTTTTTATTTGGTCTTGCTACGACCGTTTACCTGTCTTTGCTTAGCCCTGAAGTTCGAGTCCCTGAAGTTATCGGAAAGGATAGGTTTGAGGCTGAGAATATTTTGATTAGTGCAGGATTGAATTATCGTGTGCGAGCAACCAGGCCCAGTAATAATGCCAAGCCCGACACAGTGTTGTTCCAACTTCCTCGCGCTGGTGAGGTAGTGAAGGCTGGTCAGACTGTAGCCCTCGATATAAGTCGTGCCGCCAAAGCAGGTGAGAGTTCGGAAGCGCAGACTACTGATGAACGAGCTGCGGAAGAGAAGTCAGGCGAGAACAGAAACACCTCTGCAAACGAGAATGAAAATAGGGTTAGACGCCCGCGGCCCGTGAATCGCAACACTAATGAGGACGCGAACGCTAATAGCAACGCGAATGTGAATGCTAATCGCACTCGTGCTAATGAGAACGCGAATCGACTAGATCCAAGTGGCAATCGCAATGTGAACGCAGGCACAAATGCAAACGTTAACCGAAGTGGGACCGGCGTCAACGAGAACTCAACAAGACGTCCTCCTGCTCCGAAACCTTCACCTACCAGTCAGACGCCTGGGCGGGAGAATTGATGAGACTTGTTTGTTGCTCAGTCCCGACCTGTGCTGGGTAGCTAATGGTTAATAGCAGAACAATCGAGATTGCTCCATCCATACTGTCGGCGGATTTCTCAAAACTGGGGGAAGAGATCCAGGCTGTCGAACGAGGTGGCGCCACCTTGCTTCACGTAGATGTTATGGATGGTCACTTTGTTCCTAATATCACGATTGGTCTACCTGTTGTACAGTCGATCGCGCGGTCGACCGATTTGCCGATCGATGCTCATCTGATGATTTCTGAGCCCGGAAAGTATGCGGAACAGTTCGTTTTCGCCGGGGCCAGAATGGTTTCTGTGCACGTTGAAGCTGACGCCCATATTCACCGAACGTTAATGGCCATCAAGGCTGCGGGCGCCAGGGCGGGTGTGGTAATCAACCCAGCTACTCCCATTAACGAACTCGAGGAAATTCTGAACTTCGTCGACTATGTGTTGGTAATGTCGGTGAATCCAGGATTTGGCGGTCAGCAATTCATTCCCTCTGCAATCAATAAAGTTAGACGTTTGCGGCAGATGGTAGTTGAACGTGGTACGGACGTACGGATTGAAATTGACGGCGGTATCGACCGCGCGAATATAGCTGACGTCGTGGCCGCTGGGGCGGACATAATCGTGGCCGGTTCAGCAATCTTTGGATCAGCAGACCCGGAGGCGGCTGTTCGGGAGTTACGTGAAGCCACGGTCGAATGGGTTTGATTTCGCGAATTGCGAGTACACTGGAGCTAGCTTAGAGTTACCAGTGAATTCTGGATTCAATTGGACTTTATCGGAGGTACTAATCATGCATTTTCGCCTTGTTGCTGCTGTGAGTTTTTGCGCAGCGTTGATGCTCGCCATTCCCGACGTGGCTTTTACACAGGGAGGCGGCAATCAACAAAGCAGCCTCTCAGCAATGCAGCGCCTGGATATTATGAGGTCCAAACTAGAGGCGATGCGTCGATCGCTCGGTAGTGCTATCAATTCGCTTGAGCCGGGAGAAAAGGAGAAGCGTAGTGGCGATGATCCGCAGGAGAGACTCCGTGGGCTAGACAAGGAAGTGGCTTCTATCCTCACGGAAGTAAACGATATTCGCGCCAAACAGGAACGCTCCGAACGCTACGACTCCACTGTTATTGACCGACTTGAAGCTTCTGTAAGCGACATCGATACGCGCGTGCAGGCGGGCTTACAAGGGACGGCGAGCGCCAGAACGGTCGGAAGTACAGCCACTGCAGGCAAATCGAAAAAGAAGAAGAAAGGGCGTTTTTTCGGGCTGCTCGGTGGAGGAGGTGACGATAAATACTACGAGTTAACGGGAACAGTCGCACCGGGCCGAGACCGGGTACTTTTTGAGGAAGCCGCTCGCGAAGTACGAAAAGGAAATCACGAAACGGGCCGCCTTCTATTCACAACCATTATCAATACCTATCCAGATTCCCCTTTTCTCCCGCTCGCGAAGTTGGCAATTGCAGATTCATTTTATCTTGAGGGCTCGAACAGTGCGTTGATTCAAGCGGCTCAAGCTTATCAAGACTGGCTGACGTTTTTCCCAACTGATCCCCTTGCACCTAATGCCATGCTCAAAGTTGCGGAAGCTGAAATGCGCCAGATGGGACTGCCTGACCGCGACATCCTCCCTGCTCGGAAGGCAGAACAAAGGTTGAAAGCTCTGCTTCAACAACATCCGCAATCGACGTTGAAGCCGGAGGTTGAAGAGCGTCTTAAGGAGGTTCAAGAAAATCTTGCAATGCACAATCTCCAAATTGCTCGCTTTTATTGGGATGCTCGCTATAAGACAAATAAAGGAGGTCTGAAAGGCGCACAGTCGCGTTTGAGGGAGATCACCGAAAAATATCCAAATTTTTCATATTTGGATGAAGTCCTGTTTCGATTGGCGACCACATATCAACATGAAGAGGAACCTGATGAAGCTGCAAGATTCTACCAGCAGCTTCTGCGGCAGCATCCCAATAGTGAATACGCTGAGAAGGCGCGCGAGCAGTTAGCAATAATTGGACTTCCCATCCCTGAACCTGATCCCGACCGGAAAAATGTACCGCGACCTGAACGACCGACTTTTATGGGTAATCTAATGCAGCAGGTTACCGGAAAAGCCGATGTCACAGTTAATAAGGACGGGATACTTATCAGCAAGGACGGTAAACAGGGCACTGACTTGATTGATGAAGCCCTGAAGTACAACGGTCAACTGCCGACGAACGTAACCCCAACAACTCCGGTACAAAGGAGTACCCCACCTGCCACGCCGACAAGCATGTCGCAGCCAGGCACAAGTGGTCAGATACCTCCCTCAGCTTCCTCCGTAGTTAGACCGTAGCGCCAAAAGTAATTCCGTGATTGGACCGGCCTGTGATTCGAATCGCAGGCCGGTTCGTATTTGAACTGTATCAACTACAACTGGTATTTTGTCCGGGCATTTCACTCTAATTCGGCGAGGAATAACGTGGGATCTACTGTTAATGCCGAAACAACCAAGGCTGAACTCGTCAGACGGCACAAGGCCGCAGCAACTACAGTATTGGCCCTGATCGTAGCCACAATTCTCCTCTGTGCTGTGGCGCTCGTAATAGAGGGTTTGCTGGTGGACCGTCAAAATCCTGTACTTGACATGGCATTGCGGATCACAATTCTGATTCTTGGACTGGGAGCTATTGCTCTGAGGCGCACTCGATTTTCGGCTATGCGTTTGCAGGATATTGGCGGTTTGGAGGGTGCGTCTGGCTTATTGCGCACACTGGAAAGAACCACGTTGTTGGTGGCTCTGCTCGGTGCTGGCACTGTCACTATGGGTTTCTTAGCCACTTTGGCTACAGGAAATTCGTTTTATACTTACGGTGCGGGCCTCGTTGGCTTGGCGATTCTCCTTTACGCCTATCCGATACGCCGCGGCTGGGAACGCACGCTCCAACTATTCACCCCCACAGACGAATCGGCGCCATCCTAATTCGTCCGATCTTTTGGGATTTTTTGAAGTCGGGTTCAGCTTTTTGTTGGCTCGGCTCCCAAAAAACTCACCAAGTCCCGCAATGATATACCCAAGCTCGTACAACCTAGTTGATCTATGTTTGTTGCTTTGGTAAGCTGGTTTTCGCCGTTGATGATCGATCCCGGCAAGCCAATTTTTCCAAACTGCTAGCTAGCCTCACATTTTCGGGCACACTATTATGACTTCCAAAGAAAAGCCGCTAATCATTAGAACTCACCTTATTCTTGCAACTGCAGTCCTGTTCGTCCCGCTGTTTTGCTCAACAGGGCTGGCTCAAAACGCTAATCCACGACCTGTTGCCAGACTCGTCTCAAGCACCGAGGCAGTCGAAAGCTCTACTATCGCTCCCTCAACACGTTCCGCCGGTCGAGCAATCGTCGCAAACCCAACCCTCGAAGACGCCGACTCTATTGAACGTCGCGCGTTTGAGGCTACAAACCTGGTGAGGGAAAAGAATGGACTCCGTCCCTTAGTTTGGGATCCCGAACTATCGTTAGTTGCTCGAAATCACTCGGAGAACATGGCGCGCTTGGGCTTCTTCGGGCATAACACTCCAGCTGGAATGCGACTTCGCGACCGAGCTCGCGCGGCGGGGATACGGCAGTGGAAGGTAATTGCTGAAAACATCGCCTATAATAAGGGCTTCGCTGATCCTGGTGGCTTTGCTGTTGAGAGGTGGATGATTTCTCCGGGTCACCGTGCAAATATTCTTGATACGAGTTTCCGAAGTAGCGCAATCGGTAGCTACGTTGCTGACGATGGACGTGTTTATATAACGCAAGTATTCATAACGCGCGGCGCACAATAATATTCTAGATTGGCGGCGCGTGTCTGTTTAGACAATTACCGCCAAGTGCTAGCGACGCGATTCAGCCTTCCTTCATACGCAAAGATCAACTGGAGTCTACGCGTACTAAGTAAACGCGGAGACGGATATCACGAAGTCGAAACTGTTCTGCAGACTGTTTCGCTCAAAGACAATCTTGGGTTTGCGTTAGGACCAGACCGCAATATCACGCTCATCTGCAATGATCCAGAGATCCCCACGGACGAATCAAATCTAATCGTAAAGGCCGCCCATGAACTCAGAAAGCTGAGCGGTGTCACTATTGGGGCTTGCCTCCAATTGGAAAAGCAGATCCCGGCTAAAGCCGGGCTTGGAGGGGCTTCCTCCAACGCCGCAGTTGCACTGATGGGTTTAGCAAGATTGTGGAATCTTGATGTGCCCCTCGCTGAATTCGAAAAAATCGGCGCTACCTTGGGTACAGACGTCCCCTTCTTTTTCCATGGTGGCTGCGCTTTAGCTACTGGCACTGGAGCCTCTATAAAGAGATTGCCTGATGGAAAGCAATACTCGCTAATCATCATCACTCCTGGTGCAGGAATTTCAACGGCTGAGGCATACCAAGCACTTGATTCTGTTACCTTGACAAGCAACAGCGCCGAATCTATGCTCTCTATTTCTCGCAGAGCAGCCAATTTAGCTGATTTCGATCAAGAGCGGGCGCGTGATTATCTCGAGAACGATTTCGAATGTGTGATCTTTGATATTGAGCCTGAAACAGATCGCGCCAGAACTGCTCTCATGAAAGCTGGCGCGTTTGGTGTGTTATTGGCTGGAAGTGGCTCAAGTGTGTTTGGTATGTTTGAAAACAAGGAAGCCCAAAATCGCGCTTTGAAGGAGATTCAGAGAGAACCTAAATGGCGCGTTTCCCCTTGTGTGACCCTGTCACGAACTGATTACTCAAGTGCATTGGTCTGGCGTGGCATTTAGCTCTTACGCTCTTCTAATTAACCAGTTGATACTGGGGCGTAGCCAAGTGGTAAGGCACCGGTCTTTGGAACCGGCATTCGTAGGTTCGAATCCTCCCGCCCCAGCCACTCTTATTTATGAGCACTACTGGCGGCATTAAGATCTTTTCCGGTAACGCAAACCCAAGACTGGCGGAAGAGATATGTCGCCATCTGGGATGCGACATGGGGCGGGCCTTCACGGACCGGTTCTCGGATGGAGAGTTCAACTTCCAGATTGACGAGAACGTCCGTGGCGGGGATGTATTCATCCTTCAGCCAACTTGTCCGCCGACAGATGCGCACCTAATGGAACTTCTGGTGATGCTTGACGCGTTCAGACGGTCATCTGCTGAACGTATCACCGCGGTTCTTCCTTATTACGGCTATGCTCGGTCCGATAAAAAAGATAGGCCGCGCGTCCCCATTTCGGCAAAGCTTGTCGCGAATTTGATCACTGTAGCTGGTGCTGATCGCCTGTTGACAATTGATTTGCACGCGGCACAGATTCAAGGGTTCTTTGATATTCCCGTGGACCACCTTTATGCAGCTCCTGTAATGATTGGTTATTATCAGGAGAATCTGTTACCGAATTTGACGGTAGTTGCTCCTGATACGGGTGGGGCTGAGAGAGCTCGAGCCTATGCCAAGAGACTAGATGCAGAACTGGCGCTATGTGATAAGCGGCGGGAAAAGGCTAATACGGTAGAGGTGATGAATGTCGTTGGTGACGTACGGGGACGCAATTGTTTGATCGTGGATGATATGTGTGACACCGGAGGTTCTTTAACGAAGGTTGCACGCGCTCTAAAAGATGCAGGGGCTGAACGGATTCACGCTTGTTTTACGCATCCGGTGTTCTCAGGTAGAGCGGTCGATCATCTAGCAAAATCAGACATAGAACAGATAATAGTAACGAACACGATTCCTTTGACAGACCCGGCCCGCGAGCTGGAGAAGATTAGGGTACTTAGTATCGCGCCGCTTCTGGCGAAAGCGATCAAGTCGATCCATGAGGAGACAAGCGTCTCTTCGCTCTTCGTATGAAGGGCAAACACTGGTGGCTTAAATAGAAGACCATCAGCGATCAACCCAACAGATTGCCGAATGCCTCTACGGGCAGGAACGTAATCGAAACGGTTGCTCGCTGAACGTGTGTAAAAGAGGAGTTAAAGATGGCAGAGCAGAAAGAGATTACAGTCCGCGCGAGAGTACGCGAAGGCCGAGGTAAAAATGACGCCCGGCGGGTTCGCCGCGAGGGAATGATACCAGTCACCGTATACGGTGGTGGTGGCGAAACCGTTGCCGCCGCCGCGCCGCTGAGTGAGCTGGCGGCGATTTTGCGATCTGAGGCTGGAAGAAACACCATCTTTACAATTGATATAGAGGGTGTCGGCGCTAGTGAGGTGATGTTTCATGATCGACAGATAGATCCTGTTCGTGGCCGGTTGATCCATGCAGATTTTCAACGTCTGGTCCGGGGACAGAAAATCGAGGTAACGGTTCCTCTACATTTAGTTGGTGAACCTATCGGCGTGAGGGAGCATGAAGGGATTCTCGAACAAGTCGTTCGACAGATCGAGATTCGCTGCGAACCGCGCGAGATTCCCGATGTAATCAAGGTTGATGTGTCGCAGCTTGCCGTTCACGATGTGCTGCATGTTTCAGATATCCCTACCACAGAGAATATCGAAATTCTCGATGATCCGGATACGGTGGTGGCAATTGTTAGCATCGTTAGGGAAGAGGTAGTCGCAGCACCGCCGATCGAAGGCGAGGAGCCAGTCGAGCCGGAAGTTATCAGTAAGGGCAAGAAAGAGGAGGAGACGCCTGAAGAGTAGACTGATTGTAGGGCTTGGCAATCCGGGCGTGGAATATGAGAAGACTCGGCATAACCTGGGATTCATGCTCATTGATAAAGTCGCCAATGAAGCAGGAATCAAGGTAAGCAGGAAGGAATGTAGCTCTTTCGTCGGTCGTGGTGAACTCGAAGGTTGCGACGTCAAACTTGTAAAACCGCAAACTTACATGAACCTCAGCGGAGAAGCCGTCAGGTGTCTGGTGGCAAAGCACAAATTGGCGGAGCCCGGCGAAAACTTAATTGTAATATCCGATGACTTAGCGCTGCCGTTTGGAAAGATTCGCATCCGATGCCGGGGCTCGGCCGGGGGACACAACGGGTTGAAATCCATTATCAGGGCAATTGGGACTGACGAGTTTGTGCGTTTGCGTATAGGCATTCAACCAGAGCATCCTGTTGCGGATGCAAGAAGTTTCGTCCTCGACCCGTTTCCTCGTTCTGCGGTCGCTGCTGTTGATGACGTTTTGCAAAAGAGTTCAGATGCGATTCACGTTTTGTTGGGTGAGGGTACAGATAAAGCGATGGCCCAATTTAATTAACTGCGACGAGAACTTGAAGACAGCGAGTTTCGTCCCGAATAGCGAAAAGAAAGACCTTCTTGCTTCATTTGCAGATTAAATGAGGCTTGAGATCCAAAAGGAGGATGATTTGAACGCAAAAAGACAGTACGAAGTAATGTTCATCGTCGACCCGGATGCGGATGATGATGAGGTGACTCGCCTAACAGACAACTTCAAGCAGATTGTTTCCGACCAGGGTGGCGTTGTCACTATCGAGGAAAACATGGGTAAACGTCGGCTTGCCTATGAAATTCTCCATAGGACCGATGGGACATTCGTCCTACTTGAGATCGAGGGCTCAGGGCGAGAGATTGCTGAGCTGGAACGTCGGATGCGTGTTAATGATCGGTTATTGCGCTATTTGACTGTTCGCGTTGATGAAGATCGAAGACGTGCGGAGAAGTTGAAGACGCGACGCGCTCGGAAGGCCGCCAAGCGACCTGCGTCCCGGCACAGTCAGACTTCTCGAGTTGTGACAGAGGAAAGCCTCGACGAAACTTACGAGGCCTAGTCCCAACTTTGTGCTGGGTGATGGATTTTTAACCTTTAGTCTGTTAAGGAGAATTATGTCGAGCAATTATGAAGATCGCTCTCGCGGCTACAATGATGATGATGAACGCGGGAGACCTATGCAAGGCCGTGGCGGACGGCGCATGCATAGAAGACGAATCTGTCGTTTCTGCAGTGAGAAAGTGGACCTAATAGATTTTAAAGATGTGCGGTTGCTTCAGAACTATATTCCTGAACGAGGTAAGATCCTACCGCGTCGCATTTCTGGTAATTGTGCTTCACATCAGAGGATGCTTGCCGAGGCGATTAAGCGGGCTCGTAATATTGCGCTGCTACCGTATACCACGGACTAGATCGAAGGAGTTGTAATATGGCACATACGAAGATTCTGCTGCGTGAGGACGTCGATGATCTTGGCACACGCGGTGAGATCGTAAGAGTAAAGGCAGGTTACGCTCGCAACTATTTGCTGCCGCGAAAACTCGCTGTGGAAGCGACCGCTAGCAATGTTAAGCAGATCGAGCAAGAACGTGCAGCGTTGCTAAAGAAAGAGGCAAAAGAACGTACCTCCGCGGAAGGTCAGGCCGAACAGATCCGTTCTCTTGTTCTTAACTTCGAGCGAAAAACTGGTGAGCAAGGAGCACTGTACGGATCAGTTACTTCGATGGATATAGCCGAAGCGCTGCAAGAGCGTGGCTACGAAATTGACCGGCATCGTATTCACCTACGCGAGCCGATCAAAAGGACCGGAGAGTTCTCTGTGCCCCTACGACTTCATCGCGAGGTGACAATCGAGCTTCAGGTGAAGGTCTCGCCTGAGGGTGAGGTGATAGTTGGACATCTTGCTCCCGAACAGGAGGCTGATCTTATGAGTGTCCAGCCCGACACAGAAGAGCAATAAGGATTTAGTCTTTTGGACTTTGGTCTTTGCAAAGATTCTCCTAGTCTAACAGTCTCCTCAAAAGTAGTAAGATACCCTTGGCTTCAGCCACACGGGCATTTCGATTTCAGCCTACCCTAAGAGACTATAACTTCTTTTTCACCACGGCTGCCACAGATCGAAACTTCCACAAAAAACATCTCGCGACGTAGGCCAACATTAATCTGTAGTATAGTTCCGGCGCTGCAGTGAGCTGCGGCGCCTTTCAGTTTTTACCACATCATCAAACTTGAGAATCTCTTCTTATATGGCGTCACCTGATCCGATTCGCGAACAACCACTGGAAAGAGCACTACCAAACAGCTCAGAAGCTGAACGCGCTATCCTCGGCGGAATTATTATCGACAATAGTCTAATTAGTCAGGCAATAGAGTTGCTTAGTCAAGACGATTTCTATGTACCGTCTCATCGACGCATCTTCGTGGCGATGACTGCGCTGTTCGAGCGTGGAGCAGAAATTAATCCAATTCTCATTGGTGAAGAACTAAAGAAAGACAGCGCCCTTGAATCAGTGGGGGGCATAAGTTCTATTACTAACCTCACTTATGGTCTGCCGCATTCCACTAACCTTTCGCATTACGCAAAGATCGTTCGCGGCAAGTCGCTACTTCGCCAGCTAATCCGCTCCGCCAATAAGATCACGCAAGAAGCTCTTGAAGCTCAGGACGAGCCGGAAATAATTCTTGATCATGCTGAACAAGCAATATTTCAACTGGCAGACGAGCGTATCCGACAGGGCTTCACCCACGTAAAACCGGTTGCTGAACAATTGCTTGAAAAAGTTCAGGAGATGGAAGGCCGAGCCGCTGTCTTGACGGGACTCACAACGGGCTTCGCCGACCTCGATAACATGACGTCGGGATTGCAACGCTCCGATCTGATAATCGTAGCTGCGCGACCATCGATGGGAAAAACAAGTTTCGCGCTGATGCTTGCCGAAAACGCTGCCATTCACGCGAATGCGGTAGTCGGCATCTTCTCTCTCGAAATGTCAAAAGAATCTTTGGTGATGCGTATGCTCTGTTCGCAAGGCAACATCGATGCACACCGGTTCCGCAGCGGATTCCTTTCACGGACTGAATGGGTACAGATCGCGAAGTCCCTCGGCACTTTGGCGGAGGCGAGGATATATCTGGATGACACTCCCGCTATCACGGTGCTGGAGATGCGGGCAAAAGCGCGTCGTTTAGCCGCGGAACAGAAGCAACTGGATCTAATCATTGTAGATTATTTGCAGTTAATGTCTGGCTCGTCACGACGAGTTGAATCGAGACAACAGGAGGTCTCTCAAATCTCACGTGAGCTGAAGGGGCTGGCTAAGGAGTTGAATGTACCGCTGGTAGCTCTTTCGCAACTCTCGCGTGCGCCAGAATCACGTTCGGACCATCGCCCCCAGCTTGCCGACCTCCGTGAATCGGGTGCGTTGGAGCAGGATGCAGATGTCGTAGCTTTTATCTATCGAGAAGAGCAATACAAATCGCCTGAAGAACGGGAAAGCATGCCAGACGACAAGAAGAACGTCGCCGAGATCATTGTTGCCAAACAGCGGAACGGACCAACCGGAACCATCGACCTTCGTTTTACTCCCTCAAGCATGCGCTTCGATAATCTCTATCGTGAATAGGTAGCACAGCTTGATTGTAGGAATTTCACCGAACGCCTATCGGCCCGGTCGCTCAAATCAGCTAAAGTAAAAGTGCACAGGAACCTTTCCGGTGAGTTGTGCGAAGACGAACAATAATCGAAGTTGAGGTCGGATGAGCTACTTGATATTGAGAGGGCAACTGATATGACGTTCTTTCAAAGAATTATCTCCACACACGCTTCAGGTGCGGTAATAATCATTCGGCTGATGGTAGGTGCGGTGTTCCTCACAGAAGGCCTTCAGAAGTTTCTTTTCCCCGAAGAAGTCGGTGCAGGAAGATTTGCTCGGATCGGAATTCCTAATCCTGAGGCGATGGGACCTTTCGTTGGTGTGGTCGAAACAATCTGCGGAACACTTATTCTGTTGGGACTCTTCACACGGGCCGCTGTAGTCCCGCTGATTATTATCATGCTGGTGGCCCTAGTTTCCACAAAGCTTCCAATACTCCTCGGGCAGGGCTTCTGGGGCTTCAGTCTACGGAAGGTTCCATATTACGGCTTTTGGGGCATGGCCCATGAAGCTCGTACCGACTGGTCCATGCTGCTTGGATCGATCTTCTTGTTTATTGTTGGAGCGGGTTCGTTATCAATAGACCGGCATATTTCAAGACGGTGATTTTGGATTGCCGCGGCTTGCCGCCGCTATTCCACCGCTCAAAGAAATGACTGACCATAAACAATTCGAACCTTCCGAGCCGTCGGCACTTCGCCGGGATCTCGGACTTCTTGATGCGGTCGGAGTTGGGTTTGGCGCTATTGTTGGCGCCGGTATTTTTGTTGTAACGGGAGTGGCCGCAGGCGTAGCTGGCCCAGCCTTCTTATTGGGTCTAATTATCGCCGCGGTTGCAGCAAGCGCAAATGCGCTGAGTTCGGCTGAACTTGCCGCGAACTATCCGCAATCAGGCGGCACCTACGAGTACGGATACCAACTGCTGAATCCGTGGCTCGGCTTTGTCGCTGGCTGGATGTTTCTGGCGAGCAAAATTGCAGCGGCAGGAACCGTAGCCCTTGGACTCGCGGGCTACCTCGAGATGCTCGTACCAGGCTTATCACCACGCGCCATCGCAGTCGGAGCGATTGTGGTCTTCACCGTCATCAACTACTTTGGGGTTCGCAGATCCAGTCGCGTGAATCTGGTAATTGTGTCCGTGTCGCTTGTTTCTCTTTTGCTATTTGTATTTGCAGGGGCTGGATCAGTTGAACTTGAGAACTTCCGACCATTCGCTCCTTTTGGCCTCCCTGGCGTCCTTGAAGCTTCGGCTATTCTTTTCTTCGCCTATACAGGATATGCACGAATCGCCACTCTTGGTGAAGAAGTGCGAGACCCTGAGACGACGATTCCTAAAGCCATTATTCTCGCTTTAGCGGCATCAGCATTTCTTTATTTGGCTGTTGCGGCGGTTGCAACCGGAACAGTAGGGACGTCACAGATGGCGAACACGTCAGCCCCACTCGGGGTAGCAGCGCGGACATTCGAATGGCCCGCTGTTTCGGTGATTATCGCCATCGGCGGTATCACCGCTATGCTTGGGGTAATCCTTTCGCAACTGCTGGGTCTTAGTCGCATGACATTCGCTATGGCTCGCCGGCATGACTTACCCTCCTTTCTTGCACACGTGCATCCGCGCTTCGGTGTTCCTGGTCGAGCAGTATTATTCATAGGGGCCATAGCAGCAATTGTGGCCACCACTGGCACACTAAGAGGCATTGCGTCTGCCGCGGCGTTCACAATCCTGATTTATTACGGTATCGCTAACCTGGCTGCCCTACGCTTGCCACGTAAGGATAAGCTCTATCCATATTTTATAGCGGTAGTTGGCTTGGCGATGTGTATCTTACTGTCACTCTCCCTCTCCATAAACATTATTCTCGTTGGATTGATACTGCTGCTGGTAGGCGTGGTGCTGCGTGCGTTTTTACTTATTACTCGAAAATAGGCCAGATTCACTCAGTGGACTTTGTTTCAGGTGTAAGCTAAAGTCCACCCTCAATTCCCTACAGTTCAGATCAAGAAAAGCGGAGGAAACCTGAAGGTGAGAAAAGAGTTCCCTAAGCGTCATAATCATCTCTTTGCAGCATTATGTTTCCTGTTGATAAGTATTTCTTTCGCGCCAGTCGCTGTGCCAGCTCAGGTGCTCGGCGATCCCGTCGATGTCAGCCAGAGTTTTCAAAAGATGGAGAACGTCTATTTTATTGGTAGGCGCGTAGCCTCCTTCGACACGACAACCGGACAGGGAACACTGCAATGGGACAGATACGCCAGGAATACGACCCTGTCATTTAACAAAATTGATGTTGGCTTTGAACGTGGTCGCGCAACTGAATTTCCCGGGACTGAATATGATCAAGATCCCGTGTTGCCTTTCTCAGTTACCTTTGTTACTCCGAGAACCATTAGACTCCGCTTCTCTACTCGAGCAGTACCACTCGATGATGGCAATTCGCTGATGCTTGCTGGACCAGTTGCTAAGGACACCTCCTGGAAGACTCAGCAGGACGACCAGGCAATTATCTACAAGAGCCCTTATGGTGAAGTGCGAATTATCAAAGAGCCATGGCATCTTGAGATTTACGATGGGAAAGGTCGTCTGCTGACCCGTACGCAAAACATTGGGGATCCGGCGACATTCATCGCTCCAATCCCATTCTCTTTTGTCCGTCGTGCGAGCGATCTGAGTCGTCACTTCGCCGCAACTTTCGAACTCAAGCACGACGAAAAGATCTTTGGCTGTGGCGAATCATTTACACGACTTAATAAGCGGGGCCAGCGAGTAAACGTCTACACACGAGACGGCATGGGTACTCAGAGTGAGTATATATATAAACCAATTCCTTTCTTCTTAAGCAGCAATGGTTATGGCATGTTCGTGCACACCAGCGCGCCTCTAACTTTCGATTTCGGCAGGCATTTCGATGCTCACAGTGTGATCTACTCAGGTGACGAGAACCTCGATCTCTTCATCTTTCTCGGGGAACCGAAAGATATTCTTTCCGAATACACCGCGCTGACGGGCCGCAGCCCGGTCCCACCGTTATGGTCCTTTGGGTTTTGGATGAGTCGCATTACCTACAACTCCGAGGAGCAGGTGCGCAATGTCGCAAAGCAATTGAGAGAGCACCGAGTCCCGGCTGACGTGATTCATCTGGATACTGGCTGGTTTGAAACTGACTGGCGTAGCGATTTTCGCTTCTCGCCATCTCGCTTCAACGATCCTGCAAAAATGATTGCTGATCTTAAGCAGCAGGGCTTTCGCATCAGTCTGTGGCAATACACCTATTTCACGAGCAAAAACGATTTGTGGAAAGAGATGGTGGCAAATGGTTACCACGTGAAGAACGAAGGCGGGCAGTTGCCTTCCGAAGATGCGACACTTGATGTAAGTAACCCTGAAGCAGTGAAGTGGTATCAAGGAAAACTTGCGGACCTGCTAAAGCTCGGTGTAGGGGCGATCAAGGTTGACTTCGGGGAAGGCGCTCCAACCATAGGTCAGTATGCTTCAGGCCGCACTGGCTGGTATGAGCACAACCTCTATCCTTTGCGCTACAACAAAGCTGTCGCGGAGATTACTAGAGGAGTCACCGGCGAAAACGTAATCTGGGCACGTAGTGCCTGGGCCGGCAGCCAGCGCTATCCTTTGCATTGGGGAGGCGATGCAGAAAACACGGACTCAGCAATGGCAGGTTCATTGCGCGGCGGCTTGTCCTTTGGCTTATCGGGATTTACCTATTGGAGTCATGATGCCGGAGGCTTTGTCCAGCGCGCGCCGCGCGATCTGTATCGTCGATGGCTTGCTTGGGGTGTGCTTTCATCGCATACGCGGGCACATGGCGTTCCGCCACGCGAGCCGTGGGAATATGACGAGGGCTTAACGGAAGATTTTCGTCGTGCCTTGGGTTTGAGGTATTCGCTTATGCCTTACATATATGCTCAGGCAAAAGACTCATCGGCCCGCGGTTACCCGATGTTGCGCACACTGTTTTTCGAGTATCCGAATGATCCGGGCTCATGGAATATTGAGGATGAGTACATGTTTGGATCAGATCTTTTGGTGGCGCCATTGTTTGAGAATAGTGAGAGTAGAGGCGTCTACCTACCTCCCGGAGTATGGATCGATTATCAATCTGGAAGAGTTTACCAGGGTGGGCAATGGCACCAGATAAGAGCAGACGAAATCCCTGTAATCGTTCTCGTTAAAAATCACAGTGTACTGCCGCACATAAAGGTAGCGCAGAGTACTAATGATATGGACTGGAACAATGTAGAGCTGCGCGTGTTTAGTACCGACAACGCGCCTGTCTCAGGGTTGTTCTCATTACCCGATGGGAAACTGGAAATGCTTCAGCTAACTTCCAGCAGGAGTGGATTCGTGCTGAGCAGCGATCCGCTGCGTGGGAAGGTGAAGTGGCAGATCTCACAGGTGAAAACTCAGTAGCTACCAGACATGTCACGACTAGAGGCTACTCGCTCCAGAGATTTCGCTACCTCGACGGGTACTCGAAGATTAAGAGTTTTGGAGCGTCTTGCACGTACCCGCAACTCAAATCCCTCTGGCGTCTGTTGAGTCTTATTATTGGTTTTCTTCATAGATTCTTCTTTCGATGGCCGTGGCAGGACGGACCGAGATTTATACGGATTCGCTCCCCACGTTCGGTAAACACCGTGAGAAGCAGATGTTGAACACTTGCGTTAATCCTCTCCGCGGACTATGCGGTCAAGCATCTCCACCAAGGCCTCAGGCGCGGACCATTGCGGGTTGTGATCCGCAGTCAACTGCAGTATGGGCCAACCCTGCTCCCTTGCACGCAGTGACTGGGCATAGAAGTCATCGTCCTTCGCTTCTTTTCCTTTCTCTACTGTGAGAATGTAGGTAGCAGGGATCTTTCGCGCAGCCTCATTCTTGAGTGCGATCGGTTCAGTAAAAGTCTTCAATGGCTGCGGCACATCCTTTGGTGGTTTCTGATCTGGTTTAACCCAGGGAGGAACAATGTAGTCGTCTTTTATCATTGTCTTAATCCTGTCGTCACGCTTACCAACTATGCTCCTGAGGCTTTCACCATCCCTCGGTACCATCGCGTCCAGGTAGACGAGTTGCTTTATTCGTTCAGGCAGGCGGTCCGCCACTCCTGTGATCACCATGCCTCCGTAGCTGTGACCCACCAGAATAATGTCGTGAAGATCTTCGAACTGCATTGCATTCACTACATCTTCAATGTGCGTGCTCAAGCCAATATCCGGCCGAGCCAGATGCACACGCTCACCGAGACCCGTTAGCTGAGGTCGATACACGTTGTACCCCTTCTCTCGCAGTAGTGTGTCAACGTTGCGGAATGCCCAGGCACCACCCCAGGCGCCATGCACTATGACGATGGTTGGTTTTGTAGAGACTTCATTTTTTTGAGTTTGAGCATTCCTGACGCTGAACGACAGTGCAAACAAGAGGCAGAGAAAGCTGAGCGAAACTCGTAATTTCGTGTTCATGTAGATCTCCCTCGCTGATAAACGCGTACATAATCCACTTGCATCATCTGCGGAAACACTGTCGTGTCATTCGGACTACCGGGCCAGTCTCCCCCAACTGCGACATTAAGCAGTATGAAAAATGGATGATCAAAAACCCATTTTGTGCCCGAAGGAAGATCAGCTGGTGTTCGTGTGTTGTAGAGGATGCCATCGCAATAGAAACGCACGACTTTTGGTTCCCATTCGACGGCGAACGTATGAAACGAATCGGCAAAGCGCTGGCTATTGGCCAGGGAATACGAGCCACTAAGACCCTTGCCGCCCGAATAATCTGGACCATGAAGTGTTCCGTGTACGGTTGATGGCTCCCTACCGATGTTTTCCATGATGTCGATTTCGCCGCAAGTGGGCCATCCGACAGAATCGATATTTGCGCTTAACAACCAGAACGCTGGCCATATCCCCTGCCCGTAGGGGATCTTAATTCGCGCTTCAAAGCGACCATAAGTCGCCGAAAACTTACCTTTTGTAATCAACCGAGCCGACGTGTAAGCACGAGTCACCTTATCAGCGCCAGTATATTTCTCCTTGATGGCTTTGATGATCAGCGAGCCTTCTGATTGATAGGCGTTTTCGATCCGGTCCGTGTAGTACTCGAGTTCGTTGTTTCCCCAGCCGTGGCCACCTACCTCGGCGGTCCATTTTGACGTATCAATAGGAGAGTTGCTTGATCCTTCAAACTCATCACTCCATACCAGGTTCCAGGCTTCTGAATCCTGGCCTTGACTGAATGAAGTTCCAGGCAGGTCCGATCTAACTGTGGCGGTTAGGCAAAAAATGCACAGGCAGCCAACAGTTAGTCTTAAAAAACTTTTCTTAGAATTTATCACTTATTTTCGAGGAATCTGGCTACAGCTGTATTCACTCTCTCAGATTCGCATGATGGCGCGAGGTGACCGCAATCGCTCTCCAGTACTAAAGTCTCAGCACCCAGCAGCCGAGCAAGGTCCAAGGCTGGAGCCGGAGTAACCACATGGTCCAGTCTAGCCACGATATTGAGGACCTTGGCTTTTATCGTTGAGGCCGCCCGTTCCATCGACCCGCCGAAACCCTCTGAGATATCCAAAGCCATCATGGCCTGTGCTTGCCGTATCTTGTCGTTTGCGTCAAAGGCCTTGTCCTCTTTTGCTTTGGCAAGCTGCTCAAAAACCTGCTGGCGCGTCGTGCTCTTGTTGAAGTTATCGGGAGTCGTGAGCAGCAGTTGGCCAAATGCAAATTGGACTACCCGTGACGGATTCGAATCATAGTTTCCAGCATTCCACTCCCGGTCACTCATAATTGCATCAATTTGTGCCTGCCATAACAACAAGTCGTACGGCGCTAAACGAGGCGAGCCCACAATCGGAATTGCCTTATCCATGAAGTCAGGATACTCAACAAGCCATTGATAGACCTGCATGCCTCCCATCGAAATGCCTATCAACGCTTTCACGCGATCTATTTTCAGCACTTTGGTCAGCAGTTGGTGTTGAGCTCTAACCGTGTCCCGCAACGTGAACTTCGGAAAGCTCATTCGAGGCTGAAGTTTGCTATTTGAGGGCGACGAAGAAATCCCATTTCCCAACGCATCAATGGCAATGACATAGTACTGTTCGCTATTAACCAATTTGCCTGGTCCTATATTCGATATTAACTGCTCAGTTGTTCCCGAGGCCCAGGTGGGAAAGACAATAACGTTGGATTTGTCATCTTTAAGTTTCCCAAACGTGCGATATCCAATTCGACAGTCGCGAATAATTTCACCGCTTCCGAGTTTAAAATCACCAAGCGCGCTGAACTGCTGGTCTTGGCACACCGCGCTCATCAGCAGCACGTGAACCAGAAAACAGATCCGGACACTAGTTGGAACGATCTTGTTGAAGAGATTCGGCAAGATTTATTTAGTAAAAATCATGTTATCTACTATCACCATGCCGTTTTGCGGCACGCACCTATTACAATATGCGCTGATGGTGACAGCAGTTAACTTTCTGAGCACCTCTTTTGTCTCTACCTTGTCCTCCACCCATGTAGGTTGAGAAAGTGACTTAAGAGGAATGAGATAGGTGTTGAGCCCGGGCTTTATCCGAATTGCGATTTGCGGAAAACCAGCACTCAACAGAACGCCTTGCCCCCGGCTCATGAATTCAACTCGCAAAGAATCAGTTCCCGTCGCATAAAGCTGAACGGACAGGTTTTTGTAAGCGCTCACATCGTCAGCGATCGGCTTTCCATCCTTAACAGGATGTCCTTGTACTTCAAGTGTCACGTTGGCCCATTGATTCGGAGAGCTCAAACTATATTCGAACATGGCAACGTGATTCGACTCATCACCTTTTAATCTAATGATTTCTGGAGCGCCCGGCGAAGCATCGGCGAGTCCCTTAAATTTAACCGGAGTCGATTCCTGCCCAGCATAGACTTGTACCATCCCGCCGCGGCTGCTAACCGGCCTACCCCCTTCTAACTTTTCAAAATCTGCATACACAAAACCATCGGTTGTGGGTTTTGGGTTCTGAAATAAGCCGGGCAGAGTCTGAATCGCTGAAGATCCGAGCGCGAGTGACGCCAGAGGATTTCCCATCACAAGCGAAATAAGAAGCACGGTGAACAAGGAGTCCGCGTATTTCATACCGGGATTGTCCCTCTCATCGAAAACTGAAGCTGAGAAGCTCGGTAATTATAGCTAAGACTCCGTTTCCTACAAGGAAGTGGGAACAGTCTCTGCTCAGTAAGCTAGATGGGGTTGGTCAGAAACTTAAATGCACTTTATTGGAAGCGGATCTGGCAGACGTGGTTAGTGTGCTCAGAAAGTCGGAGTCCGAACACATTGTTGGTTCACCGTCGGCTTAATGAATCTCTTCCCAGCCTCCTGATTCCGCCGATCGAAACACGGCATCAATTACCTTCATGTTACACACCGCATTTTCCAGCGGAATGGGCTGTTCTCTATTCTCTCGAATCGCCTGAGAAAAAAGATCACCTTGAATCGTGTACTGATCGCAAGTTTCGAACTCTATCGCTTCAGCGCCATTGCCGCTCAGATCGGAGCCATCGTCAATCTGAATCTGGGTGGGCCGGTTATTTGGTGCATTGAAGGGAATAGGCACTTCGAGCCGGCCACTCGTCCCAAAGAAGGTCATTCGTTGATAGGGGGTTAACTGCGTGCTGCAAGTAAACATTGATTGTCCGCCAGGAAAATCGAGTATTGCAGAGATCAATCGATCAGTTCTCATTTCGGGATCTCGTTCTATCAATCCAATTACTCGTTTAGGCTCTGTTTCGAAGATGAATCGCGAAATGGTTATTGGGTAGCAGCCAATATCCATCAGTGCGCCCCCACCAAACTCTGGTTTGTTCCTAATGTTCTCCAAGTCTCGATTGAAGTAACTAAAGAATCCATTAATGCCCTTTAACTCCCCAATACGACCGGTGCGAATCAGATCCTGAGTTGCAAGCCATTGCGGGTGGGTACGAACCATGAAGGCCTCCTGAATTCGTACACCCGTGCGATTCCGAACTTCTATGAGGGTTATCGCTTCTCTGGCATTAAGCGCAATCGGCTTTTCGCAGAGCACATGTTTGCCCGCTTCGGCAGCTTTCGTGGTCCAGGGAACATGCAGATGGTTGGGTAGTGGATTGTAGATAGCTTCGATGTCACGGTCCGCCAACAACTCCTCATAAGATCCGTAAGCTTTCGGGATCTCAAGAAGCCTGGCGAAGTGTTCGGCCCTCGCTAAATCCCTGGAAGAGATAGCGATAACTTCAGACCATTGGCTCTGCTGCATTGCCGGAATTACTTTGGCGACAGCGATATTCGCTGTGCTGAGAATTCCCCACCGCACTCGGGTGCTCACTCGTGTTCGCTCCTACAAATGCTCTGTTCAATGCTCCGGGAAACTATTCCTGTGGTCCCGAAACCACTATCGCTGAACTAAACGCGTCGACCATAGATCGGATCTTCAGTCTCTCACGAAGCACTTTCAAGGAAAGCGGCACACTAGATCGATATGTCACAACGATTGGCTTGCCGGGAATCAGGTCAAAATAGTTGTCAGAGAAGAAGCCGTCATGATCAGTCACCGCGAGATAGACCGCTTTAGCATACCTGTCAGAATTCAGCATGATCTTAAAGCCTTCCCGGCCTTGAACAATCTCGGAGGTGATGTCAGGTTGGGTGACCAGTAATTCTTTGAATGGCGCAAAGAAGTAGCCATTGCTTGATACCGTTTGGCCGGCAACAGATAACTCGGAATAGACCATTAAGTTTCTTGCATCCCGACCCTGTAACAGCTTATCCACTGACACATCAAGATAGGACCGGCTTGCCAGCGGCATAATGGTCACATCTCGCCTAAGACTTACGAGAGTGTTTCCATCAAAGTCCATCAAAGCAAGATTGATCTGCGCGGGCCTTGGCTCAGTTTGATCGGAGACGACGTAAATGCGGAGATCTTTCCCCTCCACGTGCGGACTGATTAGTAAATTGTTGTAGAACCTTCCCGCGTAATAATGGAGAGCCTTCCAACGTCCGTAGTAATCGATGCTGGACCAGGAGGCTACTGGCCAACAATCGTTGATTTGCCAGTAAAGAGAGCCCATGTTATGCGGCATAATTCTACGTAAGTGCTCAGCGCCGACACGAATTCCGTCAGCTTGAAGAACCTGGCTGACGTAGAGGAATGACTCAAAGTCCTTAGGCTCTGGGTACTCGCGCAGCATGTATTCGCGAATCAACTGATTGCCACGTGGGTGGCGTTGGTGGGCAAGCATAATGGGGGACTCAATATCTTTGTCAGAAGGAAGGGTGTAGGAGTTAACGGTTTCAATCTGAGGGAAGGATTGGAACCCATATTCGCTCATGAAGCGCGGTGTTTGCTTCTGGTATTCCGTGAAGGGTTCGGAAGCGTGCCAAACCTTCCAGAAATGCATGGTGCCACTACGTTGGGAATCAGGATCGTCCTCAAGCCCACCACGGGGCGAACTCGGCCAATATGGTCTTGAAGGATCGAAGGTAGCGCAGACTTCCGGTAGAACGTCGTGAAAGATCTTTTCGTAATCGTCCCATACCGATGCCGGTAACCTCTGCCTCCAACCCCAGTTCATCCATCCAGTCTGGACCTCATTATTGCCGGTCCAAATAACGATGCTCGGATGATTTCTTAGCCGCTTGACATTATCCATAGCCTCGGCGCGGACGTTCTCTACAAATTCCTCATTCCCTGGGTACATCGTGCAGGCGAACATAAAGTCCTGCCACACAAGAATGCCCAGCTCATCACAAATGTCATAAAACTCGTCCGCTTCGTAAATACCACCACCCCAAACGCGCACCATATTCATGTTGGCGTCGCGGGCAGACTTAAGTAGATAGCGATACTTCTCTTTGGAGACACGTGTAGGAAAACTGTCGGCGGGAATCCAGTTAGCCCCTTTTGCAAAAGTTGGAACACCGTTGACTTCGAAATAGAAACTCTTACCCGATTCGTCCAGTTGTTGCTTCAACTCGACAGACCGCAAGCCGACTCGAGCGCTTTTTTGATCTGCTTGCTGACCCTCGATGACTAAACGCGCTCGAAAACTATAGAGAGGTTGAGAGCCGAGATTATGTGGCCACCAAAGCTGAGGATTCGAGATCTTAAATTCGATGGAAACCAAACTGACCCCTTGCACTAAAGTGATCTCTTTTTTTGCGGCGAGGTTCTTGTCGGTCAGATTATCCAAGAGGATCGTTGCCTTGCCGTCCCTATCGGCTTCGATCTCTAAATTCGCAGATATATAAGCAACATCCTTCGCAATGCTTTTCGTTACGATCTGCAGATCTTTAACCCGCATCTTATTCCAAGCTTCCAGGTAGACCGGACGCCAAATACCGCTCGTTACAAGGCGTGGACCCCAGTCCCAGCCAAAGTGGTAAGGCGCCTTCCTTGTGTAAGGAGCAGTGCCCTCGCCTTGATCGTTTGGTGAAGGTAGTTGGTAATCAAGTTTTGCCATGACAGGCAGAATCTCATTGATCGGTGAGCGAAAACGTATGCGCAGTGTGTTCTCGCCCAGCTTGAGTGCTTGTTTAGCCGGAACACGCCAGGTGCGAAACATGTTATCTGCATTCAACACCAGTGTTTCGTTAAGATAGACATCGGCATAAGTGTCTAATCCTGCAAACACTAGTTCGAGGTTCTCACGAGCGATAACTGCCGGGGTAACCTTGAAAGTCGTCTGGTATTCCCAGTCCGTTTTGTCGATCCACTGCAGCTTTTTTTCATTGTCGCGATAGAACGGATCCGCAATAAGTTTGTTTGCCAACAAGTCTGTGTGTACGCATCCGGGAACGGTTGCAGGGTGCCACGTGGACTTGCCAGCCTCGCGGAATTGCCAGCCTGTGTTGAGGGAAAGGGTCTCTTTGCTCATGGCTGAGAAGCGTCCAGTTGATTGTGAATTTGCTGAAGCGATAAGAGAAAAAAATAGCAGTGGACAGAGCCACAGAGGGATTGTTGCTTTCAATTTTAATCTCTCCTGTGCAAAAAACATTTTGCTTTCTTTAGACACCACTGATAAAAAGGGGCCCATGCTGAACAGATCGATCTTAAAGATTCTTGCGGCGATAATACTTGCTAGTTTGCCGCATCTGTCAATAGTCGGTGCGTATGCGTTTTCGAATCATGGCGGCGAGGGGACCACCGCGCTTCAAGAATCAGCACTCGTAAAGGTGCGTGCATCACGTATCAGACGCGGCATAAACCTGAGCCATTGGTTCGCGCAATCGCCTGGAAATGATTACTCTAAGACTCATCTAGAAACCCATACTACGGCTGAGGACATCGCGCTGATCAAATCGATGGGTTTTGATCATGTGCGGTTTACTGTAGAGCCTGCACCACTCTTTAATTCTTCTGATTCAAGCCAACTCAACTCTGACTATCTTAAATATTTTGATAGCGCTCTTGATATGATTCTGGCGAAAGATCTTGTAGTCATTGTGGATCTTCATCCTGCCGATGAGTTCAAGGTGAGGCTTAGTCGTGACGATCGGCACGTCGAGAACTTTGCGAAGTTCTGGCATGCGCTAGCCACACATCTTTCCCACCGCGATGCGGAACGAGTGATACTGGAAGTGATCAATGAACCGATGGTTGAGGATCAGTTCCGGTGGTATGGAATTCAGGCCAGGCTAATCGCTGCGATGAGAGCAGGTGCCCCAGATCATACAATCATAGCGGCCGGTCATCGCTGGTCCGGGCTTTGGGAGATGCTGGCGCTTGAGCCGTATTCTGACAATAACATCATATACAACTTTCACTTTTATGAGCCGTTTGCGTTTACTCATCAGGGGGCCAGTTGGGCTGGCCCAAATCTACTCTTTTATCGAAATATTCCTTATCCCTCGACTCCGGAAGTGATAGCCCCCATTCTCGACTCGGTAATCGACTATCCTGCACGTTTGAATCTGGTGCGCTACGGCGAAGATCGATGGAACGCTGAACGTATTGATCGAGAGATAGGCGTGGCCGCTGCTTGGGCTGCGAAACATAACGTGCCCGTGACCTGTAATGAGTTCGGCACTTATCGGCGTTTTTCGGATCCTGCCGCCCGTGCTAGATGGATCGCGGACATGCGAGCCGCCCTAGAGAAACATGGCATTGGTTGGGCCATGTGGGACTATAGCGGGGGCTTCAGTGTTGTTAATAAAAAAGTCGGCAAAGCCACACCAGATGAGGAAACAGTCAAGGCGCTCGGATTAGGTCGATCACTCGTAAAACAATAATGAATACCTACATAAAAGTTAAGATACCGCTAGTTCTGGCTCTAGTTTCGCTTTTCAGCTTTGACACATATGCCAATCCGCGCCCCGGCAGAACTGTAAGCTTTAATCATGACTGGCGCTTTCATCTTGGTGATGTCGCAAATGGACAACTACCCCAGCTAGAGGATTCGGGTTGGCGGCAACTGAATCTTCCGCACGACTGGAGCATCGAAGGTGAGTTCAGCGACAAGAATCCTGCGGGTACTGGCGGCGGAGCTTTGCCGGGTGGCATTGGGTGGTATCGCAAAGCTTTCAACCTTCCGGTAACAACCAAAGGGAAGCTCGTTTTCATTGGGTTCGACGGCGTTTATCGCAACAGCGAGGTCTGGATCAACGGTCACTACCTCGGCAAAAGACCGTATGGTTACAGCTCCTTTGAATACGAGCTGACACCGTATTTGAACATTGGCTCACAAAGAAACGTTATCGCTGTCAAAGTCGATAACTCCCAGCAACCAAACTCACGTTGGTATTC
>CAZNPP010000039.1:0-29101 GCA_964574785.1 uncultured Chloracidobacterium sp. | reverse complement strand
TCCACGGGGCAAGCCCGTGGCATCAATTGAGTTGCGCTTCGCTAATGATGTTTTGGGAAAATATTTTCCTAGAATCTGGCGATAGCTCGCGCCGCGTTGGGCCATCACATGAGCGCCCTCCTGGCACAAGCCGATTCCATGTCCGAACCCACTTCCCTTAAAAATGAAGTTACTCCCCGAACGGGCAATAGTGAATCGAGAACTCTTCAATACATTCCATCCAAGAGCTCGCCCCACGATGATCTTGAAATCCCAACCTCTAACTCGCCGCCGACGTTCGCCCTCGATTGAGATCCACTCCGCACGCCTAGTTTTGTCGAGCTGCGTTACTAGAACGTTATCAAGTCGATCGCCAACGCTTGTTCGCGGATCACTATTGAGCGCCTGCCGCAACTCGTCCCTCCTAATCACATCGGTCCAATCACGATTGGGTCTAGTCGTGCAGAAGTCATCTGTAACTCCAGAGAGATGTTGCTTGGCAGGCTCTCCCCAAATTGATTGAATGTTCGCTGTTGCTCCACCACAAGAAGCACTGAAATAGGACTCAACCGGCTCTCCCCCGGCATCAGTAAGCACCTCGCCTTCAGTTTCTTTCACAGCTCTTTCGAGAATACTAAGTCGGCTTTGGTGGGGATAGGTTCCCGTGAGTGGCCGGTAGATCTGACAGTGTGTAGTTGTGCAAAAGTCATAGCCGTCCTTCTCGTGACGCCCCAGATTTCTTAACGCGAAAGTCCGGCTTGTTAGAGCTAATGCCTTGAGCGCTTCAATTTCAGTCTCCATGCTTCCTTCACTTGCAACGACACCAAGTATGTAATCTTCAAGAGTAAGGGTTTTGATGGTGTTTTCCCGGACTAAATGAACACGAATCGTCTCTTCGCGAGCTGGAATCTCCCTGTCTTCCTGTCTTTGCTTCTCCCGGCCCCCTTCAGCTCGTACAAACTGTTCGAAGATTGGGCGGGCTAGTTCTGCCGCTTCCACACCTTGACCTCGTTTCAGAAAAACAAGCACAGCGAGCATCGGAGAATTCTCCGAAACAGGTTCTGATGCGAGTCCTACAAACCACCCGTGCGTTCTATAGCCATCCTCCGCAGTCGCCGTTCCAGTCTTGCCAAAAATGTAAAGCGGCAACGAATGGAGTTTTGCTCGCTCTGCAGTGCCATATCGCACAGCTCCACGCAGGCCCTGAATTATTAAGTCCCGATGCTTCTCATCGATTGATAACTTCGAACACGAATGTTTACCCTTTCCCATTTCGGGCTTGAACAAGTGCCCACCATTAGCCAAAGCCACGTAAGCAGTTAGCAGCTGAATCGGTGAGACTTGAAAACTACGGCTTTCCCCTAGACTCCTTTTTACGCGCTCTGCGGCAAGAGAGTCAGTACCACGGCGCGGTGGGCTGGTTGCATTGGGCGTTAGTGTCCCGCTTGAAACCGGGGTGAAAACGTTAGAACTTCTCCCAAAACCAAATTCTGCAAGGGTGGCTCGGAAGGCGTTTTCGTCGAGTCGCTCGCCAACTCTTCCGAAGTAGTAATTGCACGAATAGGCTATTGCCTCGGTAGTATTCAAAGGCGCCAAATCAGTAGGGTGCGAGCAGACAGTCTCATAACCCGCGTGGGAGTAATGCTCCCGACAAAGATTACGAGCCTCGCTATTAATCAATCCCGATTCGAGAGCCGCTAGAGCAGTAAAGACTTTTATTGTTGACCCGGGAGCAAAGCCAGCATCGAAAGCTATGTGCGGATTCACAACCGCTCGGACTCGCCCAGTTTGAGGATCCATTACAATTATGGTCCCTTCGCGTTCATTGAGTTGGGCAATCGCGGTGTTTAGCAGCAGTTTGTCGACTTTAATTATTCTTTCCGCAGAGCCCTCGTCTGCTATATCGCCTTTCATTGTCAGGCCCCCCAAAAGGGCACAAAGCAGCATCGTTCCAAGACCGATCCAAACCATCGGCCGCAAATCTTTAACAGCAGAAATAGACGCTCTTTGACCAGTTCCGTGGTTCAAACAGCTTTCTGCTTTCTGCTGCATTAAGCCTCCTTAGAGGAGACAGCTTGCCACTCTTCCTTATTAGTGTGTTGCAGAGCCCCCATTGTGACTACCCAACCAAACAAACTAAGCGCAAACACAACTGCAAGCTTCGCTACAAGCAATCCAATCTCAATGAAAGCGCTGTTGACCCGGATGATCCTGAAAATGAGGAGGTAAGGAATGAGCGCAAAAACAACAAAACCGGCGATATAGATAAGGACCGATTCTGGAGCAAACGCGCGTGTAATGTAATAGGTAATTCGCTTAAAAGTCATCATCAAGCCTTCGCGTGTGACCGCGAGCCAAAGATGCATCAATGTCAGTGGCAGCACCAACCCGATCAGAAGGTATCTCAGCGTGTTGATTAAGACCGCGCTCCAAATCAATGGTTGAGTCTCACTTTCCGGTTGAGTCTGTTCAACTATTTCGGCAGGCGGTACAAGTGTAGCTCCAAAGCGGGCCTGAACTCTGCCCAGTACATACAAGAGAACAACAGTCAGCAGGATTAGCGGCAGACTAACAATCAGGAGCTTGCCCCAGTCCTTAAAGGCCCGTTGCACCAAAGCCTTTGTTTGAAGCTGGTAGGCATAGGTTGCCGCCGCAGCCTGCAGAATGAAGAAGAGCACAGGCGCCGCGACGGCCAGTGTGAATGTAACTGCCACCTGGTAAATGCTAGCCTCTCGGGTACTTATCAGCGCATACACTGTTGCCAGCAGCAAAGCATAAATAGCGGCAAGGACAAGCATGCTGCGCCAGGACTTAACAGCCTCTCTGGCAGTTGTGGCTAAAGCGTGAATAGATTCAGTAATCATCTTGGATACCTAGCTGCGTGCGATTATTTCCGCTCGAGAAAATTCATTTTCTCACTCGCTGTATTTGACTGTACTGCTGGTTGATACATCAGTTCAGCGCGACCAGGCGCAATCTGGAACTCACCTGGCACCTGAATGCGCAAGGCATACTGAAAAGTCGCGTTACCGTCAAAGCGGTCAAGGAAGAAGACCGTGCGCTGGTCCCTGAACTCCCGAGCGCTGTACCAATCGGTCCAATTGTTATCGGCCGTGTAGTCAAGATTGAGATTGCCGACACTTTTAACCTGTTCAGCCCCTGCCGGAATTGGATCCTCAATCATGAGATGACGAGCCTCAGTGCCGTTTAGCCGCAAACGCACAACAATGAGATCTCCAGAATGAATTGCACCTGTCAGTGGTTCAAGCGCCCACTTCAGCTTGTAGCCTTCCTCGGTGACACGCAGGCGCAAGTATTCCCTTGTAAGATTCAGGGCGGCAGAGCCTCTCGCAGGCACCTCCTGTTCGCCAGTGTGGTAATCGAGCGCACTCGAGAAATACAACATGCCGCGACCTCTCTTTACTATTCGCACTTGATTAGAACCAGCGATCATGGCTGCTTTACGATCTATGAGGAAGTTCTGAGAGACAGATGCCGAAGTGATTCTTTGAGCTAGAACCGTCTCGCCGTTCAGATAGATCTCCAGCTCATAGTCAGGTGAAAGCTCGCGACTTACTTTTAAGTAATCAATCAATCCGAGTATTGCGAACGCCGTATCCTTAGTTGAGGACCAGTAGTACCCATGGCGGCGATTGGAAACAAGCCAGCGAGCAGCATTTGCCAGCAAGGGGCTTTCAGGTTTGATTCTAGCCAGGGCTTTCAGTGAAAGGGCTGTGGCTTCAGTATCATTGTCCGCAAAGAACCCGGGGCGACGCTGGGATTGCCAGTGCACTGCAACATTATCTCTAACGCCCGAATTTTCGATTTCAGCCGCAACCTCCCGCGCTCGCCTTTCATCCTTGCGCTGCTTCAGCGCCAGAGCAAGAAGGGCGCGACCGTAAGGTTGGAGATTAGAACGCTCAGTGAAGAGACGGTCAACGTGAACTGAGTCCCCACCACCACTCTCCTCCAAGGCATAAATCATCAGTGCTCTGCTTTCAGATTCGATAGGTTTTCCGTCCTGGGTGAGGTTTGCTTGCAGCATCTCGCGAAGCTTGTCTCGAGCGCGCTCGAGTCTGCTTTGATCGACCGAATACCCCTCCTGACGTGCCAGTGTTAAACCATAAACTACATAAGCAGTCATAAAGGGATCAGTTTGGTCGTCTTTCCACCATCCCCAGCCGCCGTCGCTATGTTGAAAGGCGTAGAGCCGTTCCATCCCTTTTTGCACTTTCTTTCCGAGTTCCTCTGTGCTCCGAACTTTCGAAATCCTAACGTCCTTCAAGGCTTGGGTTACCACAACATTAGGAAGAAAACTCGACATGGTTTGCTCAGTACAGCCATACGGATAGCTGGTCAGATAGTCGAGAGCGCCAAATAATGCTCCTGCGACTGATGGAGCTGCTTCAAGCCGAAGAGTGCGGGCCCTGGCGTCGGCGTTTGCTGGTAAATCGAGAGTAATAGTTCGATCAGCATTTTCGTCTCCAGTTGTCCATGTCTCACTTTTTACCTGTCGCAGCCCACGCGGAACGATATCCAGCTCCAACTCCACTGCGTCGGATTCGGTGTTAGTAAGAGCTTTCGCCAAAAGCTTCAATGGTCCAACATTTGGCGCTGAGACTTGCCAGTCGATTCTGTGTTCGCCTTGCGACGGGATAGTCACAGTACGGCTGGAAGAGCTAAGAAGCTGAGCTCCGTCTACGGAAAGTGAGATCTGCGTCGGCTTGTCGTCCTTGAGGTAGTTATGCACGATTCCTGACAGTGTCAGCGTGTCACCCTGTGTGACGAAACGAGGAGTCTCTAGACGTATGATGACGTCCTTGCGGGCGAGTACCTTGTAGTTTGTAGAGCCTACTTTCGTGTCGGCTGTAACTGCCCGTGCGGTAGCTCGCCAAGTCGTAAGATTGTCTGGGAGGTTAACCTTAACTGTGGCCTTTCCGTCGGCGCCAGTAATCACATCTGGCTGCCAGAAGGCCGTGTCTTTGAAGAGCCTTCGGACCTTTGGATCAACCAACTCGCCTTCACTCTTAAAATCCGCGAGCTGATAAGTCGGTTTCGTTTTTGCCAGATCCATAGATTTATCGCCGGCATAACCGATAAATACGTAGTTAACGGCAAGCTGGGTCTGAACAGTCGAGTAGCGAAGGCCGTAAAACTCATTGCGGATGTTCCCCGCGTAATCCGGAGCGATGCTGTAAATTGCCTCATCAACGACACCAAGGCTTACTTCAGCGCCAGAGACAGGAGCGCCATCGGCGGTATGTGCGAGGACGGTATAGGAGGCCGTCTCTCTTGGTTTGTACTCCTTTTTATTAGAGATGATCTCAAGATTGATTAAGCGGTCTCGCGGTGGCACAACAAGCCGTTGGCTACCGGTATACATGTCTCCATTCTTTACGTATGTAACGTTTAGAAAAACGTTGGGTGCAAAGGTGGCATCAATGGGAATATCCAGAATCGTCGACCTTTCTGAAACGTTCACCAGCCTGGCTGAAGATACATTCCACAACTCCGTTGTGACCAGAAGGTGTGCTTTGTCCGTTGGCAGGATTGCCAGAACGCGGGCTGTCTCACCCGGCCGATAAGATTTCTTATCAGGAATCAGTTTTATTGCTTTCGCCTCGTCGCGATAGGAACTATCCGCCCAAGGCGAGTGGTAGTCTATAGCCCACAGCGAACCCCCAATGGAGGTGATTTGTTTACCAGCTTCACTGACTACCGTCTTGATCGCAATATTCCCAGGAGCCGATACGGAATATTCGTAGGTGGCTGTACCTTCTTGATTGGTCTCAATCGTAGCTGCAGAAAGTTCATGCTCATTGAGCTCATAATCTACATATTTGTAACCATTGTCCTCCTTCTCTACTTTATTCCAGGTGCGTTGAACAAATCTAAGTAGAACGCTCGATGGTATTGGTCGCCCCTCATAATCCGACGTCGTTACCCTGATTTTTGCAGTGTCTCCTTTGGTATAGACGTAACGATCGGGGACTGCTCGAGCGACAGTAGTACCACGAACGGCGATGAAGCTAGTGCTGCCATCAATCGTACGACGGGCTGAGTCAGTTACCTGAACTTCTATGCGGTAGCTATAGTCTGAAGCATCCTTCTCATCGACATCGGGTACCTGGAACTCGACATCAAACTGCCCGCGGCGGTCCAGCGTTCCGCTGCCTTCCTGGACCATGTCGCTTCCGTAGCCATAGTAGTAGGAGTTTTCTTCCTCATCCTCTTCGCTTGGTTCCCCTTCTTCTGACTCAAATCCCCACCAATAGTGTCGAGATCGGTATAGGTAGTACTGAACCTCGGCGTTGGCGACGGGGGCGCCAAAGAAGTAGCGAGCTTCGACAGAGAACTTCATCTTTTCGCCCGCGGGAATATACCGAGAGGGTGTTGAGACCTTCACTTTATATTCAGGTTTCTTGTATTCGGCAACCTGAAAACTTCCGCTCGCTGAACCGCCTTGCATTTCAGCAATAATCTGATAGTAGCCCAGAGGGCATTCTTCAGGGAGATCTAGTTCAGCGCTAAAAGTACCGCGGGCTGAGAGCCTGATATCGCGTGTAAAGATCCTGGCGCCATTTGGATCCTCAACTCCAATCGTTATCAAATCGTCACTTAATTTCCGATAGCGACCTTGCTGATCAATCTCGCGCAGTATGCCTTTGAAGTACACCTTTTGAGCCGGTCGATAGACGGGCCGATCTGTATAGATATAGCTCTTGATGTTTTGGCCCTCGTCGTCAACGTCGCTGAAGTAGAACGAATCTAAATCGGAAATTGCGAAGTTCTCGCGATCACGGGCCATGATGAGAAAAGATGACCTTGGTGCCTCGAAATCGGCCTGATCCTCTTCTTCATCGGTTGCAGGTTGACGGCCAATTTTTGTGCGCAGCATTCCCTGGCTATCAGTTGCACCGCTGGCAATAGTGGATCTGTTTCTGATGATTTCAATCTTGGCGCCGGAGCGGGGCTCTCCCGTACGACGATCCACAGCATAAACAAGCAGGTCACCGTCTCGGGTCGTCTTGTCGACCATCGTTAGATCCGTTACTACCGCCACGGTGTACGCCCGCAGATCTCCATTAACAGCCTCGATTAGGTACACTCCGGCATCCTGTTTATCCAGAGGAACGAGTCGCCGGTCGTAATAGTCTTCGAGAGGTGGCAGTGGCTCGCGCCAAGTTTTGACAAGTTGATCGGGGTTGAGAAGGGGAACACGAGCGTAGTCTGCGACATTTAGCGGAGTACGCAGCGGTGTTTGTTCAGGTCGAAACTTTTGGTTAAAGCTTCTGCGCGAGTCGCGCTGGAGTTGAGTTCTTATGTAGCTTTTAACTCCGTTGTAGGCAACACGCTTTATTGCCCGCACCCTTTCCAACAGCGACACACGACGCGGCAGGGAAGTGGCCAACTCCTCCTCCTCGCGTTCGCCCATTTGATGAGGATTGTTAAGTTGCGCAAAGAAGGTTGCCGGGTCTTTGATGCGATAGACTCGAAAATCGAGTTGGTTTATGCCGCGAAAATCCACCCACAATCGTGGTCGCTCATTTGTTCCGAATGTTCGCTGCGTCGAAAGGGAGAAGTAGGGCTTGTCGGAGGCCGAGATTTCAGAACCGATATAGCCATTTCGCTCTCTGATATCTTTCTCAGATTCGATTCCTGCACGAGTACGGAAAACAGCGATAGTAAGCGTCGCTGCAATTATCGTCAGGTAGAGCACCGCACTAGTCAACAGTCGTTTCGAGCGGGAATTCATTTCAAACATTCTCCTGTCCGACAAACTTCAGTTTGCCGTCTCCAATCTTCGGGTCTCAAAAAGGAACCGCACACCTTTGCACAGTCCATTTTCTTTCAATTCGACAAACTGAAGTTTGTCGGACTGTGTAGGATCTTGAGCCGGTAAAAGCCAAGAAAATTCCGATTCGTGCTCAGTGGTCTCCAACGCGGATTAGGGTGCTGGTCAAGCGTCGAGAGCCGAACCTTCTTAACTGCACCTCCCTCAGTTGGTGACGAACCAGTATGGTAGACAACCCAGTCATTTGAGCCATCTGGGCCAACACGCCCCTGGCCAATGAAGATCATTACGTGAAATGGGAACTTCTGAACCCACGGCTGATGAAAGAAGAGCAGATCACCAGGTTGCGCTTGACTACGATCGCGGCTGATGAAGACTGTATTGAAACTCTTTAAAGTGCGCGCATCCGCAAATTCCGAGAACTTGCCAGAGGACAAATCAGAAGGCTCGTAAGTGCCAAAGTCCGTCCGAAAAAGCTTTTCTCCCAGGGGACCTTTTTCGAGTGTATAAGCTGAGACATCTGGAGCAATTCCTTCATACCCGGGCCCCATTTTGATGTACCAGGTTCTGTCGTGACGGCGAAGTGACTCTCGCCAGGCGAACCGTACAAGGCCGGAACAGTCTCGCTGTTCTGGATGCCAATGCTCGCTCAGCTTATAAAACTGCATTTCAGCAATCCCGCTGAACCAACGACGAAAGTTCTCGCGGTCCATGAAGGTCTGGAGTTCGGCTGCATCGGGAATGCCGTCAGCATCTGCATCCAGAGATGCTACCTCGTTACGGCGGGGAGCCGGATGATCATTGGTATCAACTTTCTTTGATGATACAGAAGGGAGGTGTGGGGTGAGTTTCAGCCTGACCGCCCGGCCCAGCGTAAAGAAGGAAAGCAGGAGGGTAACTGCCAGTGCGATGAGCACTGCGAAGGCCAATCGCCATTTCTTAAGCAGCGTTAACATCGAGGTGCATTATCAGCGAGCCAACAAAAGAGTGGCGAGGCGGTGACAGACAGTGCCGGTAACGGTCAACACCGGCAAAGTTCCCTGCTAGTACTGAACGCGGGCCTGTGGCTGCCCACAGTGCGATTCCTGACTCGAAATCAACGAGATAATAAATGGAGAGACGAAAAATGAGAATGGGAAAAGGGGAAATATCATTTCTGATAGTTCGTGGGATTTTCGGGAATATCCTTTGCGGCTTGAAAACCCTCTCCCCTTTATCCTCCACTGAGACACACGAGACAACACGAAAGCTCTCCAAAGATAACTCCAGCTTAGGACCTGAATTTCAAATTACAGTGGCCATTTAGTTAGTGAATTCGGGGATCGGGTTTTCGCTAAGGTCGTCGAAACCGTGCCCAAATTCTGTTATTCAAATCACGATAATCTAAATAGACCATGAGCTAAAAAAGATTGTTGCAAAATAGGTCAGCCGCGGTTAGATTGTCGCTGTCAATCAGACATTAAGGTGGTGGGCTTCCCTCAACGCTGTGGGTTTCCCTGCCTTCACTACAATTTGCGCTGGAGGAAGAAAAAGTGCCGACCGGAACTTGCCCTGAATGCGATGCCGACGTTCATGTAGACACGGACGCAGACAAAGGGGATTCAGTTTCATGCGAGGAATGTGGTACTGAGTTGGAGATTGTCGGACTCGATCCCGTCGAACTTGATATTGTTGATGAAGAAGACCTCGACGAGGATGAGGAAGACGAATATTAAGGCGAACTGAAGAAAGCGGAAGACAGTTGTAATTTCGAAATTCGAAATTCTTAGCGCCTTCTTACTTTTTCGGCCTGATAGGTCGGCCGGCTCTGCCTGATCATTAGCCCCGGTGGTCCTTCTACCCGGATATTGTGAATAGCGCCATCACGGCGCTTTTCTTCTGGAGGATAAAACGCAAGCACGTAGGAAGACGTCACCTCTTCCGCCAGAGCCCTGAAAAGCGGTGCATAGTTCTCCTCATTTGCGTAGACGCTTTTGCCCCCTGTTAGTTCCGCAAGCCCCGTAATATCAAGAGGTGTAGGTAAAGGTCTATGCACCGAAGCGGCTGTCATCCGGGAAAAAGATGGCAGCGTTACGACATAGACACTTACGTCGGCAGCATTGGCTCGCTCGATGACTGTCTGCGGCGCTACGGTATCTCCGACTGGAAAACCGTCTGTGATGACGACCACGGCTCGTTTCAAAAGCCGGCGTTCTCGGGTACGTGGGGCGTGCCTTACAAGCATTCGAATTGCATCATCAACTGCGTCGAAGGTGTGCGTAGACAGACCGCTAGGCTCCCGCGCAAGCTTCTCAAACGCGCGCTCGAGCCTTTCACGATCCGAAGTGAATCGCTGCAAAACCCTTACTCGCATCCCAAATGTAAGAACGGCATATACGGCTGGGTGATCTGACAGGTGCGCTGAGAAGGCTCGCATAGCCGAGCTTAACCTATGAATTTCATCCCCAGTCATGCTTCCAGACACATCAAGAGCAAAGACGACTGCCACAGGTCGTGGCTGTCCGGCCCGCTCCTCAGCATGAAAAAAGGAGATCGATTGTTCAGAGTTGTCTACATAAACTCTGAAGTCTTCTTTACGAAGGTTAAGTACCTGTCTCCCTTTAGAGTCAGTTACCTGGACATCAACCGATACAAGGTCGGTATCAATACGCAGGATGTAGTCCGGATCTTGCTCTGCGGCTGAGGAAACTTTTCGCGGACGCTGTACGGTTGAAGATTCTTGAGCAACACTCGATAAGTCGAGAAGCAGAACACCTAGCAAACAGGACAAAAGGATATAAGGGTTGGAAAACCGAATTACATTTGAAGGCATGATGGGCATTATACACAGTTGCCAGAAATTCCCTGGAATCCCTAAATCCAAATCTAGAAGACAACATTTAGAACGTCTCCGGGCATCAAGATGTTCGGTGCGGGCCGCCAAAAAGAACCCTTAGTGCTATCATTAACCACCGAATTGAAGAGTATGGCCGGAGAGAATTCGATGAGAGCCAGATCGCTACTTGTTCCCGCATTGGTATTTCTGCTGGCAACCGGGGTGCTTGCGCAGGACCGTTCCACAGGCGGAATAAAGGGAAAGGTTCGGGTCGAGAGTGGTAGCGCGCAAGGCGTTTCCGTAAGCGTCAGACAGGGTGAAGAAGAGATCAAAAAAGTAGTTACTAATAGGAGCGGAGACTTCAACATCCAGGGTCTTGCGCCGGGCCTCTATGGCTTGACCTTCCGGAAACCCGGGTTGAGCATAGGAACAGTTGAAAATATTGATGTGAGGGCCGGCAAAGTTAGGTCGCTTGGCGATCGGCTGATCCTGACCGTGGATGAGGGGTCAATTGCTTTCATCAGAGGGAGCGTTTTCAATCAGGATGGTCGGAGCGTACCCAATGTTCGAGTTGAATTAGCGCGAGTTGTAGATGACAAAACTACAAAGAAGCTCGATGGGAGAGTCACAACCGAAACCGGTTCATTCGTATTTCGTCTCCCACCCGAACCGGGAATGTATCGGGTTACTGTTAAGCGTGACGGTATTGAGCCGGCTAGCAAGGATGTAGAAATAGATGGCGCGGCAGTTTATCGCGTGGCAATTACAATTCAACCGGCAACGAAATAACTAGTTCGTATCTCCGCCCTGGTTACCTTCTTTTCCTTTTTAATGGAAGATAGAGAAGAGTTCTTAACGGCTCGACAGCTTGCGGAAGTCTTGCAGGTTAGTGAGTCGACAGTGCGGCGGCTGGCGCGCAAGCGTCGCATTCCCTCAGTCCGAGTTACGCCACGCATAATCCGGTTCCATCTTGACGCGGTTCGTGAAGCACTCGACGTCCCACGTTACCGCATTCGTCGAGGAGAAATTGCTGAGCGTGTTGACGACGCTCAGCTTTCCTTTGATGACTTACTCACCTAAGCATTTGCGCAACTTTACGTCGCGAAGCCTGGGGTAAATTAAACTCCACCCAGTTACCATTCTGTAAAACGTAAATTTTCGGTTCGCGGACTGGAAACTTTCTGCCAAAAGCTGGATTACTCGCGAGAAATTGTTTGATTGTAGCTTGGTCTCCCGTCGCCACCCGCCATTTCCCTGCTTCCTTCACTAGATACTGTTGAACGACAATCTTACCTTCAGTTTCAAAGGGCCTGATCAACCGCCCATATAGAACCGTATCAACCACGGCCATGTTTCCTGAGAGTCGGATTTGGCCCACGTCCATTCGATCGAGCACATACATGTTCTGCGCCCGTTTCAGAGCATTCGTAAAACGCTGCTGGGATATGCGAGTTTTAGTAGCTTTAGGCAAAGAGGCGTAAAGAGCTGGATACTCTCCTCCTTTTAACTGTTGGAAAACCCGCTGCACGGTTTCACGAACTTCAGCTTCTGAGGCCGCTACATTGTGGGGGATCGTCAACAAGGCTGCCAAAGCACCAATTGCCATTAATGAAGTAATAAAGGATCTGTTAATTGCCATCTGAATCTTCCCTCGTACGTTGTTCTTCTTCGAAATCTGCTGCTGCAGTGACTTCTTTCATCTGGATACGATAGTTCAAAAACCAGGCGACGATTCCGATTACCGCGACAACAAACGCTGTGGTTACATCTCCGCGCCAGATAAAAACCGCGGCCACGACTATGCAAACACCGGAAATTATCAGCCACAATAACTTCATTGAATGGTAACCGGAATGGAGACCTTGAGTGCTCCGGGAGCGTAGCAAACCTGATCGTCGCATGCTTGGACGCGTAATTCACCAGAAAGGTTTAGTGCGCCCTTTGGGGCAGACTTATCAGCTTTCAAAGCGATCCTAAGCGTCGCTTCGCCTTCATATACAGCGAGAGGATCATCGGCAAACTCAAACTTCTGTTTTATGGGATCAGGGTACCTGATGAATCCTACGGAGACACCGTTAGTGGCGGGAATTTCCAGTTCGGTAGCCTTCAGATAAGAGTATGTGGGTGGATTCGCGTTTATGTGATAACCCGGATCGATAGCGATGCGAAGGACAGTCTCGGAAGAACCGCCAGCGGGAATCTCGACTGCCTCAGGAAAAGCCTTAACAACATCGGTCGAGGCTATTCTCTTTGAGGTGGGAAAATTCGTCTCGTTGCTCGGGTGCTCAACCTTTCTGGCGCAGCCGACGAAGGCGCTAATCAAACATAGAATCAGAAGACCTCTCAAAAGGGCCATTTCTTACCTCAGAAAAATGAATCAGTCAGGCTGCGTCACCGACTGTAATTGTCGGGCTAGTTGGATTCTTCTTAACCGTTTGATGAAGTACCGCAAAACCAGCCCTAGGGGGAGAAATATGAGCAAGAATACCGGAATCATCATTATTACGAAACGAACCAGGAAGAGCAGAATGCCACTGGCAATGCCTATGCTGTCGGAAACGGCCTCTTTTAATTCCCGACCAAACCCCGAAGTACTTACCACAATGCTGGTGGGAGGTTGCAGGCTTACAGTGATAGTCGAGAGACTGGCGCGATTCTCGAGGAACCGTTTGCGCCCTTCAAGTTTCTCGATCTCAGTGCGCACCTCCGCGATTTGACGCTGCACTTCAAGAGCTTCTGGGATCTTGTTCGCCTGCTTCATGATTTCCAAGAATTGCGTCTCGAGTGACCGTTGCGTTTTTATTCGGGCCTCAAGATCGATGAATTCTTCCGTAACGTCCTGCGCAGCGACCTTTTCATGAATGACGCGACTGCCAATTGAACGAATCTCGCTTAGCGCTGTTTCGAAACGCGAGCTGGGAATTCGCACTACGAGAGTAGCTTCAATCTCGCGACGGTTCGGATCAGATGTCGGTCGTTGCTTAAGTTCCGAGGTGACTACAAAGCCACCCTGACTTTCAGCAATCGAGGTGATCTGGCGTTGTGCATCTGTAGGAGAGCCTACTTCGACTGAAATGTCGGCATTGCGGATGATCTTGCGGTCTACGACTTCGCCAACTACTTGTGATTGGTCAGCATCTTGAAGTGAAACCTTTTGGATTTGTACGTCTCCGCTAGCAGCTCTTATAGACTCTTCTGAGACAAGCGGTTCTTGAGCCTGAGTAGCTGGCCTTGAGTCTCTACTAGCTGACAAACAGCCGACGAGGAGAAGTAGTGAGAGAACCGCGACCAATATTTTGAAGGAACTCATTTGACTAAACCTCCAGCCAATTTCAATGTCTGAACGCTTCCAAGAAAGAACGAATTTAAAGGAGATCCTTGCACTGTTCGACAAGCTTCACTTCGTCGCCCTCCCGATTCACACATCTCCGTGTTATTCGAGTCGGCACTTGTCCGACTAACTTCTTCAGTTTGTAGTCCGTGGCTTACGAGTACCTTAGATTTTTTCTGGTCTGAGCTGTCCAGAATAGACCTCTGGACCAGAAAAAGACAAACTAAAACAAAACGACAAACTGAAGGAAGCTCTGAAGGTTGAGGTGTCAACACGGACGACAAACTGAAGTTTGTCGGACTTGCGGTTATGAACGAATAACGGCAGTTTGAGTCAATCGATCGTGAGCGGTACGTTTATCTTGATCAACGAGGGCGTAAATTGTTCCGATTCCAAGTGTTAGAAAAGAGGCTAGATAAATCAGAGCTCTTCCGGCTGATTGGCTCCCTGTTGGAATTAAACCCGTCCGAGTATCAATTACGCGTATTGCCAGGAGCTTCATTCCTAGCGTGCGACCTGTCAAAGCAGTCGCGATCGTGGCGTACAAAAAGCTCGCTAAAACGAAGCTTCCAACAGCAAGGCCAAGAGTCAAAGGGTCGTTCCAATTCTTATAAGCCAATTCTATAGCTGCCAGGAGTGGCGAAGCCAAGAACACACCAACTACAAGGTCTATCGTGCCAGCCACAAACCGCCGGAATGCAGATGCCTGGTTAAAGGGAGTGTCCTCAACACGAACTGCAGTCGGTATTGAATCGAGGTAATTGAGTACGGGATCATTTGGATCATCAACGATTAGCCTTCGTGGTTTATCAATCGAAACTGTTACTTTCGGAGGCGCGGTAACTAGATTCAGCTTCCTTTCGACAGGCTCTGTAGTGGTTTGAACCTCTTCTGGTTCAGGAGCAGTGATGGTTGGTGATTCAGCTTTGTTTTGAACAGGGCTATAGGTTTCAGCCGCCCCCCCGCCGTTACCCACGTGACTCTGCTGAACACAGGCCACAGCGACAGCAACAGCCGACTTAACTTGAGGTGTCGGTGCAGGCTCCAAAGGCGGCTGATTTGCACGCTCAATTCTTCGTAGCGCCGCTACCACAATGGGATTCACAGGAGCGGTATTACTTTGGCGCAGCATTTCTAGTAAAGGCGTCGAAGGTCTCTGGTTACTTTGTTCCTTGGCTTTTTCTAGTTCAAGTTTCTCAGTCTCCTGAGCAAGTTCACGGGCGCGCCGCTCCTGAACCTCACGAACTCTCTCACTCAGCTCTTTTCGCCAAGCTGGAACTGCAGGTTGTGAAACCCCAGGAAAGGCTATTAAACGTGACTCCTGTCGCTTGTTTTTTCGTCCAGAAGACCTTGAACGGCGAGATGATTGACTTGCTGACTTGTTTTTCCTGGTGCGTTGGCTAGCTCGGCCAGGGAGGGCTACTTTATCGTCAGCCAAGTTGTTGCAAACGTCACAGTATTCAGAATCGTTGCTGTGACCGCCGCAAGAGGGACAACTCATCGCGAAGCTTTCTCCAGAGCTAACTGAGAGCCTGACCAGCGGTCTGAGGTGAACACTAAGCCTCGATGCCGGTGCACAATGCGCGCCATCCTATCAGGAATCACTTTAAGTGGTCAACGAGAAAATATACGAGGGCTTGGACTTACAATACGTTAGAAGTCAGGAGGAAGGAACAGGAGCAGGACAGGAGCAGGAGGCAGGGCGCAGGACAGGAGCAGGACGCAGGAGCAGGACGCAGGAGCAGGACGCAGGAGCAGGAGGCAGGCGCAGGAGCAGCAGGCAGGACGCAGGAGCAGGAGGCAGGACGCAGGAGGCAGGACGCAGGAGCAGGAGGCCGTGCTCCTGGCCCCTGCCTCCTGCTCCTGCCTCCTGCCTCCCTAAAGTGGGGTTCGGCCCGCGAATCCGGCGTCAACATCGTGCCACCACTCAACCTGGTCACCGTCACCAACCTGCCAGCAAAGGAGTACGACACGTCCGTCGCGTAGGGAGGGGAAGTCTATTAAGCCTCGCTGAAAATCTTTAAGTTGTACACCCAAAACATCGAGTTCGCTCATTTGGTGTGTCAATTTAATGAGAGCGGACGCGTAGCGCACACCGCTCGAGATGCCACCTCCACCTTCTTCAGCAGCGGTGGCGGCTCTTTTGGTTTCCTCACTGTGTGAGAGCACTTCCCTGTATGCCGCCTGGAGGCGGACTAATATCTTGCGGGCCGTGGGCAACAGTGCGTTTGCCTCTTCCACAGTGAAAATCTTCATATTATTTGAGCCTTTTGCCAGGCTTCAATGCTCGTCGGTTACTCTGATATAGTCACTTTCTGAACCGAACTGATTGGGTTCATCTGTGATAGATGAATCTAGCACGACCCGCATGGCGGACTGAAATCCATCTGTTGGTGGTTGTGGGATCTCCAACGGATGGTGGATGAAATCGGAAGTTACATCGTGGAAGTCACGCTCATCATAACGGGCGCCGTGAACCACATCCTTACGAACCTGATCAGCTATCTCGCCAAGATCTATGAAATAATCAGCAACATCAATCAGTTTGGGAGCACTGTTGGACCTGAACCCGGCTACCTCAACTCGGCAACCTTTATAAGCCACTGCATTAACGGCGTAAACAAAATCCTCATCCCCAGAGACAAGCACCGCTGTATCGTAGCGGCCCGCGAGTGAAAGCATATCTACAGCAATCTCTACATCCAGATTGGCTTTTCGAGTTCCGTCGTAGAAGGTCTTAAGTTCCTTTTGGACCACACGAAATCCATTACGCCTCATCCACAGCAGGAAACCTTGCTGACGTTCTGCGCCAACGTCTACGCCAGTGTAGAAGAAGGCTCGTAGCAGCCGGCCATCACCAAGTAAGACGCGCAAGAGTTTGTTGTAATCGATATCTATGTTGTGAAAACGGGCCGCATGGAAGAGATTGTTGCCGTCAATAAACACCGCGACTCTTCCTCGATGGCCCAACTGCCAGGAAATATTGTTTGTAGGATCGAAGTTGTTCATAGAGCACTCCAAATTATAGTGTTGTTTAAAATATTTTAAAGAGGCATTCATTTTTATTGGGGGTTCAAGTCTAACGGTCTTTTCATCTGCGCAGTCTTGCCTGAAATCTGTCCTTGCCACAGCTGGCCAGTGACAGAGTCCATATAAAGCTTTCTTACAGGTTCATTTGGAAGTTCAATCTCCCATGCCAGACGAAACTCAAGTGGTCCATCCGGGGGTTGGGCGGATCGAACATAAACTACCAGCGTGTGTATGTTGATTTCGGTATTAGGGGAAGTAGTGAAGCTATTCAGTGTCCCGCTAGCATCCGTATAGTACACGATGTCATTGCGTAAACGCGCAACAGCATCTTCCCTACTTATCTGGGGTGTAATCGCTGCGATGGTGCTTTGAAGACGTTCGGCTTCTGGAATACTGGTGCTCGATAGCTGGAGAACGCGACGGTCAGGACTGAAATGGATCCTGAACTTGCCAAAATCGCCACGCAGCGGATATCTGAAAGGTCGCTGTTCATAGTGAGCCACCTTGGTCCCATCCGCAAGGTCTAAACGATCCACCAACGATAGTTGAGCTGGAGCAGCTCCGATCAATGGTTGCCACTCGCTGATGAATCTTCTTAGGGACTCTCTAATCTCTTCTTCTGTCATCTTGGCTTCCCCGCCAAGCAGAGGCAGATACAGCGTAGTAGCTGGATTAATACTCAAAACCGTTGCCGTAACCGGATGGAGTTCAATTGCCGCGTCTTTCGTAAGGCCCAGTTGCTCTGAAAACTGTCTCCAGGCAATAAGAGCGGCTTCCTCTCTGTTCTCGTCCTCGTTTAAGAGCACTGGATATGCTGGCTCGGGTCGGGGAGCAGCGGGGTCAATTGGCTGCGTCCTGCAAGCACTGGTCAACAGAATGGCCGCTTGCAGCAGCGCCAGCATCCTTGTACAACGGCGAGCTGAACTGTTATCTGGCCTAATTTCAGTAGTTCTCCTGTAAACTTGCCCCTCTCGCGTATAATTCAAATTATTGGAGGAGCTGTTGCCTAAAGATAACGAAAAGATTCCTCTTCTGGATGGCGACGAATTAAAACGTTCAGAACCGCATGGGTTTGCCCCAGAACTGATGGTCCGTTGTGAGCAGTGCTTACGGGCAAATCCACCTACTCGGCCCGATTGCCTTTACTGCTCTTCGCCGTTGCCGCTCAATGAAACTACTGCTGAACTCCAGCGCCCCACGCTCAGGCGCCTTGAAGATTGGGAATCAGGATACAACAACATTCTAGTCACTAAAACGGTTGAAAGCGCCTCCGAAGCTACATTAGTTGAAGCTGCAAGCCTACTTAAGACCAGTATCGATGCTTTGACTCGAATCATATCCGCGCCAAAGCCGCTTCCATTGGCGCGAACTGCTACGCGTGACGAAGCAGATCTGGTGCGGAAGCGGCTTGTGCCACTTGGCTTGAGAACAGAGGTGGTCTCTGACGAAGAGCTTACTGCAAACGTTTCAGTGGAGGCTCGGGTTCGGTCCATCCAGATAGAAGGAGACGGTCTCAGAGCTTTTGAGTTAATGGGTAGTAATGATCTTCAGGCTCGGTGGGATCAGCTTTCTTTATTGGTTACTGGGCGACTAATAACCAAGCGCGTGGAGATTCAGGAGCGTCGAGGCACCACCGAGAATGAGATTATGAATGCCAGCGAGCTCTTCAATGACGAGGAGGTCCTGGATCTATACCTCAAGAATAATCAGGTGTGGCGTATGCTGGCCCATAATTTTGATTTCTCCTTTCTTCGAGAGCGGAAGAGTTTGATAGCGGGAGAAAATTTCGGTGCCTTGTTGGAACTCTTGCGCAAACGGGCCACGCGGGCGGAATTCGACGACAGCTATAATCTGCTGCGTTCAACACTGGATATAGTTTGGCCCTGTGTACAAAAGCTTCAATCCCGCGGCTGGCGTCGTGACCGCCCTGGCAAGTACAGCATCGAAGCCGCGACCCAAACAAATAATGAACCTCAGTTCACACGTTATTCTCGTCTCAGGTACTACCTTAGAAAAAACCAGTTGGACTGAATTGCCATGAAGCGAGGGCGATCCTTCCAAAAACGACCTTCCGAGAAGGACAAAAGAGATGAAGCTCAAGACGCTGAACGCTTAGGTGGATTGACTCAGATTTATGGATTAGTTCCTGTGCTCGAAGCCCTCCGTGCAGGGCAGCGCCCAATCGAGCAAATCACCATTGCGGAGGGAGCAAGACACGAACGTTTGCGAGAGTTGCTCGAGCTTGCTCGGTCAACGAGAGTACCAATTCACCGCGTGCCGCTGGTCCATCTCAATCGTACTCTAAGGGACGTGAACCACCAGGGCGTGGTGGCAAGAATCGCTGCGGCGCGATACCGTGACGCTGATGATCTCCTTGATAGTATCGGATCGCTTGCAGCTCCTCTCGTACTCGGCCTGGATGGAATCGAGGATCCCCAAAACCTTGGAGCGATCTTGCGCACTGCTGACTGTGCGGGCGTATCAGGCGTTTTCATACCAGAGCGCCGCGCAGTTGGATTAACAGAAACAGTAGCCAAAGTTGCTGCAGGGGCACTGGAATACGTTCCCGTAGCCCGAGTAACAAACCTTGTTCGTTTGATAGAGCAGTTGAAAGAACGTAACATCTGGGTCATTGGCGCCAGCGCAGACGCTTCGGTACTCTATACAGAATGGGACTGGAAACTTCCATCAGCCCTGTTCCTTGGAAGTGAGGGAGTTGGGCTACACCGGTTAGTTCGCGAACGATGCGATTCGTTGGTGAGGATTCCAGTATTAGGCCATTTGGATTCGCTGAACGTTTCGGTCGCTGCGGGCGTAATACTTTACGAAGCGCTCAGGCAGAGATTACTGAAGGTTACTGAAGATTAGGAGGTTGGCATGTTTTGTCCTCGTTGCGCAGAGCAGAATCCCGATACCGCCGGTTTTTGTCGAGTTTGTGGTGCAAACATAAAACTGGTGCCCCAGGCTTTAACAGGAGAGCTCCCCCAGGTGAGCGATGATTCCGATTGTGCCGTATTCGGTCGCAAACGAGGGGCGGCGCCCACTCTCGATCGGGCGTTCAAAAGCATCTTCATGGGTATTGCATTTCTGCTCATCTCTTTTGCATTGGCCTTCACCATAGGTCGGGTCTGGTGGTTCTGGATGCTTATCCCCGCCTTCTCATTCATCGGAACTGGTATAGCTCAGTACATAAGGGTCAGGGAAGCTGACAAAAAAAGAATGCTGACGTCGACGACTACACAATCATCATCGATTTCGGCAGGTCCACCCGCTAATCTGTTTCCTGCCCGCAATACTGGAGAACTTCCATCACCACCAAGCGTCACCGAGGGAACTACACGACATCTAAGTGCAGAAGCGCAAACGCGACATCTTGATGCGGGCAAATAGACACCTATAATAAGTAGGTAGAGTGAATGCTTGCCCGATGAAACCTCAAAACCCAACCCGAATCTGTGTTTCGGTATGCGAGCAAAACATTGAAAGTCTGAAGAGAGCCCTTACGCGTGCCTCTTCAGTAAGTGATCTCATCGAGGTTCGAGCGGATTGTCTTAAAGAGATCCAAAGCGGTAAAGGATTCGCAGACTTGGACCAGGCGCTGGCAGAGTCTAACAGGCCTGCTGTAGTTACCTATCGGCCTGTCGAACAGGGAGGCCGGCGAGCTTTGGATGCTCGAAGCCGGTTGTTCTTTTGGCTTTTCAAACGCCCCTCCAAAGCTGAGTTATTCGACATCGAACTCGACATCGTTCGAAACGAGGCCCTATTTAGCGAAGGCAATACAATCGACTGGGCTCGAGTTATCTGCTCGTATCATAGTTTCTCCGGCGCCTCCGGTGACTTAAATCGGATCTATGACAGCATGAAGGATACGCGAGCAGGTATCCTGAAGATTGCAGCCCGCGTAACTGATATTACGGAGTGCCTTGAGTTCTTTCACCTTCTCCAGCGCGCCCGCAATGATGGTCGCGAGCTGATCCCTATTGCTATGGGACCAGCGGGCACCATGACAAGAATTTTGGGGCCCTCACAGGGGGCATTCTTAACCTACGCGTCGCTTGATGATGAAAAGAGTACGGCTCCCGGTCAAATCACAGCCTCTGAGTTAAGGGAGCTATATCGTATCCATAAGATTGGACCAGAGACTCAGATACTGGGCGTGGTTGGCAATCCGGTGCTCCACTCCCTGTCACCGCACATGCATAACGCAGGGTTTCAGTCGTCCGGTTTCAACGCTATCTACCTGCCTTTTGAAGTTCGCGACCTAGATTCTTTTCTGAAGCGCATGGTGCGGCCCACTAGTCGTGAAGTGGATCTGAATTTTAGGGGCTTGAGTGTGACCGCCCCGTATAAGGCTGCCATTGCTGAGTATCTTGATTGGATCGATCCCGTGGCTTTGAAGATTGGCGCAGTAAATACAGTCGTGGTTGAAAAGAATGAGCTGCACGGTTACAACACAGACGCCGGCGCGCTTGTTGAGCCGTTGCTTTCTAGATTTGGTGAACTGCGAAATAAACGATGTGCGATTCTGGGTTCTGGCGGTGCAGCATCTGCGGCGGTCTGGGCTCTTAATTCTGAGGGAGCTCTTACAACCTTGTTTGCTCGCAACCGGGAGAAGGGACGAGCTTTGGCGAACAGATTTCAAGTGCAAGTTGAGGAGCTTGAAAGTGCGCGCTTCGAAGGGTTCGATGTCGTTTTAAACGCAACTCCACTAGGGACATCTGGGGAGCTTCAGAACAAGTCTCCCGCAAACGCTGAGCAACTTCAGGGTGCGCTTTTGGCCTATGATCTGGTTTACAACCCAGGGCAAACACTTTTTTTGAGCGAAGCTCGAGTTGCAGGATGTGAAACGCTTGGCGGTATCGACATGCTGCTGGGCCAAGCTGCAAGCCAATTTAAATTGTGGACAGGTATGACTGCGCCACGTGAAGTAATGGCTGAGGCAGCAATACAAAAGTTACGCGCTAATTGAGATATGGAAGAGCGTTACAGCAGGCAGATCCTGTTTCTAGGAATTGGAAAGACAGGGCAACTTAAATTACAGAATGCCCGAGCGCTGATCGTCGGTTGTGGAGCTCTCGGTTCGGCTCAGGCGGAAGCCCTGGCTCGAGCTGGGGTTGGTAAATTGCGCATAGTAGATCGCGATTTTGTGGAAGCTACTAATCTGCAGAGGCAAACGATGTTTACTGAGCGCGATGCCTCAGAACGGTTACCGAAGGCAATCGCTGCAGCCAGTCACATCAATGAGATCAATGGAGAAATTCAGACGGAAGCTGAAATTGCCGATGTCAACAACTCTAACGTAGAAAGATTGATTCAGAATTGCGACATTGTGCTAGACGGAACAGACAACTTTGCTACCCGCTACTTGATCAACGATGCTTGTGTTAAGCACGAGGTTCCGTGGATTTATGGCGCTGCGGTTGGGTCTTATGGCGTAACTATGACCATCAGGCCGCATCAAACTCCATGTTTACGTTGTGTGTTCGAGGAGGCGCCACCGGCCGCAAGTGCTCCTACTTGTGATACAGCCGGAGTGATTATGCCAATAATCAGTGTTGTTGCTGCGGTCCAGGTTACTGAAGCCTTAAAAATCCTGACTGGCAAGAACGAAGAGCTGCACCAGTCACTAATGCAGTTCGATGTGTGGCGCAACGAGTGGCGGAAGATCAATCCAGGTGGCCGTGCTCCTGAATGCCCGACGTGCGTCCTTCATCGGTTCGATTCACTGGAAGCCATGGGAAGTGATTCAGCCGCAGTTCTGTGTGGCCGCGACGCAGTTCAGGTTTCGCCCACCCGCCCCACGCGGGTGGACTTCGCGGCGCTTGCGGAAAGACTCCGTGGTATTGGAGAAGTAAAGTACAACGATTATCTTCTACGTTTTCGTGCCGGCGAGTATGAGCTTACTGTTTTTCAAGACGCGCGCTCGATCATCCGGGGCACGAATGAGATCACAACTGCTCGCTCGCTTTATGCAAAATACATAGGAAACTAACTTTGAACATGCCCGAACTTTTGATGAGACTACGTTTTTACTCCGTCACCGCCCTTCTGTTAACTACTCTCTGTTTATCACCTTTTCTGCCACAGAACCGACTTGCGCTTGCAGGACAACCGGTTGTTTGGGAAACGAATAGTCGTGGTGAGTTGCTGCGAGGAGATGCTAATGGGATCTCTATTACCGATACTGGCAGGTTAATGCTGTCGCCGAGGTTAACCGAACTTTTTAACACCGAGCAGGCTTTTATTTGGTCCAGTGCAGTTGATGAAAAAGGCAATGTGTATCTTGGCACTGGTCACGATGGAAGAATCTATCGCGTCACCGCAGATGGGCGGGGTGCTCTGCTCTACGATGCTCCTGAATTGGATGTAACGGCTTTGGCAATTGGACGTGACGGTGCTTTGTTTGCTGGTACCTCTCCAGATGGCAAGGTTTATCGGATAACTACTGACGGTCGGGCTGAGGTCTATTTCGATCCCGGAGATAAATACATCTGGGCTCTAGCAGTACTTCGGGATGGTGCTCTCGCAGTGGCGACTGGCGACAATGGCAAGCTCTACCGCGTGAAAAATGCGAATGCGAAGCCCGAAGACTCGTTGCTGATAAATACGAATCAGACGCATGTAATGTCTTTAGCTGTAACTGCTCAGGGCGACTTAATTGCGGGTACTGATCCTGGAGGGCTGGTCCTACGGATCTCACCGGACGGTAAGGCTTTTGCCCTCTTTGATGCGCAGTTGCGAGAGATTCATGCTCTTGCACCTGCTCCCGACGGTTCGATCTACGCGCTCGCCTTAAGTGACGCCGTTGCATCCGGACGTCCAGCGCCTACACCTCCGGCATCACCGCCGTCAGATCCCGGGACACCATCGACGAGCGTTACGATCACCGCGGTTGATGAAAGTGGCGTGCCGATCCCCCAAGCAGGACAACCAGCACGTAGCCGCACCGATGTATCAACAGCTCGTAGTGCGGTGTTTCGTATTCTGCCTGATGGGGGAGCCGATGTAGTGTGGAGTTCAACCTCAATCACTGCATTCGCGATTGCCCCAGCATTGCAACCGGGAAGTGTGTTGATCGGCACCGCTGATAAGGGACGAATCTACTCAGTGGCTAACGACGGTCGTGATACTTTGCTTCTGCAATCTACAGAAGGACAGATCTCATCGTTCGTGGTTCGTGGAGGTCAGGTGTATGCGGCTTCCAGTAACCAGGGAAAACTCTTCCGCTTTGGCAATGAGTCCGTGGGCGAAGGCACCTATGAGTCTCCTGTAAGAGATGCGCGACTAACGGCTTCGTGGGGACGTATTTGGTGGCGTGGCGTTGGCAACGTTGAGCTCCAGAGCAGGTCGGGAAATGGCGAGCGGCCGGATTCAACTTGGAGCGAATGGAGTTCGGGCTACCGAGACCCCGCTGGCAGCCAAGTTGCGAGTCCTCGCGCTCGTTTTATTCAGTGGCGTGCGGTGCTACGTTCAACTGGCGGAACGGCAGGCCAGACTTGGATGGAAAATGTCAGCATTGCTTATCTTCCGCGGAATGTTGCGCCTGAGGTGGTATCAATAACAGCGCTTCCCATCGGTGTGGGTTTGCAGCAGCTAGCACAAATGCAGACAGATCCCAATATAGATGCGTCAGGTTTGGATCCCGCATTGTTTGGTGCGGTGCCACAGGTGCCACCGAGACGGATATATCAGAGGGGTGCACGTTCGTTCCAGTGGCAGGCAGAAGACCAGAATGGCGACACTCTTGAGTATGCTATCTACTATAGAGCGTTGAATGAGACGACCTTTAGATTATTAAAGGACAAACTTCGTGACAACTTTTATACGATTGATGGGGCAACCTTGGCCGACGGTCGTTATATCATCAAAATAGTGGCTTCCGACGCGCCGGATAATCCAGCGGATCAGGCTTTGACGGGTGAGCGGTTAAGTGAACCAATCGAGATCGACAACACACCCCCAGTCGTTCGTGCGGTAGGTCAGCCGGAGATTAGACCTGATGGAATACGAATGGTCTTTGACGTGGAAGATGCTACTGGACGAGTGAGAAAAGCTGACATTAGCGTAAACGGGGCAGCTTGGAACCCCATTTTCCCGGACGACGGCATTGCTGATAGTGGTCGGGAACGCTATACACTCAACCTTCCGATTGTGGCGCCGGGTGAGCACACGATATCGTTGCGCGGGTTCGACAACAGCGGCAATGTTGGCACTTTGAGCGTAACGGTTCGGCGTTAGTGAGTGCACGATAAGGTGTGACAATCGGTTCGAAAGCGTGACTTTGTGGTAGACTTAGTGGACCTAAATGGGGAAACAGAGCAGGTTGACGAATGGCATTGATATTGCTCAAGCCATGGACAGCGCGTCTTTGCTCTCCCTCCCATGCGCGCAGTTAGAAAGGCAGAGGGAGGCCCTGAAGAACAGATGACAAACCTCAAGCGAAAAATAATGGCACTGGCAATGATGGCGTTTGTGTCTGCTGGTGCATTCGCGCAAGGACGAGGCGGGGACAAGCGACCACCAAAGAAAGACAATCCACGGGTCGTCGTTGAACCAAAGAAGGAAAGGCCGCCGCAGGATCAGAAAAGGGATGACAAGAAGCGGGACGACCGGCGGGGAAAACCCTAATCGAGCTGCTTGGTGATATTCTGAGCAGCATAGACTAGCGGTCTTTTAGATCCACGCAATTCATAAATTGCGTGGATTTTTCTTTATGGCGAGTAGCGCCTGCCGTTAGCTTGCGTTCCCGTCACCACCCAAACTGAAAACGCAAAGCCGCATCAAGGATCCGAAGTCGCAAAGCTAACAATCTTGTTTACCTTTCTTCGTGTCATTTTGTGTGACTTCGCGAATGGAATGTAGTTAAGTGTCTTGTTTAACTCCTTTCGTGCCATTTTGTGTGACTTCGTGGATATAATTTTCCGCTGACTTTTGATCGCGTTTGCGAGATCTATTTCTACCGCCGTTGCGTCCTCGCGTCTTGGCGTCGTCTCGTTAACCTCTCTCTCTTAATCTCCTGAGCGAAGTACCACTGATGACCTTCCGGATCCTCTGCACCATAGCGCCGATGCCCGTAGAGCGTATCTACTGGTTCCTCGATGATTGTTGCGCCCGCCTTTTTGGCACGTTGGAAATGCTTATCTACATTGCCTACGTTGACGTAAAGGCTCTGCGTCGCCTGTTTCAACCGCTTCGGATTCTTATATTTTGAGCCGGGGCGTCCCATCATCACGAGATCCTCTCCGAGTTTCATCGCCGCATGACTCAACTTGCCGTCTGGTCCAGACATTGGTCGGCCATACTTTCGAAAGCCAAACGCTTTGGAAAGAAACTTCAGAGCGTTACCTAAATCTTCATAATAAAGGTACGGTGTAATGGCCATCGCTGCAGCCTCCTTTTTGTTTTGAAACTGAGATTTCCCTTCCGCACACTTGAAGGGTCTTTAATTCTTATGAGCTTGTTCGGAATCCAATACTAGAACGACAAGCGCAGCCGTCAAAGAGAAAAGTTCTAGAAGGGCCGACGCTATTATGTGCAAAAACGAAACTCGCCGAATAGCTATAGTTCAAGATGCTGTGCAATTGCCCGAACGCGACCGAGCTACCCTTGCGGGGCTGCTTATCGAGACGCTTGACCCAGTTTCCGAGTCAGATGTCGAAGCCGCCTGGTCAGAGGAGATCAAGCGTCGACTGGCTGAAATCGACGCCGGAACTGTTGACCTGATCCCCTGGGAAGACGTTCGAGCCGAACTTTTCGCTCAGCCGAATGAAGGTTAAGCTTCACCCCGACGCTCGTGCTGAACTGTGAGAACTCATATTTGCCCTCAGAACGATGGTCATATGCATCCTCCTCAATGAGCAGTGGTTGGGATCCCTGAGCGAGCATAACCGAAGCTTTTGCGCGCACTACCGGATTGCCTTCGGAATCGAGAATTCTTCTGCTTATGGAGTTGTTCCAGACAACGCGAAAACCTGCGTAAGCGCTGGTCCCTTGCTGAAGCCGTGGATAACCATCCTGTTGCTTCGAGCCGAGAATAAACTCTTCTTCGGCCCGAAAGTCTGCCCTGTATTTATGAGAGAGCACAGGTCCAATTAAGCCCATCGCGAAAAGGGACACTGGTTCGTATGCTAGCTTGGACTGATTAGCCGCGCAACTTTGATCGAATCAGTCACAAAGGTTCGCGACGGCCACCCCGAAACGGCCCCGTTTGTTGACACTTTAACAGTGCTGCGAGGGATGCGAGTGACTAAAGTGCGTTGCGCCTCCCACATCTCAAATCAGCTTTGAACATATTTGGCGGAGACAAACGGCCGTGAGATCGACTTTGTAAAACGCTTAATTGATTTTCATATCAAATGTGTGTGCGAAAGTGTGTGCAGGCCAAAACGGGCGACAAGAAATCGCCCGTAAGTTATTGAGATTATTGGTGCCCGCTAGTGGATTCGAACCACTGACCCCTCGCGTGTGAAGCGAGTGCTCTACCGCTGAGCCAAGCGGGCATATATTTTCGTTAAAGGCATGCTACATCGCCACTTCCTTACTTTGCAACGGTTTACCAGCTCTCTTTTCTACGCTCTCAACGCTCCGAACGCTCTCAACGCCACCCTGATCCGTCAAGATCCCGTCAACGTTGTCGAGCGCCTGCATACTTACTATCCGCCCTTCGTCGGTTGGATGGATGTACTTTGAAAAGCTCTCAAGCGTCTTGTGGCCACTGTACTTCATCACCGAGCCAACATCGTTGCCGGTGACTTTCATGAGATGGGTGATGAAGGTGTGCCGAAGGCTGTGGCATGTCCATCCGTTCGCTTGCCCATAATTGAGCTTAGCCAAGCGAGCAGCTCTCAAGCAGGCCCGTGCTATGGAGTTATCGAACGTAGCCATTTTAGCGCGAGGGAATACGAACGCGCTGCCAGTCAAGGTTTCATCAGTACTGAGCGATTCAGACTTAGTAAGCCCATGTCTAACGCGAGCCCGGACGACTCGCTCAATACCTTTGCTGAGCGGAACATCGCGCTCATTCTCGGTCTTACTCGCGTAGAGTCTGACGGTGCACTTTTTCCAATTAAACTGATCCAGCTTCATCCGCAGCACTTCATTAAGACGTCCACCAGTGAGCCGAAGCAACACCACAGCGTCAGCCGCATCGCGCCATAGAGCCGCACGCTGTTCTTTGCGCGAGTTAAACTTGTGCCCTCCTGGCGGGTTGAGAAGAATTTCGACGAGGGCTTTGTACTCCCAATCCTCAACCACGCGGCGCTCAAACTCAGTCTTACGTCTCACGTTGAGCTTGGGCCGTAGCCAGTTAACGAGATCCGGCTTTGCTTCCTGCGCAGCTTTCAGCATCCCTTGGACTCGACCAACAAACACCGCAGCGCTGTTCTGACTAATCGTAGGTTTGAAGCGTAGGCACTGATAAAACTCACGGAGGTCTGTCTCGGTGCATTCTCTACTCAAGCGCGTTGGGCCAAACTCATAGACGAACTCTTGGAGCACTTTGCAATTTGATTTTACGTTGTGGTGATACTGACGTGCCTTATCCCTGGCACGGACTTCGAGCTTGCGGCGATAAATATCGAGAGCTTCTTGCGCAGTTGTTGGCTTACAGCGAACCTCTCCACGAAGTGCCGCGTCCAAATCGAAGATCGCCTGATTGAGATGATTTTCAGCTTCCCCACGCGTAGCAAAGCCGCGAGCGCGAAGCTGTTTGCCTTTGTACTCGCGCCGGTATCCGTAGCGAGTATTACCCTTCGCTTCGTGTTCGTAGAGGTATGGATTAGTTTTCTTTGCCATTGCGAATTGGCTTTCTGGGGATGCAGGTTTGCTGAGAAATTATACGGTTAACGCTGGTTGCTTTGCACGCTTAATTTTCAGCTTCCCATCAGCGAATGCTTCTACCTCATCCAGAAGATAGCGGTAGGTTCGGCCATGCTTAATCCGCGTAAGCACGTGGGTGCCAGCTTTGCCGGCGCGGATCGTTGACGGTGCGAGGCCGGTAATTTCATGTACCTTTCGAGTAGTAATCTTTTTTCTAATCATTGTTTATGACCCCACTGTACGCTTTGGAATGCTGATGAATGGAGCAGTCCTATGCCAAGTGGTCTTCAGTACGTTCTTGCTCGGGACCCACCAACATTAATACCAGCTTTCG
>CAZNPP010000038.1:0-29392 GCA_964574785.1 uncultured Chloracidobacterium sp. | reverse complement strand
CTAATGTGTCTAATGCGAAGGAGAGGAAGTGCCGAGAAGAGGACTGAAATCAGTATTCCAAGCAAGAAGCCTTGAACAATGGTTCCGCTACGAAGGCTGTGCTCCATGTTAGCCGGGAGGGTATCAGCAAAGTAGTGCCCTATCCCCACAATCGCGAGTTTAGCCAGAAGAATTCCGAAGAGGCTTCCTGCTACGCCTAAGACAATTACTTGGGTCAGGTAGACACCGATGATTCTGCTGCTAGACGCCCCAACGCACTTAAGGACGGCAATACCCTTTTTCTTTTGTTCGATGAATACCCGGGTTACATTGGCTATCCCAATACCACCTAGAACCAGAATGACAAGGCCGACCAGAGACAAGTAATTCTCGGAACGCGTGTACTGTTCACTTATGTTCTGTTCCGATTCCTTATAGGTGCGAATGTTTATCAGGTTGTTTTGAAGTGTTGCGCGCAACTCTCTAACTAACGGGTCAAGCGATTCCTCAGCAGTACTAAGAAGGACCTTGTAACGTGCCCTACTGCCAAAGCCCGCCAGGCCTGTGCCATCAATCGCGGACCGTGCGATAAAGACTCGTGGCCCTAAACGGAAGCCAGTACTCCCGCCCGGATCAGTACTCATCACGCCGCGTATATGAAACACCGATTCGCCGATTTTTAGTTCGTCACCAACGTTTAGGTGTAGACGTTCCAGTAATGCCTGTCCGACGATTGCTCCCTGATTTTCGAGCAATTGAGAATTAAAGGTGCGGCCATCCGACAAGAGGAAATCGCCGTAAAGGGGAAATTCTGACCCAACACCTTTCAATTCAATCATCAACGTTCCGTCAAGCGAAGCATCATTGGGCCGTGCCATCGTGGGCAATTCCACGGTATCTGTTCTTCCATTTACCAGCGCGGAGTTTGCAACACCCTCAATAGCAGCGAGGGTTTTGTCATCCAACGCACGGCTTGAATCAACCTGGACATCTGCACCGAGCAACAGACGGGCTTGACTTACCAACGCCGAGTTAGCGTTCTGCAGAGTTGATCGCAAGGCAACGATGGAAGCTACACCCACACCGATGCAGATAAAGAAGAAGAGCAGCCGTTTCCACGAGGATCGAATCTCGCGGCGAGTCATGCGAATCACAAAAGTCATGATCGGAGCACCTCGAGAACATCTCGTTCGTGGTCGTGTAGTCGAAGCGGTGTAATTCTGTCAGCAACAACTTTACCGTCGCTTAACGAAACGCTTCTCTCAGCACGTGTGGCGAGGTTATGGTCGTGGGTTACGAGCAGCAGAGTCGCGCGTCTTCGTTGATGAATTTCAACCATTAAGTCAATGATGTGACGGCCATTGTGAGAGTCCAGATTTCCGGTAGGCTCGTCAGCTAACAGAATCGAGGGACTATTTGCAAAGGCACGTGCAATAGCTACGCGCTGTTGTTCGCCTCCAGAGAGTTGCGATGGGTAATGTGTTGCGCGGGCTGTCAGGTCAACATCTTCCAGAAGTTGTTTTGCCCGATTAGCGGCATTTGGAATTCGGGCAATCTCCATTGGCACTAGAACGTTTTCGTATGCAGTTAATGAGGGAATCAGATGAAAGGATTGGAAAACGAAACCTATCTTTTTGCCCCTCAAGACGGCCAAAGCATCCTCGTTCATGTTCACAATTGATTCACCGTCTATGCGGATGTCTCCCGAGGTGGGCGAATCCAGACCGGCGATTAATCCTAGAAGCGTAGACTTTCCACTGCCAGAAGGACCCACGATCGAAACGAACTGACCGTCTGGAATGATAAGATTTAATGAATGAAGTATTGTGAGAACTTCTGAACCTGAAGGAACCTGCTTTAGAACATTAGATAACTCAATCATGAGAAGAATTGTTTTCCTTTATATTCTGGCGTTGCTCTGCCTATCAGCCTGTGCGAACCGGAATCCTTCTGTCTCGGACTCCGTTCCGTCACCGACCTTGGGAGAGCAATCGTCAGCGAGTTTACCGAAGATCGTAGCATTCGGCGACAGCCTAACTGCGGGCTTTGGACTTTCCGAGAATGAAACTTATCCAGCGCTTTTGCAGGAACGACTGAGACAGGACGGTTATGATTACGAAGTGATCAATGCCGGAGTTTCAGGCGATACCAGCGCGGGCGGTGTGCGTAGGATCGACTGGGTTCTGGATGAGAACGTACGAATTCTAATTCTTGAATTGGGTGCTAATGATTTTCTTCGTGGCCATCCGGTAGCCCAGACTAAGAAAAACCTCGCCGTTATCATCGAACGTGCTCAGGAAGAAAACGTCAGGGTTCTGCTAGCAGGGATGTTTGCTCCGACGAATACTGGATGGGAGTACCAGGAGCAGATCCAGCAAATGTTTAACGATCTTTCGCGAGAAAAAGCCGTACCACTAGTTCCATTCTTTCTCGAGGGAGTAGCCGGCATTCCAACTCTGAATCTAGCTGATGGCATTCATCCCAATGCGGCTGGCACAAAGATCGTTGCTGAGAATGTGTACAAGTATCTAAAACCGATGCTCTCATCTGATTAAAGCGAGTCGGCGAACTAGGCCCACTATTTGGGTTTTGCGGACTGAAAGCGCTGGCAAGCCAGCGCATTCCAAAAAATGCGCAGATCAATCTTAGTCTTAGTATCCCTTATTATCATCGGCTGCACAGTCTTAGTTTTGTGGAGGTTTGAAGCTCGACCTTCACCGACAATCGTTGGCTGGCAAGCCTACGTCATAACAGTCGCAGGTGATGGTACTCCGATCATGCGGGACGCCGTATTACCGAACGAAACCGGCTTTTCAGATCCTTTCGCAGTTGCAATCGGTTCAGATGGAGCAGTCTATATCTCTGACGCTGGTGAGAGTAACCGCATTCGCAAGATTGAACCTGATAAAACGGTTACTACCTTTGCGGGTGGTGCCGAGGGATATGCAGACGGGCAGGGCCTACAGGCATCCTTCAACACGCCTTCTGGAATTGCTATTGATTCAAAAGGGAATTTATACGTGGCGGACACCGGCAATAATCGGATTCGAAAGATCACACCAGACGGGCTTGTTTCAACTGTAGCTGGCGATGGATCAGCGGGTTATTTGGATGGTCCTGCCGTTTCGGCAAGGTTTGATGGACCAATAGGAATTACTGTCGACGATCGAGGGAACATCTATGTAGCCGACAGCTACAACGATCGCATTCGATTAATTACGCCCGATGGACGAGTCAGCACGGTCGCAGGCGCTGGACGCCCCGGATATGGAGATGGACCAGCGAGTGACGCTCTGTTCGATACGCCTTGTGGTGTTGCCGTGACAAAAGACGGAGTCCTAATCGTTGCGGACACTGGGAACAACGTCCTTCGTAGAATAACTCCGGAAGGGGACGTCACTACGTTAGCAACCGTCTTTCCTGTCGCAGCCAACCCTTCTGATCTTAGAAAGCCCGTTGGAGTCGCCATCACACACGATGGTTTCCTGTACGTGGCTGAGCTAGAGCGGAGTCGAGTACTTCAAATCGCTCCTGATGGATCGGCCCATATCATTGCAGGAGCTGAGGCAGAAAATACAGACGCTGTGGTTGGTACGCGTTTCAATCAAGCTTCAGGTGTGGCGGTAGATAAGAAAGGAGACCTCTATGTTGCTGACGCTGCGAATTACCTTGTGCGGAAATTACGCCCAGCACCCGAAACAGCCAACTCAATCCATGGGCCAGCACCCGTTCTAACTAAAGAGAGCCTCGGAGAAGAGTCTCTTCTTTGGCCTCTTGATCCACAGCAGGGTCCACATGAGGTGGTAGCTACGATGGGTGAAGTGCGTGGAAACTTCGACTCGACTGACGCTCGTGAGCGTCTTCACAGTGGGATTGATGTATTTGGGGCTTACGGCAATTTAGTACGCGCAATACGCTCGGAGAAGGTTACTAGCCCGATTGCGAATTGGGGCTTTGATGGAATCAATGAAGGACTTCGAGTGGGTGTGATCTCCTACATCCACATTCACGTGGGCCGTGACAAGGATGGCAAAGTTTTCGAAGATCAACGTTTTGTTCCTGTGAAGGATGAAGAAGGAAAGCTAAACCGGATCCGGGTTCGGCGGGGCGCTCGCTTTCGCCCGGGTGACGCTCTCGGAACGGTGAATCGCATGTATCATGTCCATCTAAACGTTGGTCCACCAGGCGCCGAGATTAACCCTCTGTCATTTTCGCCTATGGGTTTCAGTGACCAAATTGCTCCGCAGATAGAGCCTAACGGCATTCAGCTCTTTACTGAATCAGGGGAACGCGTTACCGAGAAAAGTCAAGGGCGTCTGATTGTCAATGGACGCGTGCGAATTGTAGTCGAAGCGTTTGATCGGAATGATAGGAATAGTAGTCGACGAAAACTGGGGCTTTACCGGTTGGGTTACCAAGTGCTCAAGGTCGATGGTGCGACTAGTTCTGAACAGGCTGCCTCTGGTTTTGAAGAGCCGCGAATGAATATTGAGTTCAATAGACTTCCAGCTAAGAGAACGGCGACGAAGCTGGCCTTTGCTGAACAGAGCGGTATAACTGTTTATGGCAGTGCGACCACTAGATTTTTGTATGAGGTGACTAACAAGGTTCGCGATGGCCTTGCGTCGCCAAGCATCTGGGACACATCTGAACTTCCGCCTGGCGACTACATCCTTAGAATCATAGCAATGGATTATTCCGGTAACGAGGCCCGTGAAAACAGAGATGTCCTAATTAGTATCAGGTAGGCAGGTACTAATTTTTTAAGAGATTGTTCTGTCGATACTTCTCAGCAGGGCTTCAAAACGTGGATCAGAACGCAATGGTTCGAGACGCGGGTCGACCCGAACGAACGTGAAGCCAACGGCATGCTCTCGTTCAGCTTGTGCTAGCCAAAAGAATCCGTTGTCAAAATCACCTATCCAACTGTAGACAATTGCGATTTCGTAAGGTGAAACCCAATGCGTGGCTCTTCGTTCTAGAACTTCTGCCAGTACAGCTTCAGCCTCTTCGTGTCTACCAACGGCTGCCAAAACACTTGCTCGCTTCAAATGAGTTGTTGCTGTCTCACCAGCAAAGACTCGTTCCTGCTCGAAAGCGGCTAACGCTTCAGCATGCATACCTTTTTTCTCATAGGACCAACGCAGAACTGTATGAGCAGAAACTGCGCCTGTGTCTAATTCCATCGCCCTGTGACACTGTTCAATGGCGTCGTCATATCTACCTGCAAGAAACAACACGTTTGCCACTGCCGTCGCGAGCACTGCGGACTGCGGTGAAATCTCGCGAGCACGCTCAACCTCAGCAAAGGCTTCCTCGTGTCTACCCATTGCTGATAGACTGAACGCATACCAGCGGTGAGCCACTTGAGCACTCGGTTTTAGTTTTATCGCTGTGCGTAGCTCACGCTCAGCCCCTTCCCAATCCCGATCATAATGTAGCTTAACGAAGCCAAGGGAGGCGTGAGCCTCTGCAAGATTTGGATCGGCAATAACCGCGTTGAGGGCGGACTGCTTTGCTAGGTTCCATGAATCAGCTGGAGGTGGTTCGACATACCAGTTTAGAAGGGCATAACAATCTGCTAATTCAGAATGTGCCAGAGCGAAGTTAGGGTCGAGTTGCACGGCACGTTTTAGTCGGTCAATAGCTTGCCACAACCCGTCAGCTGATCGCCTGGTTGCGTAATAGCGTCCCGCTGTGTAGAGCTGGCGTGCCTCTTCATTACCATTGTCTTGAGTTTGTGGTGCGGGGCTTAGCACCGGCGATGTCACACTGCTCTTGGACTTCCGTGCAGAGGCCTTACGTTTGCTCGCTTCTGGTGCTGGTGAGATAACGGCTTCGAGACCTGTCGATTTGATGGCCTGTTGCTCTAAGGGAACGAGCTGCGGCAGCAGTGCTGCTGAAATCCTTTCCGAGATTGAGTCTTCGAGCTGCAGTTCATCGTTAGAGTACTCAATAAACTCTTGTGTCCACCGGGTTGTGCGGTCGCGGACATTTAGGAGTTGGGCTGTTGCCAGAAGTTTATCGCTTGTTCGCTTTATTGTGCCTGAAATAACAAAATTGACTCCAAGATCTCTTCCGGCCACAAGCGGCTCAACGTTTCCACCACGGTAACGAAGAACACTACTTGTAGGCCGCACAATTAAAGAATCGACATTGCTCAATCTAGTTATGAGTGCATCTGTTATTCCGTACGACACATACTCAATACCAGGCTTTTCACTGATCAAAGTATCTATCGTGAACGGCAGAACCGCTACCGACTCCTTTCCAGTTAGCGATACTGGTAGCATAGGTAAAGCACCGAGTGGGTGGTTTAACCTTCGCAGTAAATCGTTGAAACGCGGGTGCCCGTGTAAGGAATCTAGCTCTGGATCTACTCCAAGCCATAAGACCTTGGCATCCTTGCTATCATAGGCCTGCTCCAGCAAGTCGAGTGCGCGCTCAAGTCTTCCCAAGGCGCAGTTGACCAAAGCCAAATGATAAGATGAAACATGGCGAAAAGCGCCGATCTTATCCATATCCTCAAGAACTGCCTCAGCCTCAGCATTATTACCAGCTTCCCCATATGCTGAACCTAATCTGCTGAGCGTGTTAGAAGATTTTCCCATCATTGCGACGCAACTTTTTGCAGCTGCGATTGCCTCATTGTGCTGGGCCAAGCGGCTCAGCAGAAAGCTGGCAACGTGGAGCATCATGAGATTGTTAGGTTCTGCTTTCAAAGTCTCCTGCGCCAGAAGATTAGCTTCTTTAAAGTTTCGAGCATGATACGAGCACCAGGCGAGAGTAAACCGAGAGATGATTGCCATCGGGTCAAGGTCGCGTGCGCGTTCCGCGTGCCTCAAGGCCTCAGCGAAGCGGCCTTCCATTGTCAATTGAAGTGCATAGAGGCTATGCGCGACTGAGTAGTTTGGATTAAGTTCGATTGCGCGCAAAAGCTGGCGCTCGGCTTTGGCCCACTCAAAATCCCTGCAGAGAATAGCTTGACCCAGTGAGGCATGGCCCTCGGCTAACATTGAATCAATCGCGACTGCGGTGGAGGCCGCTTCATAGGCTGCGGCCGCACATTCTGCAAATGGCAGGACTGTAAAGCTGCCTAACCAGTTATGGTAAGCAGCAACACCAGCATAAGCCACTGCGTAGTTTGGATCGAGAGCTATAGCTTGGTTATAGCAAACGATAGCTCTGGCAAAACCTTCTTCAGTAAACGTATTCCAGTAATAGCGGCCGCGAAGATACGCCTCGTGAGCCTGAGGATTGTTGGTACCTCTTTTTGCCAGTCTAAGCCGTTCTTCACCAGTAAGCTGGGGAATAATTGCCTCTGCGACACTAGCTGAGATCGTGTCTTCAAGGCTAAGTACATCAGTAAACGCCTCGTCAAATTGTCCGGCCCACATTGACGTGCCGTCGCGTACGCTCAACAACTGAACTGTAACGCGAATTCTTTCGCCGGCCCTTCTGATGCGACCATCAAGTACAAAGGCGACGCCCAACTCACGTCCCGCAACAAGAGGATCGGAATTAGTACCGTATCTCAGAACACTGCTCGTTGGACGCACTGCAAAGCGTTTGATGGCACTTAACCTCGTAATCAAGGCATCAGCTAGGCCCGTCCCCAGATAGTCCGGACCTGAATCAACCCCTTGATTGAGGTTGAAGAGTTTCATCGGTAGTACTGCAAGTGAGTTGTCTCCTGCAAGGTCTGGCTCATGCGTCATTAGGGTAAGCGCTGAGTCGGGTAAGGCTGCGATTGGCTCGCCCTTCAAAAAGTGTGATATGTCATCACGCAATTGCTCTACTGTCTCGTAACGGGTAGTGGGCTCTTTGCGTAGAGCGCGCATGACAATGCTGTCGAGATCGCCTGAAAGCTCGCGTCTTAACAAGTCCAAAGTTGCCTTTCTTGCGGAAAACACGTGCTTAAGATCCAAAGATTCGTTGCCCGTGGAGGATTTGGGGACTAAGTCGTCGGTCCTGGTGATGATGAAGCTCGGTGGCACCGGCATCTCTTCACAAATCACTCGCGCAATTTCGTGAGGTGCACGATTACGTAAACGGTAGGGCCGGTGTCCCGTCGTTAATTCGTAAAGCAACACTCCGAGCGAATACACGTCTGTGGTAGGCGACGTAGGTGCACCCTGCACCTGTTCCGGTGAGGCATATTCTGGGGTCATCAGACGCATCGCGGTTGCTGTTGGATCGTGAGTGATATCACCAACCAAATCGGGATTGAGCAACTTGGCAATGCCGAAATCAAGTAGTTTGGGAGTTCCATCAAATGTCACAAGAACGTTAGACGGTTTTATGTCTCGGTGAACCACCTGTTTTTGATGAGCGTAGTGAACAGCGTCGCAGATGGCCAAGAACAATTTCAAGCGTTCGCGTATTGTCAACTGATTCGCGTCGCAATAGCGGTACAGAGGCTGGCCCTCGATGTACTCCATTACAAAATAAGGTAGGCCGTCTTCTGTTGTTCCACCATCGAGCAAGAGAGCGATGTTCGGATGATCCAAAGCTGCCAGAATCTGACGCTCCGTACGAAAACGACGAAGTATAAAATCGGTGTCCATCCCGCGCTTAACCAGCTTTATGGCTGCGCGTTTCCTGAACTCCTGGTCTACTCGTGACGCCTCGTAGACGTTTCCCATGCCACCGCGGCCAATCTCACGTTCGATCCTGTACGCCCCGAGTCTCCGTCCGATCATTGGATCGGCGACTTCATCCGCTTGTGAGTTATCCAGAGAGGTTAGGTCTAGTTGTGGGAAAATACCTGGCTGCAGGCTCTCACCGCTTTCATGATGTGAAAGGAGTGTTAAGACATCTCGTTTTAGCTCCAGGTCATTTGCACAGGCCTCGGACACGAACCGGTTTCGTTCTTCAGGAGTGAGGTCGAGGGCTGCTTGAAAGATCTTTTCAACTTGTTGCCAACGCTCGGGGGTCATTTTTGAGGCAAAAATTACTGACGTGTTCCGGTGTGCCGTGATTCTTAGTACCTAGCAAAAAAGTTGTGCGTATTTTCAAGTTTATCGTAAGGGACGCCTGATAAAAGATCAACCGCCTTATGATTATCTCAGAAGACTCGATCTATCACTCGGAATTACTCGGAATGAGAGTGCGCCCCACAAGTAAGGAGGTTTTTTAAAGTGAGCAATTTGCGAAACTTCGCGCCTTTCCAGGGGAAATTGCTTAATAAATATGGGAGGCCATCAAGGCCTCCCATTTAATTTTTGATGAGGCGGCAGCTTTTAGTGGCCTTGGGAGAGTTTCCCTATTAGGGTGAAGAGTGGCAAATACATGGCGATCACTATTGAACCAATGGTAACACCGAGAAAGCCGATTAAGATTGGCTCAATCAACGTAAGCAGGTTAGCAATCGCAGCATCGACTTCTTGTTCGTAGAAGTCAGCAATCTTTGCAAGCATGGCGTCGAGAGCGCCAGTTTGTTCACCGATTCCAACCATCTGAGCCACCATGTGAGGAAAAACCTCTGTGGCTTTCAGGGGATCCACAAAGCTTTCGCCTCGTTCAACTCCGGAGCGAACCTTTCCTATTGCGTGCTCTATAACAACGTTACCAGATGTTCGTGCGGTGATATCGAGCGATTGGAGAATGGGGACACCTGACGACAGTAGCGTCGAGAGAGTTCGTGAGAATCTAGCGACCGCAACCTTCCGGAGAATGTCTCCGAGGATTGGTATACGCAACAGCAACCAGTCAATATTCCATCTACCACCTGGGGTTTTGTAGTAAAAACGAATTGCAAGAACAATGGCTACAACAACCCCCAGGATTGCGAGCCCTCCCCAACCAGCCAGAAAGTTGCTGATGTTAACTACAATACGGGTTGGAAGCGGCAGTTGCTCGCCGGGACCCAGTAAGCCGAGGAATATCGCCTGAAACTGCGGGATAACTACAACCATGATTACCGCTACTGCGACAACGGCGAGGACCACGACGGCAGCAGGATAGATCATCGCCGACATCACATCTCGTTTCAACTTCACAATCTTCTCGATGAATGTTGAAAGTCGTTGCAGGATCAGGTCTAAGATACCTCCCGTCTCGCCGGCCTCAACCATGTTCGAATAGAGCTGATCAAAAACCCGAGGATGACGCGCCATCGCAGCCGCAAGTGTTGATCCTTCCTCTACATCTTGACGCACTTGAAACAAGATTTGCTGGAAGTATTTGTTGTCCTGTTGTTGCCCCAGAATGTCGAGACATTGGACCAGAGGAAGACCTGCGTCTATCATTACCGAAAACTGACGAGTGAAAATAGAAAGATCTTTTGATTTTACCTTTTTTCGCCCACCAATCTTCGGTATGCCTATCTCACGTCCCTTCTCCTTTACTGAAGTAAGCGTGACCTGCTCTTTCCTTAGGGTCTGGCGGAGGGCGTCGCGGTTGTCAGCGACACGCTCGCCAACAACGATCTCATTCAGTTTATTGCGACCTTTAAATACGTAAGTAGGCATCTTCAGAGACTCCAGAGGGCTAAAAACTATCGGTTTGTCGGAGGTCGTGCACCCACTGGCCTACCTTGAGCATAAGGGCTTGGGTGCTTGCCGCCATTGTGATTGGTTAATCCTGCTCCGCGATCGATCAGTTCGCGCAACTCGTCGGGGTTGGATGAACGTTGCATGGCAGTCTCAAGCGATATGATTCGCTTGTGGTATAGAGTTGCCAGAGCCTGATTAAAAGTTTGCATACCATACTTGTCCTGACCGGTTTGCATCATCGAATAGATCTGGTGGACTTTATCTTCGCGGATCAAGTTGCGGATGGCTGAGTTTGGAATAAGAATCTCCAACGCCATTGCCCGACCACTTCCTTCTGCACGAGGAAGCAGTGCCTGACATAGAATGCCTTCAAGGACAAGTGAGAGTTGGGCCCTGATCTGTGCTTGTTGATCAGCAGGGAAAACATCGATGATACGGTTGATGGTACTGGCAGCAGAGTTTGTGTGTAGAGTTGCGAAAGTGAGGTGCCCTGTTTCCGCAATTCGAAGGGCCGACTCGATAGTTTCAAGATCACGCATCTCACCAACAAGCACTACGTCTGGATCCTGTCGAAGCGCCGTTCGGAGGGCTTCTGAGAAGCCTCTTGTGTCGGCATTAACTTCCCGCTGATTGACGAGGCAACTCTTGTGGTTGTGCAAAAACTCGATGGGATCCTCGATGGTCAAAATATGCTCGTGACGATCTCGATTGATCTTATCGATCATTGCTGCCAAGGTTGTTGACTTGCCAGAGCCGGTTGGTCCTGTGACTAAAACGAGGCCGCGAGGTCGCTCGCACATCTGTTTCACGATTGGAGGAAGCCCAAGCTCCTCGAAAGACTTTATTTCGTAAGGTATAGCGCGGAAGACAGCGCCTACTGCCCCGCGTTGATTGAAAAGGTTGGCACGAAATCGGGAAAGGCCTTTTACTCCAAATGAGAAATCCAGTTCAAGGTTCTCTTCGAAGCGATGCTTTTGAGCATCGGTCAACACCGAATAAGCCAACTGTTTTGTATCGGCTGCGGTTAGTCCACGGTAGCCCTCTAACGGGCGAAGATGTCCGTCTACTCGGATCTGAGGTGGCGAGCCAGTAGTGATATGCAGATCTGAGCCGCCAAGCTCAGAAAGTTTTCTTAATAACTCAGAAAGCGAGATTTGTGGAGTGCTCTCATTTAACGCCATCGCGACTCTCTCCCTAGGTACTTTGACACCAGACTGTGGATTAGCGGTTTAACTTTTGTTGTTTAGGTTCAGAGTTGAGGTGAAGTCCAACTATGAACCGCTCGGCTTCCTGGGCCAAACGGTCGGCTGACTGAAAAGATGAAGTAGTAGCCAGACTATAGATTCGTCCATTCACTTCAGTAAAGTAGAAATTCCATATTCTATCTGGTGAGCGACCATCTTCGGGTGTCTGAGCAGTCACGATAAACACACGGTATCCTTCTACTTCTCGTATGTAGTCGTTAGTTACCCATCCATTTGTGGCGAGCATCTTATCGATTACAATCCGACGCAAATCGCCAATATCAACACCCGAGAGCATGCGTCGCTGTTCACGCGCTGTGAGGTAGGCGGGAGCGGGTCGACTTTGGGCAACCACTGAAAGTGAAGCTTGGCCGGGAATGTCGGCAGCGTCAGTTTCCGTGCGAAATCTCAGTTCCGTATTTCCGGCAGTTGCAAGATTCTTCCAGCCAGAGGGGAGCTTGGGAAGGGTCGTGACAAAAGTCTGTCCTGAAAGGTTTAGCTGTGGCGAAACCTGAGCCAGGACGGCTCGTCGATGAGCCATTGCAGCCTCGCGCTTCCTCTTCATACGAGCGCGATATCTGCGCCACCAAGCACGAGAATAGCGTCTGACTTTGGTCGGCTTGGAAGCCGATGTTTGTCGCAGGCCATGTGCCAACGAAGTGGCCAGTGGCAGCATTGCTCCAAATGAAATAAGCATTACTAAGGTTAGTGCTAAGGTCCGTAACATCGTCGTCTCCTCCCTAGGCCACAGTCTCGCGAACTACTTCTTCGAGAGTTGTAAGACCACTTCTAATCTTATGCAGTCCGGATTCACGGAGGGTGATCATGCCGTCCTCGATAGCCTTCTTTCTGAGTTCGAGAGCGGATGCTCCGATCAGGATCAGTTCGCGGATCTCGTCATTAATTTCCATAACTTCATAGAGTCCAATACGCCCTTTGTACCCAGTGTTATTGCAGGTGGGACAGCCCTTTCCCCTATAAGTTTTGATGTTTCCGGCTTCCTCAGCCGAAAAGCCGACTTCGATTAAGGCTTCGGGAGGGGTTGGGTGTTCATGTTTGCACTCTTTGCAAACACGGCGGATCAGGCGTTGCGCTTGGATGAGGTTGACGCTGGTGGCCACTAGAAACGGTTCAATGCCCATGTTCATGAGGCGCGAAATCGTTGAAGGAGCATCATTGGTGTGTAGCGTCGATAATACAAGGTGACCAGTCAAGGCAGCTTTGATCGCGATCTCCGCGGTTTCGAAGTCTCGAATCTCACCTACCAGAATGATGTTTGGGTCTTGGCGGAGGAAGGCTCGTAAGGCGGCGGCAAAGTTGAGCCCAATCTGTTCTTTCATTTGAACCTGGTTGATACCCATAAGGTTGAATTCAACCGGATCCTCAGCGGTCATAATATTTGTTTGAATTGTGTTCAGTGATTGGAGCGCTGAATAAAGCGTGTTCGTTTTGCCGCTTCCAGTTGGGCCAGTCACGAGCACCATGCCGTATGGCTTCGCGATGTTCCGCTGGAACTTGACCAGTGATTCGGGCTCGAACCCTAATTTGGTCATGTCGAGCATGAGGTTCTCTTTATCGAGTAGTCGCAGAACAACCTTTTCACCAAAGAGGGTCGGGAGCGTTGAGACGCGAAAATCCAGCTCTCGCGATCTTGCGTCGACTTTGACCTTTATCTTGATGCGCCCATCCTGCGGCAGACGCTTTTCCGAAATGTCCAGCTTGGAGAGGATCTTGACTCGAGAGATTAAGGCATCGCGTAGTTTTAGAGGTGGACGCATCACATCATAAAGGACGCCATCAATGCGAAAGCGAATGCGGAGTTCCTTTTCGTACGGCTCTATGTGAATGTCCGAAGCACCCCTTCGAAGTGCGTCAACCAGTAGTACATTAACGAGACGGACAACGGGCGCGTCTTCGCTCATTCGCGAAAGCGTCGAGAGATCGATCTCTTCGTTATCTTCGACCACTTCGACGTCTTCAGTTCGGTCATGATCAAAATCAAGACTATCGAGTGACACAAGATCGGCACTGGTGATGCCGCCACCGTTTGAGCTTCTGGAGACTGCACTTTCGTAAACGCCTTCGTCGACCGCGACAGAAGCGAGTTCAATCTCTCGTGAAGCACCGTAGTACTTGGCAATCGCCTGTTGAATGCTTGCTTCGGCTACCACGACTGGCTCCACGTTCAGACCTGTCATGAACTTTATGTCATCCATTGCGAAGACATTGGTCGGGTCACCCATTGCTAGGGTGAGCGTGGCTCCGACGCGGGACAGAGGAAGTACGGAATACTTCTGTGCCGCCTCTTGTGGGATCAGTCGCAGGACCGACTCATCAATCTGGAAGAGTTCCAGGTTTACGGAAGGGATCCCATATTGTCGTGAAAGTACGGCCGTGATCATGTCATCAGTGACAAGACCTAACTTCACGAGGTTGTAGCCCAGACGTCCACCGTGTTCACGCTGATAATCGAGCGCTTCTCTGAGGTGTTGTGGGCTTATGAGGTTCTCACGAACGAGAATTTCGCCTAATTTGGCTGACATGTTTTACCGCGTGCTTCAGATTTTGAGAGACAGTCCACGAGGGTGGGGTTAACGATCCTGGCTGGAGAATTGCACTTGTTAAGCTAGGATTTTAGGTGCAAGCGGGCCGCTCAACACCGTTGCGCAGGCATAGTACAGTTTTAACATTTAGACTGTCAAGGCAATAGTTTTAAATGAAAAGGGCCCAAAACCTGAGATCTTGAAGGCTTTTTTCAATCATTAAAGGCGAGCAAATTTGAAGATCAAAACGCCGGTTAAGAACTTAACCGGCGTCTATTTGGGCAAGAGAGGTATTAGTAATTAAGGACGACGGCGACGGGCTGGTGTTGTTGTTTTTTCTGCCTGAACGTTCTGCTGGTTCTTAAGTTCCTCCAAAATCGCTTTAGCATCATCTTTGAGGCCGTCGCTGTCAGGAGCCTTATTGACGAACTGCTGAAGATAATTAGCAGCCTCCTGATACTTTGCCTTGTCGTTTTCCATTGCGCCAATGTTGAATAGCAACATGCCCGACTTCACGAGAGCATCAGTGTCATCTGGATTTGCAGCTAATATCTTTTGGTACTCTGCAAGAGCTTTTTCGAAAGAACCAGCGTCGAAAAGCATCTGCGCAGCGTCACGTCTGGCGTTAGCTTTCTTTGTCGCGTCGGGTTCCACCGATATGTAGTCTTGGTAGGCTACAAAACCAGCATCCGCTTGCGACTGATCGACCTTTGTGACAAAGAGGCGCATCGACTCGGCCCAGGTCGAGAATGCTGACAGCTTGTTTGCGTTGTACCTAGTCTGTTCTGCAGGATCTACCGGTGCTGGCTGGGCCTTTAATATTTCAGCCGCTTTTGTTGAAGCTTCAGCGGCTGCTCGGAAGTCGTTTTTTGCAGCTTCTAAACCAGAACTTTTTGCTGCATCATCCTTGGCTGTAATGGCGGCATTATAGGAATCAACACCCCTTGCCTTCAAAGCCAAGGCCTTATTTGTAAGCAGGGCCGGTTGCTCGGGATCTGCAGCTAGCCCCTCATCATATTGGGCGATGGCTTCTGCGTATTTCTTGGCCATCAACGCATCATTACCCGCCTTGAATGTTCTGTTGACGACTGCATTTGCTTCCAAAATCTTCTTGTTCTTTGCCTCAATCTCGGCAGCTTCTTTAGCCGCCGCCTCGCGCTTTGCTTTTTCCTCTGCTGTTTCAGATGTCCTACCGGAAGAAGGTGTGCTACCGGTCGGAACGGAGGCTCCGGCCGCCTTAATTTCTTCGATGGTCAGACGTCTTCCATCCCCGGGCGACAAACTGATCTCGTAATCAATGCCGCGGCCCACCTTCACGTTTGGCAACCATGTCGGTTGAGCTGTGGGATGGCTTACCGCAATAGTGTAGGTACCTACGTAGGGCAGACCAGCAAACACAAACTCTCCTCTTCGGTTCGTCTTAGTGTTGTATTTGCCGGACAGATCCATCCGATATACATCAATGGCTGCATCACTGACTGGTGTCGTCGTGCCATCTGCCTGGTTCATGATTACCCGCCCGCGAAGTTCTCCTGTCTGGGCTGACGCCGTTATAACCGCTGAAATCAGGAGTGTGATAGCGGCACAAATTGAAATAGTAGTTTTGCCAAGCATTTGAAATCCTCCAGGAGACTAATCTCAGAAATCGACACACGGGAGAACCCGTAGGATGCTCTTCTGTTGTTCTCGGTTGTAATTTATGTTGCCAGAGAAGCGGCTTAAAATTAATCAGCAAATCGCTGGCTGTCAAGCACGTACGGTATTGGATCGACCACACCTGCTTCAAGAAATCCACGAAGTCGCAGAGCGCAAGAATCGCAATTACCACAGGCACTCTCGGATCGACGGTAACAAGACCATGTGAGCTCAAGAGGTGCGCCGAGTTCCTTGCCTCGCAGCACAATCTCCGATTTCCTGAGATCAATCACTGGCGTTACTAACTGAATGTGGGTTTCTGGCTTTGTACCAATATTAAGAGCTTTCTGGAAAGCGTCATAAAAGTCTGGTCGACAGTCCGGATATCCAGAGGAGTCTTCACTGACGGCTCCAATGTAGATTGAGTTAGCCCCTATTACTTCAGCCCAACTAGTTGCAATTGAAAGAAGGTGCGCATTGCGAAAAGGTACATAGCTTGTTGGTATCGATGTCACAGCCACATTTGCGGGGGCTATAGGGATGTTTTCGTCTGTTAAAGATGATCCGCCGATTTGGGTTAAATACTCAATTGATACTGTCAAACGACGTTCCACACCATAGAAGTCGGCTATGTCTTCGAAGGCTTTTCGCTCGCGATCTGCAGTAGGTTGGCCGTAAGAGACATGAAGAAAGCCAAGCTCTTCATTCTCCAAGTTTGCGATGGCGGCTGTGACGCAGGAGTCCATACCTCCGGATACCAGACAAACGGAAAGCTTGAAAGCGGCATGGCTTGTGGCGAGCTCGTCATCAAACTCGGCGACCGTGTCGCTAGAACCTCCCATCACACCCCCTGCACATCAGGACCCCAGATGTATTTATGCATCTGCAGTTGCATCCGAACATTTAAGCCGCTTTTTACTATCCAACCAGCTAAGTCCTTAAGATCGACCTTGCCCCACGCCGGCGAAATCAGAATTGCTTTGCAGCGTTCTTCGAGCTTGTGTCCTCGAATTAGTGATTCGGCATACTCCCAGTCAGTGTAGTCTGCTATGACAAACTTCAGCTCGTCTTTCTGCCGACGTAGCCTGTCCAGGTTGGGCCAGTAGTTTCGACCTTCTTCACCGGAGCCAGGACACTTAACATCAAGTATTAGACTTGCCCGTTGGTCCACCTTTTCTGTGGATACATAGCCACCTGTCTCGACCAGCACCTCGAAGCCGGCATCGCAGAGGCGTTCGATCAGAACAAATGCCTCAGTCTGTGCCAGTGGCTCCCCGCCAGTGATTTCTACCAGCCTACAATTAAAAGCATGCACCTTGGCTAATACTTCATCTAACGACATATGGCTTCCACCGGTGAAAGTATATTCGCTATCACACCAGGTACACCGCATTGGACATCCCGTAAGGCGAACAAAGGTACAGGGTCGTCCAGCGTGGGTGGATTCCCCCTGAATGGAATGAAATATCTCTGTCACTTTGACCATTTGCTGTTTTGCTAACCTGGTTTTACCTGTTTGAGGAGAATATCTTCACACAATATCTCATGTAAAAATTTGAATCTAACGTAGACATTTGGACGTGTCAAAGTATGCTCCTGAACGAGGTGGACAGCTACCTTGGTATCTAAATACATCAAATAAGTCGGGCCAAGGATCACGTGATAGCATACGGACCCGGGAGATCGCTTCTTGACTATTCGCAAAAAAGAGATCGAGAGAGTTATTGCAGAAGGCGCAAAGCGCGTCCTTGCCCGAGCCTCTGACTCCTATTTGCTTAGTTCAGAAGTTCTAGTGCCGCGGATCCGTGCGACAGTGGAGAAGTACGTTGTGAGGTACAACCCCGATGCCCCTGCACGAGAAATAAGTGCGTTCATCGAAGAGCTTCAAGTCGACGATCTTTGCCTAATAGTTGCTTGTGAGCAAGGTAATGAAAATGCGTGGAACGACCTTGTTGAACGATTTTCGGCAACTGTTCGTTCGGCTGCACGGTCGGCGAGTTCAAACGAGGAGAGTGCTGAAGACCTTGCACAATCGATATGGGCTGAACTTCACGGGTTGCGTGAGCGAACAGATGGCAAGCCGGCCGGTAAGCTCTCGTACTATTCGGGGAGAGGATCTTTGGCGGGATGGCTGCGCGCGGTGGTAGCGCAGTTGGCAGTTGATCAACATCGAAAGCAGAGTCGTCTTTTACAAGCTGAAGAGGACGGTGATTTTGACCGTCTTACTATGGAATCTGCTACTAGGGCAGCGACAGCTGGTGTTTACCTGGAGCAGATGATTTCAAATAAGCTTGCCGGGCTTGGAATGCAAAAGGCTCTAAAGCACGCGCTGAACGAACTCTCTGCGGAAGAGCGTTTAATCATTAAGCTTTACTATTTTGATGATCTTAAATTACGCCAGGTCGGGGTAGTACTTGGCGTGCACGAGGCAACCGTTAGCAGACGCTTAACAAAAATTCATTCAGATTTGCGTAAGCGTGTGGAAGCGACGCTAGTAGAGCAGGGTTGGAAAAGGGCTGAAATAGAACGAGGCTTTGAAGAAGTCGGCCTTCATCTTCAGACTGACGTAGAGGCATTGGTCACGGATCGAGCACAGACAGATAGCGGTTAAAACTCCTTTTTTCGCAAGAGAGTTTGACTAGTTGCGTTCTTAATTATGAGTTCTTGCGGTTTATGATCAAAAAATGGAACGACCTGAAAACAAAGAGATTGAACTAATGTTACGCGCCATGGGGCGTGCAGAGGGAGGTGCGCCAGATTCTGAGGAAAAGGAGTTCAGTTTCCACCTCGATGCTGATGAGTTGAGCGCGTTTGCAGAAGGATTGTTGCCTGTTTCTGCTCGAACCAGACTTACTGCGCATTTGGCTGACTGCTTTGATTGCCGACATCTTGTGACGCAACTGAGCCTTGCGGCTGGTCCCAAAGCGACTTTAAGTGATCGCCCAAAGACACATAAGGAACAAATCTCATTTTGGCAAGGGTTTGCTTCGCTCTTTTCATCACCGGCGGTGCGTTACGCAACACCCATTTTAGTGCTTTTAGTTGCTGCCGCAGCTAGTGTCATTATTTTTCGGACTGAACAAACGAGTCGTCCGGAGTTAGTCGCTCAGGCTCCTTCGACGCGCATGGATGAGGGACCTCCAGCTGGCTTCCTTTCACCTGGAGATGTAGTAACTGAATCGCAATCGAAGGAGGAAAGCACTCGAGACGATTCGAGCCGAAGGCCAGCGAAGGAGCAGGCCAAAACCGCAGAGAGGGAATCAGGTGAATCTAGTGGCGTTAGGAAAGATTCCCAATCGGCACCCACCCCTTCAGCAACTGAGGGACAATCTACGTTTGCACCCGACGTAGTCGCGGAGAGAGGTCCATCGAGGGCCGCGAAAGAGAAAAAGGACCTATCGAAGCAAGAAGAGCAGCCAACCGAAACTGATCAAGTAGCACGAAACAGAGCCGATAGAGAGGAGAGTACTCGAGAGAAAGACGAACCTGCCAAAGAAGCCACTGCGCGTCCAGCGGATTCGGCTATGGCTCCGGGGGTTCAGAGCCTCGGAAGTGTGGAGGCAAGAAGGTCTCGCTCCGAAACACGGAAGGCTGCCACCGAGGAGCAAGAACGTATAGTTGCCGGTTTTCGTCTCCGGAAGCAGGGTAACCTTTGGCTCGATGTTACTTATAAAGCGTCTCTGCCTATGGTAACTGTTAGGCGAAATTCTGAGCAGTTTCGCGCTCTTGCAGCCGATCAACCTCGAATTCGAAGATTAGCCGCTGAACTTGACGGAGAAGTAATAGTCGTTTTGCAAGGGAAGGCTTACCGTATCCGTTCAGGGTCGTGATCGCCTCAGACATTCTTCCGAACTAGCGAAAGCCTTTCTTCGTAAAACTTCCGGCGGCCCCTATTTACATTAGCCTTCCTGTGATAAAGCCAATATGCTAAACGAGGAGGTTTTCTATGTATTGCTCATCTTGCGGCAGTGAGATTACGGTTGAGCTGAACTACTGCAAGCGATGTGGCGCAAATCTCGCGTTGCCAATGGCAAGTTCGACGGCTCCTGTCCTGGCACCCATTAAGTTAACCGGTCCAACAGTGGTGCTGGGATTAACGATTACTGCCGGCCTGGGGATTATCTTTGGTGGTGTGACTGAACTAGCTAGAATTGGTCTGCATCCCGCAGCGACAGCATGGATCATTCTTTTCAGCATGGCGACTCTTTTTGGTTGTACCTGGCTTCTGATCCGTTTTTGGTCAACAATTGTTAATTTGCAAAGGGAGACCAAAGCTCCTGTCAAAAACGCCCCACGTCATGTGCTCGACAAAGGTGTGCCGGCACAACTTCCCCCTCGTTTCGAGGGGCAGCCAAGTGTCACTGAGAATACCACCCGAACCTTTGCTCCGGTTTATCGGGAGAAGCCCGACCCCGAGGCAAACTAATTCCACAAGGGCGATGACCACATCGAATCAACTTCGAAAAATTAGGAGTTTCGCAGTTTTTTTCCTCGGATTGAGTTTACTGTTACCCACTGCGCTAATTGAGGGTCAAGTACGAACGAGAGCACCAGCGAGAACCACCGGACCCACGCCACGTAACCAACAGATCGTCAGATTAGTGCGGGAAATCGACGCCGCTAATATCGAGCGGTCTGTTCGCCGGCTGGTCTCGTTTGGAACGAGAAACACTCTTTCCTCACAGAACGATCCGAATCGAGGAATCGGAGCAGCACGCGATTGGCTTTACGCAGAGTTTCAGAAGATCGCCCAAATTTCGGACGGCAGAATGACGGTCGAGAAGCAGTCCTTTGAACAGCCAAAAGCTCCTAGAATCCCTGTTCCAACCATTATCACTAATGTGGTGGCAACGCTGAAAGGTACTCAACCCGAGTCAGCTAACCGAATTTATGTTGTAAGCGGTCACTACGATTCGATGTGCGGAAGTGCTCTCGATGGAGAGTGTGACGCACCGGGTGCTAATGATGATGCGTCGGGTACAGCGGCTGTTTTGGAGATGGCCCGAGTGATGTCGAAATATAAGTTTGACGCCACAATAATCTTTATGGCGGTGGCTGGTGAGGAGCAAGGTTTGTATGGCGCAACTTATTTCGCTGAACAGGCGAAGCAGAAGGGCTTCAACATTGACGCTATGTTCACGAACGACATAATCGGAAATACGTTGGGTGGAAATGGAGTGAGAGATCGGCGCACCGTGCGGGTGTTTTCTGAAGGAGTCCCCTCGAATGAGACGCCGCAAGAGGCTAATGTTCGTCGCGGAGTAGGAGGTGAGAATGATTCTTCTTCACGACAACTTGCTCGCTTCATCCGAGAAGTCGCTGGTACCTATGTCCCGACGATGAGTGTACTCATGGTCTATCGGCGTGATCGCTACTTGCGTGGTGGCGATCACATTCCCTTTCTTGAGCGAGGTTTTCCAGCAGTTCGCTTCACTGAACTAAACGAAAACTATCGGCACCAACATCAGAATGTGCGTACCGAAAAAGGAGTTGTGTACGGGGACTTACCAGAGTTCGTTGACTACCCTTACATAGCCAATGTCGCTCGAGTTAATGCGGCGGCTCTCGCAATGCTTGCGTTAGCCCCCTCAAGGCCTAGGAACGTCGGGATTATAACTACAAGACTAACAAATGATACTGACTTGAAGTGGGAAGGAAATGTGGAGCCCGATCTAGCAGGATATGAGATTGTCTGGCGAGAGACCACTGCTCCAGTTTGGACCCATTCACGCTGGGTTGGAAATGTGACCAGTTTCACTATGAGGGGAATGTCAAAAGACAACTACTTCTTCGGAGTACGAGCTGTCGATAAAGAGGGGCATCGCAGTCCTGTCAGTTTCCCCAGACCTACTCGTTAACCGCTGATAACACCTCAGGCGAATTGACTCGACCATCCCGATTCGTCTCGTGTCTAACGTGGTGCCCTGATTACGATTCGAGAAACCAGGTGCATCTAAGTAACTCGGATTCTGTGGCACTTAAGAATCCAGTAGGAGGGAGGAGGCAGACGCAGGAGGCCTCCTCCCGTCGCGGCTACCTTCTGCTCCTGCCTCCTGCCGCCTCCCTGCTGCTCCCTACCACCTCAGCCTGCCAAAACGATTTATGAAGTACAGCATCACGACTGCAATGAGAGAGACGATTACCGCGATCGTGAACGCCTCATTGTCGCGACCCGCTTGCACAGCGTCATAAATAGCAACAGATGCTGTCTGAGTCTTGCCCGGAATGTTTCCGGCAATCATTATCGTTACGCCAAAGTCGCCAAGAGCTCGTGCAAAAGCTAAAGCCGTTGCCGCAAGAACACCTCTCGAGGCAAGCGGTAGGGTTATCCGGAAGAAGATCCGCCGCGTATTGAGACCAAGCGTTCGTGCTGCCGCTTCCAATTCCGTGTCAACGGCTTCGAATGCCGCACGGAGACTCTTCGTCACAAGCGGTAAGGCGTGAATCGTTGCCGCGATTATCGCCGCCGTAACCGTAAATGTCAGCCGAATTCCGAACCGGTCATACAAGAATGCGCCTAAAGGAGAACGTGTCCCCAAAAGAACAAGGAGGTAGTAACCCAGTACTGTCGGAGGGAGCACAAGGGGCAGTGTGATTAGGGCATCGATAACGTTGCGGCCCGGAAAACGCTGCCGAGCAAGTAGCCAGGCCAGCATCGAACCTGCTACCAGAGCGATCAAAGTTGCTGCCCCTGCAACAGCAAACGACAAGCGAATAGGGAACCAGTCGATGGCAATAGCTCCCGGGAACACCGGAAGACAGAGAAGGACTTGTTGATTAAGAGGAATCACTAAAGAGCTTGGCACATTAACCGAGGATCGCAATTATTCGCAGTGGTCCACCACTGCCACCCTCGATTTTCATTGGTAGTGCAATCACAGAAAAATTCTTAAGCGGCAGCTTGTCCAAATTGGCCACATTCTCGAATGCCGGTATGTTCTTCTCGAAAAGGATTCGATGGCTTTCGAATAGCTGAGACTGACCGTAATCGATACTGGGCGTATCCAGACCTATGGCCTTGATTATCCGATTTTGAGTTAACCATGTTGCTGCTTCTGGATGCAGGCCGGGAAAATGTAGCTTCGCCACCGCAGCTTCACCACGCTCATCAGTTCCCAAATATCTCTTTCGATCAGGATAGTAAGCCCCAAAACCCGTTCGGAGGAGGACGATGGCTCCTACCGGTATCCTTCCATTTTTCTTTTCCCAGTTTTGAAGGTCGGAAACTGTTACCTCGTAATCTGCATTATCCTTACTCTGTTGGGTTACGTCGACAAGCACTGCGGCTCCCATTAATTGTTCAAGTGGAATCTGGTCGACTGTGTGCTTGCCGCGAGCGAAATGGACTGGAGCGTCGATATGAGTCCCCCCGTGCTCTGCTCCCGAATAGCGGTACGCGGAGTAGTAGTACCCTTTCTCTGTTTCGCCTTCAAAATCTGTTTCCAATCTAAAAGGCTCTGCAGTGGGCCAATAAACTGTGTTGCCGCTGAATGGATGAGAAAGATCGACGATCTTCCCCTCCCTGAACATCGCCCCCCGTTGTGGTTGGATTAGAAAAAACAGAAGCGTCACAGAAAATAGATAGACGATAGTCTTCATCAGTGTTGTCCTCCTTGAAGAATGCGGAAATCGTTATTGAGGAACATGTTATCGCATTGACTGCCCGTGGTGCAGGGAAATCTAGCCATGAGAGCGACACAGCCTGCGTTCGTGGTTGGGAAATGGTTTTAGGCAGTAGTCTCCCGTACATGTGAAAGTAATTTCCTAAAGCGTCAACCTGAAGAGCTGCAAACACCAATGCCAAAAGAACCAATGGAATGGGTTACAATTCCTGACTGCTTGATAGTACTTATACGGCTTGTGTAGTGAGAGACCTCTTCCAATTGCGCGGCGCTTGAGGACTTAGGTCTGAAAGTTTACAGATGCCTTCGTTCATACCGATCCTTATCCGCTTCGATTCGCTACCTTCGACGAATACTGAAGCTGCCATTCAGGCGAAGCAAGGAGCTCCTGAGGGCTTATGCGTAGTTGCATCTGAGCAAACAGCGGGACGAGGTCGCCTTCAGCGACTTTGGTCGTCACCGAAGGGCGCTGGGCTTTACTTCAGCATCATATTGAGACCCAAGCTCGAACAGCGCTACTGGCCTTTGGTTACATTCACAGCCGCCATTGCAGTGCACGATGCATTACTCGAGGTGTGTGGTATTGAAGCTGACATCAAATGGCCGAACGATGTTGAAGTTGATGGTCGAAAGATCTGCGGTATTCTCGGTGAAACGGTGGATACAGAACTCGGGCGGGCGGTCATTGTAGGAATTGGTATCAATCTAACCAGTGACGCTTTTCCAGAAGAGATCGCAGCCACTGCAACATCAATAGTAGCTGCCACCGGCAAAGCACCGGATAAAGAAGAGGTTTTAGAATCAGTTCTTCGAGTTTTTGAAGCGCGCTATAGCACATTGCAAGAACCCGATGGTAAGGAAGAGATTCTCCGCGGGTGGTCCCAACGCTCTTCGTATTCATTTGGAAGGCGAATCTGTATAGCCGACAACGGTGAGATAGTTCAAGGCTATATCCAAGGTTTCGATATAGATGGCGCCTTGCTCTTAGAAACTGATAAAGGAGGAATTCGGACTGTACACGCTGGTGATGTGACCGTAGTGAAAGAATGAGAATCCAGTTATGAATGCGCGCGGAAGAATTCTTTTAACCACTTTTGGTTCATACGGCGACATCCATCCTTTCATGGCGATTGCCATGGAGTTGCGAACTCGTGGTTATCAGGTGGTATTAGCTACTTTTGAACTCTACCGCGAAAAGATTGAAGGGGTGGGTATAAATTTTTGCCCCATCCGTCCGGCCTTACCTCCGCCACGACAACAGGACCAAGAGATGATGGACAGAATTATGGAGCCGCGATCGGGGCCGAAATTCCTTATTGAGGAGGTTATCTTTCCCTCACTCAGAGAGAGCTATGAGGATCTATTGAGAGCTGCTGAAAATACTGACCTGCTCGTCACCCATCCGATTACCTTCGCCGGTCCTTTGGTAGCTCGAAAATTACGGTTGCCTTGGATCTCAACTATCCTTGCTCCAATGTCTTTCGTCTCAGCTTACGATCCTCCTGTGCCACCTGTTTGGCCATGGCTGGTGAAACTCCGCGCGTTGGGTCCAAGCTTTATGAAGGCTTTATTAGATTTGATGAAGAAAAGCTATGCCCCTGAACCTTTGACCCGACTTCGAGACGAACTTGGTATTTCCGATTACGGCCATCCGGTGTTCGAGGGTCAGCATTCTCCGTATCTAGTTCTGGCACTCTTCTCTTCCTTGTTCGCAAAGCCACAGCCTGACTGGCCGCCACAAACGCGCATCACAGGCTTTCCTTTTTACGACGGTAGTCACGAAATCGAAATGCCGGGGGAGTTAATAGATTTTCTTGAAGAAGGTTCTGCTCCAATAGTTTTCACATTAGGTTCCTCCGCAGTGTGGGTTGCACAAGACTTCTTCCACCAAAGCATCGCGGCAGCAAAGCATCTTGGACGGCGTGCTGTATTGCTCATTGGAGATGAGCGCAATCTACCCAGCGAATCCTTGCCAGCCGAAATTATCGCCGTCAATTATGCGCCATATGAGTCATTGCTTCCCCGGGCTTCCGCAATGGTCCACCATGGAGGCATTGGGACAACCTCTCAAGGACTTCGCGCCGGTATTCCGACTCTAATAGTGCCTTTTGCGTTCGATCAGTCCGACAACGCCGCGCACGCTGAGCGTCTGGGTTCAAGTAGAACGCTTTATCGAAAGCATTATGTCGCTGCACGAGTTGCAAAAGAACTCGACCGCCTGCTCAGTAATCCTCAGTATGGAGCGAGAGCAAAAGAAGTTGGTGTGCATCTTCGAAACGAGAATGGCGCTAAAGTGGCTTGCGATCTAATCGAGAAATTCTTTGAGAGTTGCGGTTCAATAACCAGAGAAAGTTTAGAGTTTGATTATGCTACTGGTGATTGATGTCGGAAATACGAATACTTCATTGGGAGTATATAGGGGCAAACAGCTTGTAAAGCATTGGCGACTGACAACAAATCGGGCAAGAACCGTTGATGAGTACGGTGTTCACGCTCGCAACCTCTTCGAACTTGCTGGTATTGACTTTAAGGCTATCGATGCAATCGCACTGGCATCGGTGGTGCCCCCTTTGAACTACACATTAAAGGTGATGTCAGAAACATATTTTGATCTGACACCTTTGTTTGTGGACCACGGGACGGACACTGGCTTGCGAATCCTTTATGAGCCAGCTTCTGACGTTGGCGCGGACCGGATTGTCGACGCAGTAGCTGCCATCCATAAGTATGGGGCCCCTTGTATCGTAGTAGATTTTGGCACAGCCACTACTTTCAACGTCATCAATAAAGAGGGAGAGTATCTAGGTGGAGTAATTACTCCAGGGATCATGATCTCATCTGATGCGTTATTCGAAAGAACCGCAAAGCTTCCACGAGTTGATATAAAACGACCAGCGAAAGTAATTGGCTCTTCGACAGTAACCGCTATGCAGTCGGGGCTTTATTATGGCTATGCGGGACTTGTGGATGGAGTTATCACGAGGATTCTCGAAGAGTTAGAGTATTCACCTCGCGTAATTGGGACGGGCGGATTGGCACCACTGATCGCGACTGCATCGAAGCACATTGAACTAGTAGATGACACGCTAACACTCGAAGGCCTGCGGCTGATTTATGAACGAACAAGGTCTTAACTATTTCAGTTATTACACCGAAATTGAAGATACGTTTATTCGTCGTCGCGGAAAACACATTTGGCTGAGCACCACAGATTGGGCGCTGATCGAAACGTGGAAGGAGATGGGTATTCCTTTACACGTTGCCTTGAGAGGTGTCGAAAGAGCGTTTGATTCTTGGGAAGCCAAACCGCGGAAGCGCACTATCAAGACACTTCTGTACTGTGAGGAGGAAGTCGAGGCGCAATACGCCGAGTGGCTTGAGTCAAGATTGGGCGCAGGAGAAGAGAATGGGACCAATAGTTCGGAGTCTAATGAGGGGCTACCGTTCCCTAAATCAGAGATCTTGCAACACTTGGAAAGATCACGTTCAGAGTTGATAAAGGTTTCTAACGAACGACGACTTTCGGGAGGCGATGAACTTGCGGATGCTCTGGAGCGTGCAGCGACACTGCTTTTCGAGGTGAAGGAAGAGTTCGTGAGGTCAAATTCTGCGAATGCCAAAAAGCTTGAAGATTCGCTTACAGGATTGGAAAGATTGTTGAGTGACGCGATTAGGCGAACCATTTCAGACGAAGAGCTCAAGTCAATTACGGGTGAAGTCAAAAAGCAACTTCGGCCCTACCGCAGTCACATGGAGAAAGCAGTCTACTGCCAAACTTTTGATAATCTTTTGTTGAAGCAACTTCGCGAAAACTTTTCTGTACCGCGTCTGAGCCTGTTCTATCTCTAACTTGGGGGGTGCGTCGGGCCATCGGCGTATTTCTTCTATCTACTATTCCAGCGAGTTAGTCGCTTAGGAGGACCACTAATGACTGAAATGACAATTAGGCGCTTAGGCGTATTTTCAGTGGCTAAGATTCAAGGTCTGCTTATGTTCGTAATGGGCCTGATTTTCGGAATCATCTACGGTTTATTCTTCATGATTTTCGGCGCAGCTATGTCAGCCCTGGCGCCCCAGTCTGAAGGTCAGTTAGGTGGGCTAGGAACGATCGTACTCGGCATCGTCATGATGGTTGGCATTCCAATCTTTTATGGTTTTATTGGATTCATTGGGGGCGCCATCGGAGCACTCATCTACAACGCCGCAGCGAAGGTCGTCGGCGGGATTAAGTTGGAGTTAGAAGGCACAGCTCCTCCAGCTTACGCTCCTCCGCCACCCGCGCAACAATGGGCAGGGCAATATCGCGCAGGACAATAGCTTTGGAGGCGGCGCCCTGTCGCCCCTTTGGCCATTTTGCTACGTAAGTTAATTCGAAAGCGGCGCCAAGGGCGCCGCACTGCAAAATGAATCCCTCACCCGCATTTATCGAGGTTGAGATTGAGCGGATCCTTCCCGGCGGAGTAGGGCTAGCGCACGCTGAGGGTCTGACTTTCTTTGTATCTCTTGCGGTTCCTGGTGACATCCTTCGAGTGCGAGTCGACCGCATCCGCGGCAAAATCGCCTTTGCTTCTATTCAGGAGATCAAAAAGCCATCTCCGCTTCGAATTGAACCACCGTGTCCATACTTTGGATTATGTGGTGGGTGCGACTTTCAACAGTTGGCTTACGATGATCAACTGAAGGCAAAGCTCGAGATCATACGTGACTGTTTGCACCGAATTGCTCGCATCGAAAGCCCGCCTGAGATTGAGATCTATCCTTCACCGTCGACTTGGCAATACAGAGGGCGTGCTCACTGGCAACTAGACATGCAAACGGGTCAGCTTGGGTATTATGAACGTGGATCTCGAAAAGTCTGTGATGTTGAGTACTGCGCAGTGTTGGAGCCACCGCTACAAGAGGCCCTCGGATCAGTGCGTGAGATGTTGCCTGAGCTTCCTGAGGATCTTCGTGAAATCGAGATTACATCCGGGAATGAAGGGATATCAGTAAGCCCACCAGTTGCAGATTTCGAAACAATTGTGGTTACGCGGAAGATAGGTATGGAAAGTTTCGACTTCAGTGCTGAGGCGTTCTTCCAGACTAATCACGGCGTACTTGAACCACTTTTGAACTTTGCATTGAGTGGCGCTACAGGTGGAATTGCGATTGACCTGTATTGTGGTGTTGGTTTGTTTACGGTTCCGCTGGGCCGCTGGTTCACGAAAGTTATTGGAGTTGAGTCAAACTCGAGTTCAGCGAGGTTTGCGAGGCGTAACATTGAACAAGCTCAGCTCAAAAATACGGAGGTTGTTACTTCACCTGTTGCGAGCTGGTTCGATGTCTTGCCTGATAGTTTTGGCCCAGTCGATTTCATTCTGCTTGATCCACCGCGCGCCGGAGCGGAGAACACGGTTATAGAAGGCGTTCTGAAACTGCGACCAAGAATGATTACTTACGTTTCGTGTGATCCGGCCACTCTCGCGCGTGATCTTAGAAAGCTGCTCGCCTCTGGTTATGTGATTGAAACTATGAAGGCTTTTGATATGTTTCCTCAAACCCATCATGTGGAAACGGTCGCAACGTTGGCGAGAGAGGCGTAAAGCAATGTCAGACAGTCTGTTTGAAAACCGAAGATACCATCGTGCTTCAGCCGATGGAGTTTCAGTTTTGCCTAAATGAAGTCTGATAGGTTCTAAACACCGGCTTAAAGCCGGTCGTAAAAAGTTGTAGTACTGTTTTAGGTCGAAACTTAAACTCGCCAGGCCTGAAGCCAAGGCGTCTCTGAATCTGACAAGAAAGCGAGCAAATACGACGGCGAAGACCAAAACTTGACCAAATACGAAGGCCGAAGACGTAGGACCAAACAACGATAGTATAGTATCTTGACTGTT
>CAZNPP010000037.1:27790-29728 GCA_964574785.1 uncultured Chloracidobacterium sp. | reverse complement strand
GAGTCTGGCCAATTCCGCGAGAGCGACGGATTCAGATTCGTCGCTCTTTCCTGTTTTATTAGTGATCTGATCCATTGCCGGGTTTTCGCTCCTCTGCTAGAGTCTTGCCGCCCACCGAAGGAGTAGAAACATGAAATCACTAGTAATTGGCCAGGAATAATTGAGAAATGTCCTATCAGGTAATTGCACGCAAATGGCGACCACAAAGCTTCGAGGAAGTCACCGGGCAGGAGCCCATCACCCGCACTCTACGCAACGCAATCGAGCATGAACGCCTTCATCAGGCCTATCTCTTTTCTGGGGCAAGGGGTGTAGGTAAGACAACTACTGCTCGTCTTCTTGCCAAAGCACTCAATTGTCGTAAGACCTCGACGCCAACGCCTTCGCCATGTAGAAGCGATGATCCAGACGCCTGCGCCTCATGCCTCGAGATTGGCGAAAGTCGCTCGATCGACGTTCAGGAGATCGATGCTGCGTCACATACACAGGTCGAAAACGTGAGGGAAGTAATACTTGGTACTGTGGGCATAGCGCCAGCCCGTGATCGTTATAAGATCTTCATCATAGACGAAGTGCACATGCTGTCTGGACACTCCTTCAATGCGCTCCTTAAAACGATTGAGGAGCCGCCGCCACGAGTGATCTTTATTCTGGCGACAACTGAGCGACACAAGGTTCCAGAAACAATTCTTTCTCGTTGTCAGCAGTTTGAATTTCGCACTATCGCGACGGCGAAGATTCTGGAACGCCTGAGACTGATAGCCGAAAGTGAAGGTATTGAAGTTTCTGATGAAACACTCCGCGAGATCGCGCGTGCCGGCGAAGGTTCAATGCGAGACGCTCAATCGGCGTTTGATCAGGTGATCAGTTTTGCCGGTACCAAACTGAAAAAGGAGGATGTGGAATTGGCGCTTGGAATTGCGGGCGCCGATATCCTGACGCGTGTAGTCGATGGCATCGCAGCAAATAAACCTTCAGAAGCTTTGAGTGTCGTTGACGACGTTGTTATGCGTGGTCATGACTTGAGGAATTTTTGCCGGGATGTTTTGGCTCACTTGCGAGATCTGTTGGTGATGAAGGTCTCAGGTAATACGGAATTGCTCGAAGCTGCAGGGTGCGACCTTGCTGAGCTAAAGCGTCAAGCGACTTTGTTTTCCGAATCGGATCTAGTGCGATTCTTCCACTCCTTAGCCGAAACGGAAACAAAGCTGCAAAAGGCCGCACACCCTCGTTACCAGCTCGAGATTGGGCTTGTAAAACTGATGGAGATGCGTCGTCTCGAGCCACTTGCCGATATCTTGGAGCGACTTTCGGTCCTCGAGGAGTCTCTTCGGTCCGGGACCACAGCAAAGAGTGAGACTGAAACTCCGAAAAGTTCTTCAACACATCCGCCACCTCGAACCACTACAACTAAATCGTCATCACGGACGTCTTTCGCGGGTGCGGCAGTAAAGTCTGCGTTGGAAGTAGAATCCGCTGCGCAAACTGATCCACCGCCACACGGCTTGAGCGCAAGCCCGATACTCGAATCAGACGTTGACCGCATCAAGGCAGCACTTGAGGGTAAACGCAAGATGTTCCTCGTTACCGTTATTGAAGGCGCCAAGCAAATCAGCCTGGAAGAAGGCGAACTTTTTGTCGAGTTTACTCCAGAGCAAAGACATCTTCGCGACACATTAGCTAAACCGGACAACGTCAAAATTTTGCGTGAAGCTTGTCGTGAGGTAACTGGGAAAGACTTGGGAGTGAGGATCGTTATTAGTGAAGACGGTGAGGCAGAGATGGAGTCACCAACAAATGCAGAGCGGCGACGGAAAAAGGCTTTACGGGAATCTGCTGAAAAGGATCCAGTCGTTCAGCATTTGCTTCGGACCTTCCGCGGCGAAATCGTGGATGTCCGGGAAGAATAGTCCAAAGTCGGAAGTCCAAAGTCCAAAG
>CAZNPP010000037.1:0-27690 GCA_964574785.1 uncultured Chloracidobacterium sp. | reverse complement strand
ACTTTGGGCTTTGGACTTTCCTTTAAGACTTTGGACTCTCTTTCCCCTTCGCCACTCTGAGGAAAGCTCGCGCTGCGTGCGAAAGACTAGCGCCCTTACGATAAATCAAGTGTAAACGGCGCTCGAGCCGCATCTCGCGAACTGTTAAAGCTGCTACCAGCTTCCGTTTTATCTCAGCCTCCACAGTAAGCCTCGGGACTAAAGCCACTCCGATTTCCTGCTCAACAAATCTTTTGATTGCTTCAAGTGTTGGCATTTCGACTGCGATATTGAGTGGGGTTTTGTATCTCTCAAAGGTGCGTACTACCAATTCCCGATAAGGTGAAGGAACGTTATGCGCGATGAACGACTCAGCTCCAAGTTCTTTTACCGAGACTACAGATTTTTCTGCCAGTGGATGATTGGGTGAAACGATAAGAGCCAATTCATCCGATACCACAGGTAGCGCAACAATTCCTGAGTCGCTGGGTTTATAAGACACCACTCCGATTTCAACATCGCGCCCAAGCACTTCCGAGGGAATCCGACTCGCTAGACTTCGCTTTACTTCTACCTTTATGTGAGGGTGACGGGCCCGAAAAATAGGAATTACAGGTAACAAATAGTTCACTGTGTATTCATTCGCACTTAGCGTGAGCTTGCCGCGCTGAAGGTCCTTGAGTTCCTTGACGGCGGTGTGTGCTCCACGGCGCAAATTAATCATTTGCTGAGCGTAATCATAGAGCACACGTCCCGCAGCAGTCAGGGTGCCGTCCTTCGACGAACGGTCAAAGAGAGACTCGCCAAGTTCTGCTTCCAGACGGCGTATAGCTTGACTGATAGCAGGCTGAGTCCTGTGTAAGGACTCCGCAGCTCGTGAAAAACTCTGCTCTTGCGCAACTGCGACTAGTACTTCGAGTTGGTTAATATCCATGTGTCTTTAGGCTGAAGAACGTTGATTTTCGGCGCAAAACAATAAAAATGCTGGACGACAAACGAAGCTTGGCGGATAAGTGTCAACGATTTGCTTATGAAAAGCGTCTCACCTGCTTATGCTATCACGTCAGCTTATCATTCCATAAAGATTATAACTTTGACTTTAGGGTGATGGGGTTCTAGGATCCCTGCCGGATTCGGAGGACTCCTAATGATGAGTGCTGAGAGAATTGCCATTTTTGATACCACGCTTCGAGATGGAGAGCAGTCGCCAGGCTGTTCCATGAATCTTGACGAGAAGGTGCGGCTCGCTCGAAAGCTGCAGGAATTGGGCGTGGACATCATAGAGGCGGGATTTCCGATTGCCTCCGACGGGGATTTTGCTGCTGTTAAAGCTATAGCTAACGAATGCCGTGAAGCGACTGTCGCTGCACTTTGTCGGACTGCTAAGGCGGATGTGGCGCGCGCTGCTGAGGCTCTGCGCGGCGCTGCCTGGCCCCGTATTCACACTTTTGTTGCAACTTCTGATATCCATCTTAAGCACAAGCTACGCAAAACTCGTGGTGAAGTGATCGAGATGACTCGCGATGCAGTACGCATGGCAAGGAACTTTGCGGAAGAGGTCGAGTTCTCAGCCGAGGACGCAACGCGAAGCGATCCGGAATACCTGTGTGAGGTTTTCGCTGTAGCTGTTTCCGAGGGCGCGTCAGTTCTCAACATTCCCGACACAGTCGGCTACACGATGCCAACAGAGTTTTCTCAGTTAGTTCGACTTGTGCGGGAACGCGTTGTTACCGATGAGCGGGTAACGATCAGTGTTCATTGCCATAACGATTTGGGATTAGCAGTTGCGAATTCACTTGCTGCCGTTGCCGCAGGTGCACGGCAGGTTGAGTGTACGGTGAATGGCATCGGAGAACGAGCAGGCAATGCTTCATTGGAAGAGATCATAATGGCTATGCAAGTCCGTTCAGATCAGCTTCCTTACACCACTGGCGTCAACACGCGCGAACTCTATCCAATCAGTCAACTGTTGTCTGCGATAGTTGGTTTCGAGGTTCAGCCCAATAAGGCGATCGTAGGCCGTAATGCGTTTGCTCACGAAGCCGGCATTCATCAACATGGGGTGATAAACAATCCACTCTGCTATGAAATTATGACGCCGGAATCTGTCGGTGTACCCACTAACACTTTGGTATTAGGAAAACATTCAGGAAGGCACGCGCTTTCCCTCCGCTATGCGGAGCTGGGCTATGAGTTGAGCCAGGTCGAAGTGGATGCCGCATATGGCCAGTTTACGAAACTAGCTGACAGGAAAAAGAGGATCTACGATCAGGATCTTATCTCATTACTCTCTTCGGCGACGAGACTGCGCAATGAGCAAGTAACTCGAGAGCTACCAACTGCCCGATTACTGGCGCGAGCAACGTACTAAAGCGAATGCCAGGAGCAAACCTCCCAACAACTAATTCTCTTCTACAGGTATTTGGAATATGCATTTGAAAATTGCGGTCCTTCCAGGAGATGGAATTGGACCAGAAGTAACTTTTGAAGCACAACGGGTTCTTAATACAACGGCACAGATCCATGGTCACCGTTTCGATTTCGAGGAAAGAGCCATAGGCGGAGCAGCTATCGCTATCGCCGGATGCCCGTTTCCAACTCTGACCTTAAACACCTGCCTGCGAAGTGACGCAGTGTTGCTGGGTGCAGTTGGCTCTCCTGAATATGATTCGTTGCCACCCGGTGAACGGCCGGAGAGTGGTCTGCTTCAGTTGCGCCGCGCTCTGGGAGGCTTTGCGAACTTACGCCCAGCACCTTCTTATCCGGCAATCGCCAGCTCCTCACCATTGAGGCCGGAAATAACCGAAGGCGCCAACATTCTCATCGTCCGTGAACTTCTGGGCGGTCTCTATTTTGGTGAACCAAGGGGTTTTTGGGACTCGAATGGTGACTCCAGCGCTATAAACACAATGCGCTATTCGGTTTCGGAAATCGAGCGCGTGGCCCATATAGCTTTTGAAGCAGCCATGAACCGAAAGAAAAAGGTTACTTCGGTTGACAAGGCGAATGTCCTGGAAGTTTCTCAGTTGTGGCGGCAAACAGTCACTAAAGTCGGGAAGGAGTACCCCCAAGTCACACTCGAGCATGTCTACGTTGATGCTTGTGCCATGCATCTGCTCACTAACCCAAAACGGTTTGACGTGATTCTGACTGAAAATCTCTTCGGTGATATTCTTTCGGATGAAGCCGGGGCCATTACGGGATCTTTAGGAATGTTAGCCTCGGCCAGTATTGGCGGCCGCGTTGGCTTGTATGAACCAGTTCATGGTTCAGCGCCTGACATCGCCGGGCAGGGGAGAGCGAATCCGTTTGGCGCAATAGCTTCAGCGGCTTTGTTGTTGCGCTATTCGGCAGGCCTGGAACAGGAGGCCACCGAAATCGAGGAGGCAATTACGGCAGTACTTAATGCGGGCTATCGTACGCCCGACATAAGAGAAGGTACTGGACGTTACATTGCCACAACTCAGGAGATCGGTGAGTTGGTCTCTGAGGCCATGGTAGAGATTGCCGATCTCCGGCATGCGTATCATGCTGTTTAAGTTTTGAGATGCCCTGCACCCTTTTTGAAAAGCTCTGGGACTCTCACGTTGTCGATGAAGCTGGCAACCAGCCTGCACTGCTGTACATCGATCTGCACCTCGTCCATGAAGTCACTTCGCCGCAGGCGTTTGATGGTTTGCGTGTAGCTTCTCGTCGAGTTCGGCGGCCGGACCTGACGATTGCCACCGCAGATCACAACGTTCCCACTACCGATCGCAATCTTCCGATAGCGGACCATATAGCTGCAAAACAGATTGCGACTCTTCGCAACAATTGCCGCGAGTTCGGCATTCGACTGTTTGATATTGACTCTGTAGAGCAGGGCATTGTCCATGTTATTGGCCCTGAACTGGGACTTACCCTACCGGGAATGACAGTGGTCTGCGGGGACAGTCATACCAGTACGCATGGGGCTTTTGGCGCTTTAGCTTTCGGCATAGGGACCAGCGAAGTTGAACATGTGCTGGCCACACAGTGTTTACCGCAGAAGAAACCGCGCACTATGTTGGTCCAAGTGAACGGCAGCCTCGCTGAAGGTGTTACAGCAAAGGATCTGGCGCTCGGTATCATCGGCAGAATAGGCACAGATGGAGCTACCGGATACGTAATTGAATATGCTGGTGAAGGTGTACGACGCCTCTCGATGGAGGGAAGAATGACGCTGTGTAACATGAGCATCGAGGCTGGCGCACGGGCAGGAATGATAGCTCCCGATGAAACAACTTTTGCTTATATAAAAGGCAGGCGATTCGCTCCGTCAGGAGTTGCGTGGGATGAAGCGTTGCAGTACTGGAGAACGCTTGCCACCGAGGCGGGAGCTCATTTCGATCGCATTGTCGAGATCGATGCTAATGAGATCGAACCTTATGTCACGTGGGGTACTAGTCCCGGAATGGTAGTTTCGGTTAGTGGCCAAGTTCCCGATCCCGCTGGGACGAAGTCGGAGGCAGATAGGCGAGCAGCGGAGCGGGCACTTGAATATATGGCTGTTGCACCGCTTACCAAAATTGAGGAGATCGAGATCGACCGGGTCTTCATTGGGTCGTGTACTAATGCACGCTTGGAAGACTTACGCGCCGCGGCACGTGTGATTAGAGGCTACAAGGTTAGCGACTCAGTTAGGGCTATGGTTGTTCCAGGATCGCAAACTGTAAAACGAGCTGCTGAGGATGAAGGTCTTGACGTTCTATTTCGTGAAGCAGGTTTTGAGTGGCGCGAGGCCGGCTGTTCAATGTGCCTCGGTATGAATCCGGATATTTTGTCACCCGGTGAACGCTGTGCTTCGACGAGTAATCGCAATTTTGAGGGGCGTCAGGGGCGAGGTGGGCGCACGCATTTGGTAAGTCCAATGATGGCTGCGGCTGCGGCAGTAACGGGACACTTTACGGACGTTAGAAAGTGGCAATTCAAATAGCTATGGAAGCTTTTCGTATTCATACAGGAAAGGTTGCGGTTCTGGATCGCGCTAACGTCGACACGGATCAGATTATTCCCAAGCAGTTTCTCAAACGTATTGAGCGAACAGGCTTTGGCGAGTTTCTTTTCTACGACTGGCGATTTCTCCCCAGCGGTGAACCAAATGCGACTTTTCCCCTGAATGACTCGCGCTACGAAGGCGCTTCTGTGTTAGTAACAGGAAAAAATTTTGGATGTGGTTCGTCACGCGAGCATGCTCCCTGGGCGCTTGGCGACTATGGGTTTCGCGCGATTATTGCCGAGTCTTTTGCTGATATATTTGCCAACAATTGCCGGAAGAACGGCATATTACCGGTGGTTATTTCTGAAGCAGAGATAGGTGAAATTATTCGCCGGGCGCACGAGAAGGAGGGCTACGCGGTGACGGTGGATCTTGTGAACCGGAAGCTGTTCGACTCTGAAGGATTTGCGACAACTTTTATCATCGATGACTTTCAACGTCATTGCTTACTAGAGGGGCTCGATGATATTGGCCTGACGCTCGAAAAGGAGCCGAAGATCACTTCATATGAGATTCGCCGTCCAGCCTGGCTATCACTTAGTGAGCACTAAGGTCCAACCAAGTCTTAAAATTCAAGCTGAAACGGGTGGGTGTGAACGTCGAATCGCAAGGAAGCTGTCCTGACTTCTGCAGTATCCCCCTTTAATCTAACCTGATGAGCAAAGATAGAAACTCGAAAGAAAACCTCACCGGTTCACAAACCGATGGCTCCACGATTTATAGTTTCCAGGTTAAGGCACAATTCGCCAGTTGTTTGTAGGCTCAGTGGGGATGGTTTTGTTACGTTCGACCCAATCGATTATGAGCTCCCGAATCTCTTCGCCTGAGCGATAAACAACGGGTGCATCACGATACATCGTGTAGCCGCCCCCACCGTTAACTCGATAATTATTGGTGGCCAGCTTCAGCTTCTGTGTGGGGCTGAGTGGCTTCCCCCGAAACTGAAGGTTTTGAATCCGCTGTCCTGTGGGTTTTGAGATATCCAACTCGTACGTAACTCCTTCCGCGATATCAAAGTTGTACGCGGGAATGCGCGGATCTACTAACTCCGCAGGCGACTTACCAGCCTCATATGGAAGAAAGTATTTGGCCGAGTGTTCAAGGGCTTCTTTCAATTGTGCGCCAGTTACCTCGAGCACAACTAAGGTGTTCTCGTATATGTAAAGGCCTGCGATCTCGCGAACAGTTACAGGACCTTTTGGAATACGTGCTCGCGGGTTAAAGACTGCTGCCATCGATACGTCAGCTTTGCCAACATCCATCTGCACTCTATGAACCAAATCAAGCAAAGCGGAGTCTCGAAAACGCGCTTCTGCTACTGACAATTCTGCTTTCGATTCACCTATAGCTTTGGACAACCAAGCTTGCGTCTCCTGATGGTAAGGCTCAGTCAGCTTCAAAATCTCCGGGTCGGCTGGCACAGTGTCATCGACGGGAATCGTGCGGGCTGATTTTGCATAAACCCGCCACTGGTTGCTCTCTCTTTGCATATAGAGGTCTGCACGTGCTAAATGACGACCCCAGTGATTTGCCTGAGCCAAGAGAACATCATTCAAGAACAGTGAAGGAACCTCTCTGTGAGTGTGCCCCATAAAGATGGCATCCGCTCCAGGTACGTTCTTAGCTATAGCAATCGCCGCATTCTCATTTGGAACTTGACCTGGATTAATTACGCCTGTGCGGAGATCTTCTTCGAGTCCCATGTGCATCGCAATAACGACAGCATCAGCTCGTTCCTTCTCGCGTAAGATAGCAACCCATTTTTTTGCTTCGCTCACGGGGTCGTTGAATTGGAGTCCCGGATAGTTTTGGACATTCTCCCAACTTGGGATACCTGGTGTGGTGAGGCCAAGAATTCCGATCCGCACTCCCGCAATCTCTCTGATTAGATAGGGCTGATGGTAATTTTCATTGGAACGATAGGTATTCGCAGAGAGCCAGGGGAATTGAGCTTCGCTACGAGCCTTTTCGAGTACTTTGAGACCAAAATTGTATTCGTGATTACCGACGGCTAACGCATCGAATTTGAGCGCGTTCATGGCGAGCATCATCGGATTGGGAGGAGTGTTATTTTTCCTGTTGTGGTAGTAGGCTAGTGGCGTTCCCTGGATCGTATCTCCGGAATCGATCAAAATAACGTTCGGGTTCTCTTGTCGAACGCGCTTTATCAACGTCGCAACTTTCGCTAAGCCGCGATTATCTGGCTGGTCAGTGTAGTAATCGATCGGGTAAATATTCCCGTGCAAGTCCGTAGTTCCCAGGACTGTAATGTGGACGCGATCCGGCGTGGTCTGACTTCCCAGGGCTAGAAGGACCACAGCCAGAATCAGCAATAAGGACAGAGCGACTCTCTTATCAGGTTTCATGCTAGTGAGATTAGCTGATGAAGTGTGAATCGTAAATCGTGAATAGTGAATAGTGAATAGTGAATCGTGAATCGTGAATTGTGAATCGACGACTGGTGGGGAAGCCTAACCGCGATTCACTATTCACGATTCACGAATTTTCCATTCACCATTTACCACCAAAGGACCAACTATATGAAAATTCTAGCGCTGAGCTTAGTTATTGCTTGCATCCTATCGATTGGATCCATTTCTTACTTACCGATTGAACAGACAAGTAATGAGGCTAATCTCGTCTTTACTAACGGCAATATCTACACAGTCAACGAAAGGCAACCAAAAGCGGAAGCCATTGCCGTCACTGGAAATAAGATTGTTTTTTTGGGTTCGAATCGGGACGTCCAGAAACACATAGGCAAGAGCACACGGGTGATTGATCTTAAAGGTAAGACAATGGTTCCCGGTTTTACCGATTCACACCATCATCTTTCGGGCGTGGGCTTTCGAGAGATGACGCTTAACCTTGAAGGAACAACCAGTCTTGAAGATTTTCTGGCCAAGGTCAAAGCTCGCGTTGACCAGGCTAAACCAGGTGAATGGATCACCGGTCGGGGTTGGATTGAGACGTTCTGGAAGCCACCTGTTTTTCCCACTCGGGAACAGCTCGACAAGGTCGCGCCCAATAATCCTCTTTATCTCACTCGGGCAGATGGTCATGGAGCAGTTGTTAACAGCGCCGCGCTGAAGATTGCCGGCATCGATCGGAACACTCCCAATCCTTTTGGCGGTGAAATATCGAAAGACAAGAGTGGTGAACCAAACGGCATGCTGCTCGATGCGGCCCAAGGACTGGTGCGCCGTCACATTCCGCCAACTAGCATTGAAGATGCCGAGCGCGCAATACTTATCGGAGCTAAACGAAATATCGAGTTAGGATGGACACAGATTCAAGACGCCGGTGGCAGTTACGCTGATGTTGATCTCTATAGGAAGCTTTACGGTGAAGGAAAGCTCAAATTACGCGTCTACAAAGCTGTGCATGGTCCTTCAGCAGCATCGAAAAGGCTTTTGCAGGAAGGGCCAAGGATTGGCGCCTTTGATGATCGCTTCAACTTAAGAAGCATCAAAGTTGTTTTTGATGGCGCGCTTGGTTCACGGGGTGCGGCGCTTCTTGAACCGTATGCGGATGCTCCAGAAAGCACAGGCTTGCTCACAACAAAGGAATCTGAACTCGTTCCCATGCTCGAAGAAGCATTGCGAAAGGGCATTCAGGTTGAGACTCATGCAATTGGTGACCTTGCAAACCGCCGCATACTTGATTTGTATGAACAGGCTTTCGCAGCGGTACCTGCCAGTCAAAGAAAAGTAGCCGATCCGCGCTGGCGTGTTGAGCATGCTCAGATAGTTAATCCAAAAGATCTTGCCCGCTTTGCACAGTTGGGCGTGATTCCCTCGATGCAACCGTCACACGCCATTGGCGATCTCCACTTTGCTCCAAGCCGCGTCGGAATAAAGAGGCTAGCTGGCGCATACGCTTGGGCCACATTGATAAAGAGCGGGGCAATCATTGCGGGTGGCTCTGACGCGCCTGTCGAGCGAGGTGAACCAATGATCGAGTTCTATGCTGCCGTAGCGCGGAAGGATCAGAAGGGCTTTAGTGGTGAAGGCTGGCATCCAGAAGAGGCCGTGACCCGTGAACAGGCTTTGAAGATGTTTACGATTTGGCCGGCCTTTGCAGCATTCGAAGAGAAGCTCCGGGGTTCTATTGAAGTAGGGAAACTCGCCGACTTTTCGATATTCTCCGCGGACATTATGACGATTCCCGAGATGGAGATACTTAAAACGCCATGCGTGATGACAGTAATTGGAGGGGAGGTTGTTTATGTCAGTGAACTATCAAGTTGAGGCTGTGCTAGAATTCCTTTATGTTCCAAAACCTTGTTGTTGAAAAGTGGTGGTAGGATCACACTTCCGGAGGATGTGCTCGATCGGTACCAGCTTGTAACTGACACGCCAGTGCGAATGATTGAAACACGAAACGGAATCCTTCTTGTACCGCTAACAAAGGAACCCATGGTTGACGCGTTGCGCGATGAGATTGAGGCTTGGCAGGAGCTTGGCGCTGAGAGCCTCGACCTTTTCCCTTACGAGGATCCTGATACAAGTGACTGTCGGTGAAATCCGCTGGGTTGACTTGCCATCGAGAGGCGGACACGCGCAACGCGGAAGACGCCCGGCAATCGTTGTTCAGTCCAAAAGTTCTTCAGATCGTCTTCCTACAGTCCTGGTCATACCACTTACTTGACAACTTGATGCGCTGCGTTTTCCTGGAACATTGCTAGTTGAAGCCGACGAGGAAAATGGACTACGTCGCGTCTCTGTGGCCTTGATCTTCCAACTAACCGCAGTTGACCGCCGATATCTCAGTAGCCATCTTGGCAATGTGTCGAGCGCTAAGCTGGCTGAACTCTGGTCGGCTTTTGATGAGCTTGCGGGACGGACTTAAGAAGCATGACAGTTTCCTTGGCCGAATCCGAGTGCACGCGTCGCATATTCCTTTCATTGGCCGGCAAAGGGATTGGACTAGCAGCGTTATCTTTTGCACCAGTTAGGTCGCTACTCAAAGAAGTCCTGGGAGCAACCAGGAACATCAACCACCTCACGCCACAACAAGCGGCAATCGAAGAAGATTACTGGGCCACGATTCAAAACGCCTTCTCTGTTACCCGGGGCATAATCAACCTCAACAATGGAGGCGTTTCCCCCAGCCCTCGAATAGTTACTGAAGCCCTTGTGCGTTACATCTGGCAACAGGAAGATGCAACTGCCTACACAATGTGGCAGATCCTCGAGCCGCAATCAGAGACTATCCGCACCGGGTTAGCTGAGATGTTTGGTTGCGATCGGGAGGAGATTGCCATCACCCGAAACGCTTCAGAGTCGCTGGAGACTCTGCTTCTAGGGATGAACTTCAAACCCGGCGACGAGGTCTTAACAACCACACAAGATTATCCTCGCATGTTGACCACTTTGCGGCAGCGAGAGCAGCGCGAAGGTCTAGTGTTAAAGCTTATTAAGATTCCTATATCGCCAGCCAACATGAATGAGATAGCTGAGGCGGTCGAACGCGGCATCACTAACCGCACACGCCTCATCCTGATCTCTCACATGGTAAACATCACGGGACAAATCACTCCTGTAAAAGCAGTCTGTGATCTGGCGCGCGCCAGAGGTATCGAGACGATAGTTGATGGCGCCCATTCCTTTGCGCAATTTGAATTCAAACAGAAGGACCTGGGCTGCGATTACTTCGGGACCTCTTTACATAAGTGGCTGTATGCACCCAAGGGCACAGGCATGCTTTATGTTAAGCGAGACAAGGTTGAAAAAATTTGGCCGCTAATGGCCGCCGAATCGAAGCAAGTTAGCGATATTCGTAAGTTTGAAGAGATTGGTACCCACTCGGCGGCGCCAAAACTTGCGATAGGGGAAGCGATGCTTTTTCACAACGCCATCGGCAGCAAACGCAAAGAAGCGCGCCTCCGTTACCTCACTCGCTATTGGATGAATCGGCTCAAGGACGTGCCAAAAATCAAATTCAATACCTCGTTCGCTGATGATCAATCGTGCGCTATCGGTAATGTGCATATTGAGGGGACAAACCCTACTGCAGTTGTCAGCTATCTTTTTGACAAGCATCGGATCTTCACCACACCGATACTTCATGAAGAGTTTCAGGGAATTCGTATCACACCGAATCTCTACACAACGCTCGGCGAATTAAATCGGTTTTGTGATGTGATGGAATCACTCGTTAGAAGTCAGAAGTCAGAAGTCAGGAGCCAGAAGTGAGAAGTCAGGAGTCAAGAAGCAGAAGCTAAGAGACAGAAGTCAGAAGCCATTCAAGAGCCTGAGGGTGAATGCAAAGCCAATTTCTAAACTGTATGCTCCTGACTTCTGACTCCTGTCTCCTGACTCCTGCCAAGGAGAACCCAAAATGTCTCAACTCATGACCCGACGGTCTCTTCTTCGTAGGGGAGTTAAATCGGGCGTTGGCCTTATCCTCCTAAGTGAACTTCGATCTCATGCCGGTATCACCGTTGCTGCTACACATCAGGAACAAACGCAATTAAAGGATTATCAACCTGCCTACAAACGCCTTGATGAATTTATTGCGCGTCACATGGCCGAAATGGGCGCACCGGGACTCACATTAGCAATCGCGAATCGCTCGGGCAGCATGCGGGTCTCTCATTATGGTTTTGCTGATCTGAAAACCGGAGTACGCGTTGGTCACCAGACAATGTTTCAAATTGGCTCGATCTCGAAGTCCTTTGTCGCCATTGCTGCTCTCAAACTAGCTGATGAAGGAAAACTCGATCTGCAAAAGCCAGTAAGCAGTTATCTTCCCTGGTTAAAGATCGAATCGACACATGCCCCTTTTACTACGCATCATCTATTGAGCCACACTGCAGGACTTTCAGGTGTTCCACTACTGACACGCATCGCCGCGACGCCTTTAAGAACTGGATTCCAACCGGGCAGTCGTTTCGTCTATTCAAATTTAGGATATGCATTACTCGGATTTCTTCTCGAGGCACAGGATAAACAACCTTTCGCAGACGTTTTGCGTAAGCGCGTACTTGAACCACTGGGAATGTCCGCTAGCTCACCGATTATCACAAATGGTATCAGGGAAAGGATCGCCATTGGTTATGCGCCATTCTACGATGACCGGCCTTTTCCGCTCAGAGGCAAACTCGGTGAAGCTCCGTGGGTTGAAGTTCCAGAAGCGGCAGGCAGCGTTGCGGCCACTGCGCAAGATATGGTCTCCTACCTGCAGATGCTTCTAAATAACGGAATTGGACCACGCGGCAGAGTTTTATCTGAGAAAAGTTTTGAACTACTAATCAAGCCAGTAATCAAAGCTCCGTTTGGCGGCGAAGAGGCGAACTATTCTTATGGACTCTGGATTAGCGACACCGCTGGCTTGAAGCTAGCTCGTCATACGGGAGGAATGATTGCCTTCAGTTCGGCAATGCATGCCGATCTGACTTCAGGATTTGGCGTCTTTGCTTCCGTCAATGCCAACCTCCGTGGATATCGGCCCAATGCCGTAGCCAAATATGCACTCGATCTTCTTAGGGCAGTCGATAGTGGTTCCGACCTGCCCCAAGCCCCACCATCTCCACCAGCACCCGACCGAGTACAAAACGCCGCAGACTACGCCGGCACATACAAAGCTTCTGCAGGAACTGAGTTAGTACTCACCGGCGAAGGAGAGCGACTCTTGTTACACCACCGAGGTCAGAAGATCGCGCTTGAACCCGCTGGAAGGGATCGCTTCCTTGTGAAGCATCCTGACTTTGAGTTGTTTGTGCTCGGCTTTGGTCGCCAGAACAACACAGTAGTTGAAGCCTTCCATGGCTCGGATTGGTGGAGAAATGAAAGGTACACGGGCCCTGAAGGTTTCGACCATCCAAAAGAATGGGAAGCTTACACCGGTCATTTCCGCTGTGAGAATCCCTGGTATGGAAGCCTTCGAATAGTCTTGCGGAAGGGACGCTTATTAATGGGAGGGCAGCAGCCGCTCATCCAAGTTGAGTCCGGCGTGTTTAGACCAGATGGAGATGTTAATCCTGCCGAGCGTTTGACTTTCCGGACAATCATCAATGGTAAGGCGCTGCATGTTAACTTTTCGGGGATCGATTATTACCGAACATTTACACCATAAAATGATACGTACGCCGTGAAAGTTCTCGAAAGGCGACTTGCCATCTCTTTTTTCACAGTTGGTATTATTCTGGCCACGACTTATGAGTGTGCCGCGAAGCCGTGGCGCGGGATTGTCCCGTTGCATTCCACGCGAGCTGATGTGCGACGACTATTTGGTCAACCTCTCGCGGGGGATGGCGGCACAATAGAATTGTTTGAAATAGATGAGAACCGTGTCCAGGTAATGTATGCCCGTCACCGTTGCGAGCAGGAGCTTCCCGCGGATTGGGGCAATTGGAATGTTCCAGAGGGTAGAGTTATAAATATCAGCGTCACACTCCATGATCCCTTCCCGATCGCCAAGCTCAAGATACGAAATCTCGAACGCATCAAGTGGTATACAGATAGCTCAGGCGCTACCTATTATCACGATCAAAGAAGGGGAATCGAGTATCAAGTCCAGGAGGGGATTTTAACTGCTATAACCTATGGACCGAGTGCAAAGGATAGGTGCCTTCGCTGTGAGAAAAGCCTCGGTCCAAAACTGAAATATTAAATCTTCCATTCAAGGAGAAACTACATGTCGGGTCCTGCTCTGCAACAACCATCACCCCAATTATTCTTCGAGACAATCAACTCCTATCAACGAACCGAAGCATTGAAAGCAGCAATTGAGCTAGAAATCTTCACAGCAATCGGTGAGGGAAACAGTACTGCCGATAAAATTGCTCAACGATGCGACGCTTCCGAAAGGGGAACCAGAATCCTCTGCGATTTTCTCTGCGTGATTGGCTTTCTTAACAAGGAGAACGGTCAATACAGTTTAACTCTTGATTCAGCCACTTTTCTTGATAAGGGGTCCCCAGCGTACCTGGGTGGCGCCGTCGAGTTCCTTTCGTCACCAACCTTAACAGGAGGCTTTAACGATTTTGCCGCGGCTGTGCGCAAGGGGGGAACCATTGCTTCAGAAGAAGGAACAATCGCACCCGAGCACCCAATATGGGTTAACTTTGCGCGAGCCATGGCCCCCTTAATGTTTCTGCCTTCTCAACTGCTCGCAAAACTCGTAGACCCAGAGGCGAATCAAAAACTCAAAATTCTGGACATTGCTGCTGGCCACGGCCTTTTTGGGATCGCATTCGCGAAAAACAATGCGTCTGCGGAGATTGTGGCAGTCGACTGGCCCAACGTCCTCGAGGTAGCGAAAGAGAATGCACAAAACGCTGGTGTAGCTGACCGTTACAGCACTATAGGAGGAAGCGCTTTCGATGTTGACTATGGTGAAGGCTATGACCTTGTGCTGTTAACTAATTTCTTGCACCACTTCGACGTGAGCACCTGTGAAGCGCTATTGCGAAAGGTCCATTCAGCTCTGAATGAGAACGGTCGAGCCGTTACGCTTGAATTTGTGCCAAACGAAGATCGAATCTCACCGTCGGATGCTGCAGCATTCAGTGTAGTGATGCTCGGCAGCACTCCGGCAGGTGACGCATACACGTTCTCTGAATTTGAAAAGATGTTCAGCAATGCTGGTTTCAAGCGTAGCGAATTCCACTCGCTGCCTCCCTCAATCCAACAAGTTGTCATCTCGTATAAATAGAGACAGCCTCTGAAACTATTAGGCCGGCTGCGATCCAGGAGCGGGAACGCCCAAAGCTGAATCAGGCACTTTCTTTCCTTGCTCTGTCCTGGAAATGGACAACAAGCGAGAAACTGTCTCGATCAATTCTGCAGTTTGAAAAGGTTTGGACAGATACCCACTAAAACCTGCATTCAACGCTTGGGTGGCGTCAGAATCGGCATAAGCGGTGACAGCTACACAGGGAATGGTTGCAGTACGCTGATCAGACTTGAGCTCTTGCAAAAGACTCCAGCCATCGATTACTGGCATGCAAAGATCGAGCATAATTAGCTCGGGAAGGCTTTCTCTCACCATCGCAAGACATTCGGGGCCGTCTCTTGCTTCACGAACTTCGTAACCAGCCGAAGTAAGCAGAAGCCGCAACAGTTCCCGATTGTCGTCGTAATCATCAACAATCAGTACAGTACCAGACATCGCAAATATCGCTGGAGGTTCTTATATCGCTACAGTCAAGAGCCTGTCAAACCGCCTCCAGTTGAATTACCTGTTGACCGACATAATAATGCGCGTTCATAATCCACCGAGAGACCTTCTGCCCTGCGAGTCTCTCAACGACAAGAGTTTAGCCTTAGGTTAAACTCCTTACCCACGAACCCCAGGGCATCCTTGAAACCCATGGAGGAACTTAACTGTGGTCAGCGGACAACTGGAAGATAGCTTACGCCAGGAGATTGAAAGCTACATCGAGGGGCGACTAAGTGGTGTCAAACAAGAGATTGCCGCTCTGCAAAGCCAACTCAATGAATCTCTCACTCGTTTAATGGACCGTCAAAGCGAAGTGCAAATCGACGGATCCCTTGCAGCCTCGATTCTGGAGCACCTGAGGGCCGCACATGAAGAAGGAATAAACCTTGCGGCCGCAGAGTCCAGCCGTGCTCGGGCTTCGAGCGAGATGGCAATAATTAAGGCCGCCATCTCAGAAATTCACGAGCAGAACTCCCAAGCTGAGATTTTGAGAGTGTTGGTTAATCGGGCAGCATCATTCGCACCCCGAGTCGCATTCTTTGCGATTAAGGGCGAACACGCCAACGGGTGGCGCGCTCGAGGTTTTCAAGGCACCGTTGGGGATGACGCCATTCAACAGATCAACATTCCCGTTTCAGCGAATTCCATAATTGGTGAGGCAGTAAGATCTCACGAGACATGGAGTGGCGGACCTCATGCGCACGCGGAGGACCACCTGTTACTCAACCGGCTTGGTGAGGAGACTCCTCAGCGAGTTGTATCGATCCCGCTTACAGTTCGTAATCGCACGGTGGCGGTGCTTTACGCTGATTCGGCCGGACTAGATTCAGAGGCAATTAACCTCGAAGCTCTCGAGACTCTAGTCAGGGTTGCCGGAATGGCTGTAGAACTTTTATCCGCAGCACGTATCCCGGCTAAACCAGCTCCTGAGACGGTTGCACCGGCGACAACTGAACCTGAACCCTCCGCTTCATACAGACCAACGGTCGAATATGCTGAGGCTCCGACTTATGAGGAACCCGTCGCAGCCCCCGAAGCAGAGGTTGAACCGGTGTCTGCTATGCAAGCTGAAACAGTCTCGATAGAGCCTCCCGTCGAGACAAGTCTTGAGTTGAGGGATTCATCTCTTCCAGAACCAGAGCCACAAGTCGGCAGAAGGCGTTTTGGTGCGGATGCAGACCTGCCAGTCGATGTAAGCAGTGAGGAAGAACGCCGCCTTCATAATGATGCTCGCAGATTTGCCCGGCTGCTGGTTTCTGAAATCAAACTCTATAATGAACAGAAGGTAGACGAGGGGCGGATGCAACATGACTTGTATGATCGTTTGCGTGAATATATTGATCGTTCGCGTGAAATGTATGACAAGCGAGTTAAACCCGAAGTAGCCACTAAGTACGATTACTTTCATCACGAGCTAGTCAATACCTTGGCCGGCGGCGACGAAGCGAAACTGGGGGAGACTTATCCGGGAGCAACCGTTTCTGCCTGACGGGGCACTAAGGAGTAGTTTCGCATTCACCCAGTCAACTGCAAATCAGACAACCAGTAACGGAGCGGACAGTTGGTCAGGAATTTTGGTAAACATCGACTTACTCTCCTCTTTTTAGGCCTTGCTATAGCCACCGGAGCCTCCCTTCCTGTACTTTTCACCGCAAGCTGTCAAACACGATCCCAAACCCAGGGCGACGCTAAAGCTCTTGAACATCTGCGACTCCTCACGCGAGGTGGTGTCCTGCCCTCGGAAGATGTAGTTGCTCGTTTAGAGGCCAGCGTTCCCGGAACCCGGGCAGCAGCCTTAGCAAGAATAGTTAGAGCCCGAATTAAGTTAAATGCCAATGATTTTAATGGCGCTGCTGCGCTGCTTGACTCGCGCCTAATTCAGGAACAAACGGCAATCGGCGACTATGCGTTGCATATGCGGGGCGAGGCGCTTGAAAAAGCAAATAGGTTTGCAGAAGCACGCGTCGTCTACCAGCAACTTGCCCGTACCCATCCTTTGTCCTTGCGTCGGCGTAATGCGATTTTGCGTGACGGTGAACTTCTAATGGCAGCGGGCCAAGCTGCAGGCGTTCCACTGTTAGTTCAGGAGCTGGCAGAGAATGATGATGCAGCCGCTCTGTTCTTGACGGCCAGAGCGTACGATCAAACGTCCGACACTACCAAAGCGCTTGCCGCTTACCGGCGGCTGTACTTCTATGCCCCAGCCGCTACGGAGAGTGTTCAAGCGGCTGCAGCGATTACACGATTAGGATCGACTACAGCTCCAAGCTCAGGAGAAGAAGCGCTAACCCGTGCCGAGCGGTTATTCGATGCCTCACGCTTTGCCGATGCGATTCAAGCATACACCGAGGCTTTTGTGTTCTTCCCGAATATTGCTACTTCTCAGGCGCAGCTTCGGCGCGGAATCGCAGCTCATAACAGCAGACGGACAACCGATGCGGTGGCCGCTCTAACTGCTATTCCAACTTCTGCTGGGGAGGTCCGAGCTGAGGCCCTCTTTTACTTAGCACAAACTTATGCTCGTGCGCGGCAGTGGCCGCAGGCTAGAGCTACCATTGAACAACTGCGCAGCGCTTTCCCTGATAACACCTTTACTCGGCGCGCCATGGCAAGCATGGGCCAGATAGCTCAGGAAGCAAAGAACCCATCTGAAGCAAACTACTTCTTTCGTCTTGCTGTTACTGGTTATCCCGGTGCAGTTGAAGTGGCCCAAGCTCAATTTGAACTTGCTTGGCAGGCACACGACGCAAAGAACTTCCAAGAGTCATCTCGACTACTCACTGAACATCTCGCCTTCTATGCCGACCGTAACACGGATAATCGGGGACGTGCTGGATATTGGGCGGCGCGGGATTCGGAACGTGCGGGAAAGATAGCCGAAGCTCAGGCACTCTATGAGGCGATGCTCGCGCGGTACGATGCCAACTGGTATGGCTATCTCGCAAAGCAAAGATTAGAGGCGTTAACAAAGAGTGGAAGAGCGCCGAACAAAAGTTTTGCGCCTGAATCTGTTGTTGGCCGTGCGGTTGCTAATCTTAAGCCTGTCACTGTAGCAGAAGAAACAGCCGGCAAAGACGAGGAGTTGAGAATTGCCAAAGCCGATCAGCTAACAAATGTTGGGGTAACCGATTGGGCTTTTGAAGAGCTTGATGCGGCAGCAAAGCGCGCTCCGAATAGTCCTAAGGTAAATCTGGCAATCGCCCGCATCTACAGAGCGCAAGACGATAACGTGCGTGCCCTGAACACACTGAGAAGAAGTTATCCTGATTACACGCAGATGAAACCAGAGGAGATGAGCCGCGAAGTCTGGGATGTGTTCTACCCGCTTTCGCATTGGGACATCATTGTTCAGGAGTCGCGTGCAAGGAGACTTGATCCCTATCAGGTGGCTGGCGTTATTCGGCAGGAAACCATTTTTATGCCACGAGCGCGTTCATCTGCGAACGCGTACGGGATCATGCAGGTGCTGTTGCCTACTGCGCGTCTTACGGCAAGGAAGCACGGTGTTTCTCAAGTCATTACTGAGGAAAATCTCTATGAGCCCCGGCTGAACATTCAACTGGGAACTGCATATCTTCGCGATCAAGTCGATAGGTTTGGCCGTATCGAATACGTCGCGGCCGCCTACAATGCTGGTCCAATGCGTGCAGTGCGATGGCGTGAAACACTCCCGTTAGAAATCGACGAGTGGGTTGAAGCGATACCTTTCCGAGAGACTCGTCTGTACGTACAGGGAGTAGTCCGGAATCGACTTCAGTACGAGAGACTTTACGACCTCAACGGACGATTCCGTTCAGAGGTTGGAAGCAACATAATGTCAGCAAGAGTATCGACGGAGGACTCTGAAACAAGGAAGCGTAGGGTTACAGAAGATGTTGAGAACGAGGAGTAAAAGCCTGCAAAGCTTTGAAGTTCGCAGGTGGGGAGCTTTATTCATTGCGATTTTTGCAATTCATGGGATTCACTTATCAGCACTCGCTCAGACTCGTCCCGCCACTGCCGGTGCTTCGGTTACAGTAATCACTGAACCTGCAGCAATTGTCTGGATTAATGAGATTCGTCGCGGTGTAACAGACGCCTCCGGCAAATTGGTCATCCAGAAGGTGCCTGCGGGTCGAAGTACTTTGCGCGTGCGTGCTAACGGTTTCAGGGAAGTGACGCTTCCGTTGATTGCCGGCCGGCGTGAAGTTGCTGTGAAGTTGGTCAGGACCACTGATGCTGCCGAGCTTGCTTTCCAGGAAGCTGAAACAGCTCGAGAGAAAGCAAGAGACGATGAGAGTCTAGAAAAAGCTGCTGAACTTTACCGGCGTGCTTTGAAGCTTCGCCCTGCTTTTCCCGCTGCAAGGGTTGGACTGGCCCGAGTGTTGATGGACCTAAATAAATATAACGAGGCGCTAGCAGAGATTGTTGCCGCTCGCAAATCGCGTCCTGTCTATCCAGAGGCATCTGCTGTTGAGGGCCGTATCTACAAGGAGGCGGCTTTCGAAGATGAAGCAGTCAAGTCGTTCCGGCGAGCAATCAAGGAAGGAAAAGGATTTCAACCTGAAGCCCACGTCGGTCTTGCACGCTTATTAGAAGAGCGGCGACAGTATCAAGACGCGGTTGGCGAGTACCGCGCGGCGCTGGTCCAACTCGCGGACTCTGAACCTATAATCTATCAAATGCTTGGCGCGGCTTATGAAAAGATGCGCCGGCCCAAGGAAGCTGTTGAGGCTTACGAGGCATATCTAAAACTGGCCCCGACAGGCACCTTGGCTCCTGCCGTTCGTTCGATAATTGATCAACTAAAACGCGAAGGCGACGGCGGTCTTGAGATACCGTGCTGCTGAGTTGTGAGCGTTGAATCAGGTTATACAAGTACCGATTGCTTCACATAAGGCCTACCGCCCTTACAGAACCGGAAGCGCTTTTACAGAACCGGAAGCGGAGAAGCTGGAAAAATTGCGAATTCAACATTCTCGGATTGGACCACCGAACGCTCGAGGCACAGGCTCAATTTTTCCAGCTTCGTAGCGCCCGGGCCGTTGCGAAAGGATGAAGTGACGTTTCTTGAACTGACTTCACATCTGTGAGAGCATCGTGCACGCTAACATCGAACTCTCAGAGATGACAACACCAGTCTACTCAGCCCATCGGCATGTCTCCCGAAAAGCCGACCTGTTTACTGAATCCGTAATCAGGGAGATGACGCGTGAAGCAATTAAGCACGGCGCCGTCAATCTGTCACAAGGCTTTCCTGACTTCCCCGCGCCGGACGACATTAAGAAGGTCGCGATGAAGGCTATTCAGGAAGACATAAACCAGTATGCGATTACCTGGGGCGCTAAAGATTTTCGTGAAGCGATTGCCCTCAAGACAAAGTGGTACTTAGGTTTTGACATCGATCCGGAGACCGAGATCACAGTTACCTGCGGTTCTACAGAGGGAATGATTGCCGCGATGATGGCAACGGTCAATCCCGGGGAAGAAGTCATAATCTTTGAACCCTTCTATGAGAACTATGCACCCGATGCAATTCTTTCAGATGCGCGTCCCCGTTACGTGCCATTGCGGGCGCCTGATTGGAACTTTGAGAAAGATGAACTCAGGCAGACTTTCAATCGGAATACGAAGGCTATAATTATCTGCAACCCCAATAATCCTACCGGAAAGGTCTTCTCACGCGCTGAGATGGAGTTTATTGCTAACCTTTGCCAGGAGTTTGACGCGCTTTGTTTTACGGACGAGATCTACGAACACATCCTTTATCCCAAAGCCCATTCGGATATTCGTCATATCTCGATGGCTCAGATCGATGGCATGCGCGAACGCACTGTGATCGTTAACTCGATGTCTAAGACGTATTCAGTTACCGGGTGGCGAGTTGGGTATTGCATAGCGCCACCTGATATCACTAACGGGATTCGCAAGGTGCACGATTTTCTGACTGTTGGCGCTGCCGCGCCGTTGCAGGCAGCCGGCGCTTACGCATTGTCGTTACCAGAGAGTTACTACGAGGGCTTGCAGGCAGAGTATCAAGCTCGTCGGGATTTGCTGCTGCCAGTATTGGACCAGGCGGGCTTCTCAACATTCAAACCCGACGGCGCTTATTACATCATGACGGACATCTCCTCCTTTGGGTTCGCCAATGATGTGGAATTCACAAAACATTTGATCCGCGAAGTTGGCGTGGCATGTGTGCCTGGCTCAAGCTTTTACAGCGTGCCGGAACGAGGCGCGCAGCAGGTTCGATTCTGTTTTTGCAAGAAGGACGAGACACTGCTGTTGGCAGCGGAGCGGCTTGAGAAGTTGTAGGGATTGCTGATTGTCGATTTGCGATTTGTTTATTTCGATTGTCGATTTGTCTCTAACGATTCACGATTTCACATAATGCTATTGACGCGATTGTTCACAATATTAAACATAAGAGTCCAACAACTCATCCGCCAATCGCCGATCGGCAATCGAAAATCGGCAACTCCGCAATCGCCAATCACCTGTCGGCAATCGACTATCAACAATCGCCAATCCGCAATCCGCAATCCACAATCCGCAATCCTCTTCGTCCTCCTTCTCATCATTGCACCAGTCGTTTCTGCCCAGCAAATGGCCGACCCTGAGTTCAACGTAACCGTTGAGCGTCCAGCCTACAAAAGCAATTTGCCCAGAGTGCTCTTCGACGAAGCGCATCACAACTTTCACACTGTAGATGGTCGCTATAAACCCTTTGTAGACCTTCTGGTGAACGATGGGTACCGAGTCATCCGGGGTCGGCAAAACTTTTCCAAAGGTTCCTTGCAGACCTTCAAGATTCTTATAATCGCTAACGCACTCGGCGCCGATGAGTACGATGATGATGATGCGGACTCCTCAGCATTTACTGAAGAAGAATGTGATGCTGTTACTGACTGGGTGCGCTCGGGCGGGAACCTTCTCTTAATAGCAGATCATGCGCCATTTGGCAGCGCTGCCCGGAATTTAGCCCAGCGTTTCGGTGTCGAAATGAGTAACTCGTTTACTGTAGATCCAAATCACGCGGAAAAGAGTTTAGGCAACGATGGTTTCATTACTTACTCTCGGGAAAATGGCCTTCTGGCCGAGCATCCAATCACAGAAGGTCGCAACGAGAGTGAAAAGATTCAGCGCGTTATTTCTTTTACCGGACAGTCTCTAAAGGGTCCGGAAAACAGTTCGGCATTCCTGAAGTTGTCAGACAGTGCCGTTGACAAACCAAGTCGCGATTCAGAAGAAGTCAGATCTGCAGCAGGCAAAGCTCAGGGGATCGCGTTCAAGTTCGGTAAAGGTCGCGTCGTAGTCTTGGGCGAGGCTGGGATGCTTACGGCTCAGTTGGCAGGTCCGGAGCGGAGTCCGTTCGGAATGAATGTTCCGGGAATCGACAACAAACAGTTAGTTCTTAATATAATGCACTGGCTGTCAGGGCTGTTGCGATAGGAAGAAAATGTCCAAAGTCCAAAGTCCAAAGTCCAAGGTCCAAGTCCAAGGTCCAAAGTCCAAAGTCCAAAGTCCAAAGTCCAGTCCGTTGGTCTGAAGCTCATTTTCAACTTTAGACCAACGGACTTTGGACTTTGGACTTTGGACTTTGGACCTTGGACCTTGGACTTATTCTTTTCGAGAGTAAATATAGAACAGCACGGCGATAATGCTCAGTACCAGGATCTCCATGAAGATGAAGAACTCTAGTACAAACGTTCCGTCTTCATCATATGAATCCTGCCAGGCTACGAATGTTCCAAGGGTAATTCCTGCCACGAGCCAGACTAGCTGACGTTTTGCATCCCACACTTTCGCCGACACTTCCTACTTTTGAACCTTTGAATCCTTTGAATAATTCCTGGTACAAGACACTTTTGGACTTTGGACTTTGGACCTTGGACTTTGGACGTTGGACGTTGGACTTTGGACTTAGTTGGGCTGTTGCATGCTCTTCGACCTAATCGAAATACCCTCGTCACCAACTACCAAAATCCGGCGGGGTTCACCGAAAGGCGCGCTAGATGGAACGTAGGATAAGACGTAACGATTTTTTCTCAACTCATCGCAGATAGTCCTCGCAGCCTCGTCAGGCTTGTCTATTGGAAAGACCAACCCGCCAGTGCCTTCGACCAATTTCTCGATAACCTGTTTTGGCTTAGGAACGTCGCGTCTTAGCGCTCCCCGAGTTCTGTCAGGTGCTTGAATCGCATAAACAGTAATGTCGAGAGATTGAAGATCAGCCAGCAATTTCTCGAATGACGTCTTGCTTCCGCGATCCAGGCCATCGCTAATGGCGACTATGACCTTCTTCTCTCCTGCCAGCGGCTGCAGGGCCTCAGTGATCACCGCCGCCATGGCATCGAATAGATGCGGCTGCCCTTTCTTACGAAAAGACTTGAGTGAGACTTCGATTGACTTGGCATCATCGGTCCAATCAGCAACGATTTCTGCCTGTTCGTCATAGCCTACAATCAGAAGCTTGTCCCCTTCGTAGATTTCGTAAGCAAACTCCCTCGTAGCCGTTTCGAGTTTCTCGATGTCAGCACGCAGTGTCAGTGAATTGTCTACGAGAAGAACGATTCGGGCAGGGGAAGGATCAGGAGAAAAGTTTCTTATGTTCTGCTCGACACCGTTGTCATATAGTGCCACCTGCCTACCTGTGATAGGAATACCGGGCTTTTCTTCGTGTTTGGCGACAATGCTGAGTAGCACGCCTCCTTCGCCAGACGTGTGCGGGCGCCGGCCAGCCTGGCCCAGTAACAAGCTGCAAAAGCTGCCCACCAAAACGAGGACCAATACTGTACGAGGAAAAGCGGGACCGGACCTGATCCCCATTCGGGCAGTGCGTAATGGGTAGAACATCGACTTACAGTTACGTTCTTAATCACCGCTGGGGACTTTTGTCGGTGAAGTTTTGTCGGTTTTCCTGGACGGAGAGACCTCTTTGGTTTTCGTGTCTGACTTAGCTTCTTCTTTTGTAGAACCTTCGCTTTCTGCTTTCTCAGCAGCCTTTCTAGCACCTCCGGCGTAATCAGTTACATACCAACCTGATCCTTTAAACTGGATAGCTGGAGTGGAAATCAATTTTTCAAGGCGTCCGCCGCACTTTTTACATTTTGTTGGGGGCTTATCGCTAAGCTTCTGAAAGACCTCTATATGGGCTTTACACTTGCGACATTCAAATTCATATATTGGCATACTTTTAATCTGATTCTCGAATTACTCGCAAAGAACTGGAAGCAAATTATAAGGGGCCAGGTCCAGGACTGCAAAGCACTGTCCGACAAACTTCAGTTTGTCGCTCGTTACCAACTCGAAAGAGGTTTCGCGGAAATGCAGCTTTTCGACAAACTGAAGTTTGTCGGACTTTGGGGGCCTGCTTTGCAAGTTCAGAGTTGGTTCGTTATGATCACGCCTACACAATTCAGTTCTGACCAAGCTTCAATGATTTGCTTGAATGATTTGCTTGGCCAGGTCTTGCGGTAGTAATTTTCCGCGTGTGAACCCCAATGTCTGAAACGCAACAATCTCTCTCCCTCGAACGAAAGATTAAGATGCACGAAGCTCGCGAGGCGATTATTAATCGTCTGGCCCTCGCGCTTCCCACCGCAATCAATCTTGATCGTTTCTTGAATGTTATCGTCTCTGAGCTTGGTCGAATGATGAATGTCGACCGGTGCGATGTTATTCAACTGACCTCCGCAAGCGAGCTGCGCATCAGCCACGAATGGCGTGCCTCCACCGACGTTCCGTCAAGCCTCGGCACCGTAATCCCCCTCGATGTGACGAAACTGTCGGAACGGGTGGATATAACTAACCCAATCAGACTTGACGACACTTCGGCGCCAGGGCTGGACCAGAAAGTACGGTTTTTGGCTGCCAGTTTGGGGACACGTTCGCTTCTGGTAGTTCCTGTAGTCCTCGGAGACGATGTTTTAGGATTGGTGGGACTTCACACAACACAAAGTCTGCGCGCCTGGCTTGATGACGAGGTCTCGTTCCTGCAATCAATCGCAGGCCAAATTGCCGTCGGTTATCAGTACACGCGCCTGTATACAGATAAAGAAAGAGAAGCGGAGACGAAACGTGCGTTGCTTGAGATCGCAAATGCTTTGAATGCACGTTCTGATTTTCAAGAGGTCTCATCATTGGTCCTCGAAAGGGCTATTGCACTTGTCGGCGCTGATTACTCAGCGCTAGGTGTGCTGGATCCTTCAGGAGGACGGATCAGCCTTGCTGCTTTCAAGACTGCGCCGCAAGCTGCAACGAATTCTGTCCAAGGTTTGATTGACGCCCATGGCAAATCGCTTGATGTCACCCAGTTTCCCGCAATGATGGATGTGTTGGCTGAAGGTAAGACGCTGCGTCTATTAGAAACTGATTTGCCATTCCCCTTTCGCCTAATGTTCAACGCAACTCTCGGAGGCAGAGCTGCCTTGGTGGCCCCCGTACGTGTCGGGGTCCAAACATTTGGCTTATTGGGTTTAGTCTGGAGTAAGGCGCGCGAAGCATTTCAGGACCATGAGGTAGCCTTAGTCGAGGGGATTGCAGATCAAATCGGAACAGCACTCGAACGTGATCAACTCTCCGCTGAGATCATGCACTTGCGAAGTGCGTTGCATGAACGTTATGGCGGCGAAAGAATCATTGGACAAACACCAGCTATTCGGCGAGCTATAGAACTTGCACTCAGTGTTGCCGATACTCAAACCACCGTTTTGATCGCCGGGGAATCCGGCACTGGCAAGGAACTGCTTGCCAACTTGATCCATTTCAACTCAGGCCGTGAAGACCAGCCGTACGTAAAACTCAACTGTGGCGCGATTCCGGAGACGCTATTGGAATCAGAACTTTTTGGTCACGAGAAGGGAGCCTTCACAGACGCTCGCGCTCGCCGTCGCGGCCGCTTCGAAGAGGCCAATGGGGGAACGCTGTTTCTCGATGAAGTAGGGGAGATGAGTCTGTCGGCCCAGGTGCGTTTGCTGCGTGTGCTTCAGGATGGTGAGTTTACTCGAGTGGGCGGAAACGAAGTGCTGAAAGCGGACGTGCGAATCGTGGCAGCCTCTAATGTTGATCTCGAACGTGCAGTTGAACTGGGAACCTTTAGGCGCGACCTGTTTTACCGATTGTCAGTGTTTCCAATCACCTTACCGCCGCTGCGTGAACGTCTCGAAGATATTCACCCACTCGTCATTCATTTTCTTGAATACTATAAGCAGAAGACTGGTCGCTTCATCTCCGGCATCTCGCGAGACGCGCTGCAAGCATTTATGACCTACCAGTGGCCCGGGAATGTTCGAGAACTTGAGAATGCCATTGAACGAGCCGTGATCATTGCTTCCGGCCGGCAGATCGAACTCGAGGATCTACCTGAAGCAATAAGCAACATCGGATTGGAAGCCCGGGATAAAATCAAAGTTGAGCGGGCAACAGCAGCAAGCGAAGGGCGCACAACTACATTCGAAGTTACTGTTCCCTCTTCAATGGAAGAGATCGAGAGGCAAGCAATCGAAGCAACTCTTGATTACACGAGGGGTGACAAATCGCACGCTGCGCGGGCGCTTGGTATTGGTCGCAAGACGTTGTATCGCAAGCTCGAGCAGTACAATGGCGGGAGTAAGACTTCCCCAACGGTGGTAAATGGTAAATAGTGAATGGTGAATGGTGAGTGAAGTCAGGAGTCAGAAGACGTTAGCGAGGCCGGATTCCTGACTTCTGTCTCCTTGACTTCACCATTCGCCATTTACCATTCACCAATACTCACCATATCTCACGCAAGTCCAATACAAAACCATCAAGCAGAGATTCGCCCGAAACGGTTTCGGGATTTACGAGTTCCTCAACAGGAATAGCGGGGCGATATATAAAAACGCGGCGTCGCTCAGGATCAATCAGCCAACCCAAGACTGTTCCGTTAGCGATGTATTCTTCCATTTTCGCTTGAACGACCTTGAGGCTATCAGTCGGTGAGAGTAACTCGATCGCAAAGTCAGGGCACAATGGAAGAAACTTCTGCCTTACTTCCTTCGGTAACTCGTTCAGTCGCGAGCCTTGTACCCAGGCGGCATCAGGTGAACGGACCGCTCCGTTAGGCAAGCGAAAACCAGTTGAAGAATCGAAAGTAGTTCCCCGACCGTCACTCTTGGCCCAGAGCCTAAGTTGCATGTTGAGTTCAGAATTGCTCTCACCTGTTTCTCCGCCGGTGGGGGGCATGATGATGAGGTCTCCTTGCGCTGAGCGCTCGATCCGCAGATCGCGGTTGAGCTGTGAGAATTCGTAAAGCTGATCGTCGGTCAGGTGCACCACGGGTTCGAGACGAACCAGCAAAGGCTCTTGTCTGACTTCGTCTGCCGCCTCTCTATCTTCCGCGACTGTTTTCATGGCGATGCTTCATTTCTGCAATGTTGCTTCACGGTCTTTGAATCAGATTATTGAAGAAGGAAACAAATGGCAACACCTGTGGAGGGATAGGGTCTCTCTCCAGAAGTTAAGTGCAAGATCCAACATACCCTAAACTTCAGTTTAGGGTGTCTCAATTTCGCCCTAACTCCACT